>NZ_JBQPXM010000007.1:0-218416 GCF_052245235.1 Pseudomonas sp. B392_1p
AAGCTGCAAGCTGCAAGCTGCAAGCTGCAAGCTGCAAGCTGCAAGCTGCAAGCTGCAAGCTGCAAGCTGCAAGCTGCAAGCTGCTTAGCATGGGGCGGGTTAACGGCGGGCAACAAGCCTGAAGCGCGTTACGCCTGCTCCAATTGCGCCCACAAAGGCGCCGCGCCCGAGGCTTTCTCCAACACGGCCAGCCGCGCGGCATGGGCAGCCAGTTCGGCTTCATTGGCCTTCAGCACCAAACCACGAGCCCGCTCGGCAGGCAGGCGCTGGATCGGGCTGGCCTGCGGCCGGTTGCCTGTGGAAGCGTCGCTGCCCTCTCCGGCCAGGGACAGATTGGTCTGCCCGCCCGTCATCGCCAGGAAAACGTCGGCGAGAATCTCGGCATCGAGCAAGGCGCCGTGCAATTCGCGGCCCGAGTTATCAACGCCGTAGCGTTTGCACAGTGCATCGAGGTTGTTGCGCTGGCCCGGATGACGCTCACGAGCCATCAACAAGGTGTCGAGCACCGAGCAGTGTTCGGCCAGATCAGCCCGCTCCGTCTGCGCCAGCAAGGCGAATTCGTTATTGAGGAAGCCAATATCGAACGCCGCGTTGTGGATGATCAGCCGCGAGCCTTTGACGAATTCGAAGAAATCATCGGCCACATCCTTGAAGCGGGGCTTGCCGATGAGGTCTTCATTACGGATGCCGTGCACGGCGATCGCGCCTTCGTCGATGTCGCGATCTGGCTGCAGGTACACATGAAAATGGTTGCCTGTGAGGCGCCGGCCAATCAGCTCCACACAACCGATTTCAATGATTCGATGCCCATCGGTAACCGGCATGCCGGTGGTTTCGGTATCAAGTACAACGCTGCGCATGCTTTTTCTGTCAACTCCGGTGTTGTTGTTTGGCCAGGATCACGCCACGGTTGGCCAGCTCATCGGCTCGCTCATTGCCTGGATGCCCGGTATGGCCACGCACCCATTGCCAGGTCACCTGGTGTCGGTTGACCTGCTCATCGAGTTGCTGCCACAAATCTGCATTCTTGACAGGCTGCTTGGCCGCAGTTTTCCAGCCCCGCTTTTTCCAGTTCGGCATCCAGTCCTGAATGCCCTGCATGACGTATTGCGAGTCAGTTACCAGGCGCACCGCACAGGAGCGCTTGAGTTCGGCCAGCGCACGAATCGCCGCGGTCAATTCCATGCGATTGTTGGTGGTATCCATCTCGCCGCCAAACAACTCACGTTCTACACCTTTGTAGATCAGCAACGCGCCCCAGCCACCGGGTCCAGGATTGCCTTTGCAGGCACCGTCGGTGTAGATCTCGACTTGTTCACTCATGTATTTTTCAAATGCTCGGAATTACGCCGACTGATCTTGATCACAGGCATTGGAATCAACTTGCCCATCGGCTCGCGGCGCGCTTGTCGCAAGGGCCGGACACCGACAGCCAGCTTGCGCGCCACCAATAAATAGAAACCGGCGCCAGGCGTTTGCCAACGACTGCCCCAGTGCTCCAGGCCCGCCAAGCGTGCTCGCCAGGCCTGCGAGACAAGCGGCGGACGATAACACCCAAAGCGGCGTTTCTCCAGCGAGAAACCCAGCAGGTTCAGCCAGTCATAAACCCGATTGGGTGCTATGCAACGCGCCTGCCGAAACCCATCACCTGCGAAATAATGCCGCATGCCCCAGCTGCTCCAGGGGTTAATGCCAATGATTAGCAAGTGACCGCCAGGCCGCACGCTTCGGGCCGCTTCACGCAACAACCCATGGGGTGAAAGACTGAAATCCAGCCCATGTTGCAAGACCACCAGGTCGGCGCCGTGCTCTCCCAAAGGCCAGGCCTGCTCTTCGCAGGCGACTTCCACACCCGAAAAAGGCGCACCAAGGCTGATACTGTGCCGAATCTGTCGTGCCTTGATGAGGTCCGGCACCGGACCGTATTGCACGAGATAACCACCGAAAAAGCGCGACAGTTCCGCCTCGATCAAGGGGCGCTCTTCAGCCAGCATCTGCTGCCCCAAAGGCCCGGCGAACCATGTCCGCGCCTCGCTAATCAATGCCAACCACCGAGGGTCGGCTTGTGCAAAGGGTTGTTCGGTCATATCCATCTCCCGCAAGATTGAGCAGATGTATTCCCCAGTCGCGCCGTTTCGCCGAGAACCGCACGCCACGGACGGCTGACGAAACGGCACAGACCCTAGGCATCCTAGGATGCCCTTACCGACCAGGACAGTTCACCATGCTCGAGATCGATGCTCTGCCCGCCTTCAATGACAACTATATCTGGCTGTTGCGCAACCCTGCCCGCAAAGAATGCGCTGTAGTGGACCCAGGTGATGCCGCCCCCGTACGGGCGTGGCTGGCGGCACACCCTGACTGGCGACTAACCGACATTCTTATCACCCATCATCATTTCGATCATGTGGGCGGCACCACGGCACTTCAGCAAGAAACAGCAGCACGCGTCTATGGCCCCGCGACGGAAAAAATCCCGGTGTGTGACCATGCACTGAACGATGCCGACACTATCAGCGTGCTCGATCATGCGTTCCAAATCCTGCATGTTCCGGGGCATACTTTGGGCCATATCGCCTATTACCACGAGGCCGCCACGCCGCTGCTGTTTTGTGGCGACACGCTGTTTGCCGCCGGCTGCGGTCGCCTATTTGAAGGCACCGCCGAGCAGATGCATGAGTCACTGACTCGGCTGGCCGCGCTACCCGATGCCACGCTGGTCTATTGCGCGCATGAATACACCCTAAGCAACCTGCGCTTCGCCCAGGCAGTGGAACCGCATAACCCTGCCATCGTTGCGCGAATTGCTGAAGTGGAAGGATGGCGGGCCACGGGCCGTATCAGCCTCCCGTCCAGTTTGCAGCTGGAACGAGCCACCAACCCCTTCCTGCGCTGCCAGGAAACATCTGTTAAACAAATGGTTGCAGCCGAAAGGAACGTCCAGGCCGAGGACACAAAGGCCGTTTTCGCTGCATTGCGCGCCTGGAAAGATCATTTCTGAATAATCAGAACAACCGAGCCGGTCACATTGGCTGCTTGACCCCCCTAGGTGGGGTTCCTAGAATCGCGACAATTTTTTAAGCGGAACGATTCCAGCCAATGTCGCTAATCGCATCGAAACTGTTTAACGCCAGCGCATTGGCTCCTTGTATCAAGACCACAGCCCTGCTCCTTTCCCTCTTTCTTGCCGGTTGCCAAAACCTGACTCAGACCGGCAGCGCTCCAGAATCAGGCGAGATCATCGCCTCGGGCTCCGCAGCGGATGCCGACTGGCTACCCCAGCCCAATGCCTTGATTACACCGCCCGAGGATATCTGGGAGCGCATGCGGGTCGGCTTCAAGATGCAGGAGTTCATCGAAGCCAACGCCCAAATCGATTATCACCGACAGCAGTTCATCGATTATCCACGCTCACTGGAAGTCGCCAGCGAACGCGCCAGCCTCTACATCCATTACATTGTCGAGCGTCTGGAGGAACGCGATCTGCCGCTGGAGCTGGCTCTGTTGCCCGTCATTGAAAGCGCCTATGATCCGCTCGCGTATTCCCGCGCCCACGCTGTGGGTCTCTGGCAGTTCATTCCCGCCACCGGCCGTCACTTCAACCTGCGCCAGACCAACTGGTATGACGGTCGCCGCGACATCACCGCCTCCACCGACGCGGCACTCAATTACCTGTCGCGCCTGAACACCATGTTCAATGGCGACTGGATGCTAGCCCTGGCGGCTTACAACGCCGGTGAAGGCACTGTAGGTCGCGCCATTGCACGCAACCGCAGCGCCGGCAAGCCCACCGACTTTTGGAGCCTGCCGCTGCCTCGCGAGACGCGCAATTACGTGCCCAAGTTTCTTGCCCTGTCGCAATTGGTCATGTCGCCTGAGGAGTTCGGCGTAGCGCTCAGCCCGATCGCCAACGAACCCTACTTCGAAGTCGTCGAAATCAAGCAGCGCATGGACCTGCGGCGTGCCGCCAAACTGGCCGAGATCGACGAACAGGAACTCTACATGCTCAATCCGGCGTTCAAGCGCCGGATCACCATGGACGGTCCCAAGCATTTGCTGGTACCGACCGGTAATGTGGAAATCCTCGCCGCCAACCTGGCCGAGATGCCGGAGCAAGAGTTGGTGGACTGGCATGAGTACAAAGTGCGCTCCGGTGACAGTCTCTACACCATCGCGCGCCGCAATAACCTCACGGTCGGCATGCTGCAAGAAATCAACCGACTGTCCGGCAGTCATTTGCGTATCGGTCAGGTGCTGAGCATTCCGTCCCACGCAGGCCAGCCCGCTCGGTCCACCGCTCCGACCAATCTGGCCAGCCACACCTCCGGTTCTTCATACAACTACCGGGTGAAGAACGGCGACTCCCTGTGGACAATTGCGCGCGCCCACCAGGTCAGCGTCAAGGACTTGCAGCGCTGGAACAAATTGTCCGGTAACAACCTGAGGATTGATCAGGTCCTGACGCTGCATGGCGGCACTGGCAAGTCCACCCAGACGCAAACTGCCACCCTCTACAAGGTACGTGAAGGCGACTCCCTGTATCGCATCGCCAAACGCTTCAACGTCAACCTGGCCAATCTGCAAAGCTGGAATCCGAGCAGCAGTTCCTCCTTGAAGCCTGGCCAGACACTGACGCTTTATCTGGCCAATTGAGCGGCGCAACGTCTTTCCACCGATTACCCGATGTGCCGTGGTGGCAGGCTTTTTCCCTTGGGAACAAGCTGATACTGTACCGCCAGCCTTTCCGCCACCATGGACCGGGTGTATTTCTTTGATGTGCCGTTTTTTACTTGTGTTGCTGTGCCTGACCACCAGCATGCCCGGCTACGCTGCGGTCACCCACAGTCACGGCTACGCACAGTTCGGCACGCTCAAATATCCCACCAGCTTTACCCATTTCGACTGGGTAAATCCGACCGCGCCCAAAGGCGGCACCCTGCGCATCATGGGCTCGGGGACCTTCGATACCCTCAACCCCTACTCCCTCAAGGGCACCAGCCCCTCGGCTACGGCCAACTTCTACCAGTACGGTGTCAGCGAGCTGAACGCGCCGCTGATGGTCGGCACAGGTGTCTACGACCCCTCCGGCGATGAACCGGCATCCAGTTATGGCTTGATCGCCGAATCCGTTGAGTACGGCGAAGATCGCAGCTGGGTCGTCTTCAACCTGCGCAAGACTGCTCGTTTTCACGATGGCAAGCCGATTACCGCCGCCGACGTGGCGTTCTCCTATCAACTCCTGCTGCGTGAAGGCCATCCGCAATATCGCACCAACCTGCAGGAAGTGGCGCGGGTGGACATCTTGAACAGCCAACGCATCCGCTTCGTGTTCAAGCGCGCCGGCAATCCGTTGCTGATTTTGCGTCTTGGCGAATTGCCGGTGCTGCCCCAGCACTATTGGAAAAAACGCGACCTAAAGGCCACCACCTTCGAACCTCCGTTGGGCAGCGGCCCCTACCGCATCACCCAGGTTGATCCCGGGCGGCGCCTGGTGTTCGAGCGCGTGAAGGGCTGGTGGGGTGAGGATCTGCCCGTTAACCGCGGCAAATACAATTTCGACCGTATCGAGGTGGAGTATTACCGCGACAACCATGTGGCCTTCGAAGCCTTCAAGGCCGGTGAGTTCGATATCTTCCTGGAGAACCAGGCAAAAAACTGGGCCAGCGGCTATAACTTTCCAGCGGTCAGCCGCGGCGAAGTGATCCGCGCAGAAATAGCCCACCAGATACCCACCCAGACCCAAGCCCTGTTCATGAACAGTCGGCGCGCACTGTTCGCCGACCGCCGTGTGCGTGAAGCCATGGGGTTGATGCTCGATTTCGAGTGGGCCAATCGCACCCTTTTCAACAATGCTTATCGGCGCAGCGAAAGCTACTTCCCGAACAGCGAGTTCGCCGCTACTGGCAAACCCGAAGGAGCTGAATGGCTTTTGCTCTCCCCCTGGCGTCAGCAACTGCCCAGCGGCCTGCTCGATCAGCCTTGGGAAATGCCCCGTACGGATGGACGCGGCATCCCCCGCAACACGGTTCGCCGTGCATTGGGCCTGCTTGCCGAGGCCGGCTGGAAATCCACCAGCCAGGGTTTGCGCAATTCCCGCAACCAGCCGCTACGCTTCGAGGTCCTGCTGGTCAATCCGCGCCTGGAGCGAATTCTTCAGCCCTACCGTGAAAACTTGGCACGCCTCGGCGTGCAGGTAAGTTTGCGTACCGTGGATCGCGCCCAATATAAGCAGCGCCTGGATCAATTCGACTTCGACATGGTACTGATGACTCTGCCGCAAACCCTCAGCCCCGGCTTGGAACAATGGCAATATTTTCATTCCTCGCAGGCTTCTATTCGCGGCAGTCGCAATTACGCCGGCGTCGCCGATCCGGTCGTCGATGCCATGCTCGACAAGCTGCTGGCTGCCACCACACGAGAAGAGCAGATCGCCGCCATCCGCGCCCTTGATCGCGTACTGCTGTGGCAGCATTACAGCATTCCCAACTGGTACCTCGACAAGCATCGCCTGGCCTACCGTAACCGGTTCGCCTTTGTCACCACGCCGCCCTACACACTGGGCCTTCGCGCCTGGTGGATGAAGCCCACGGAGAACACTGCCCGATGAGCACCCCGCTGCACGCTTTTTTCATGACTGGCTGCGCCGTACTGCTGATGGGCATGGCCTCGCTCGCCACTGCGGAGCCACGCCACGCGCTGACCTTGTATGACGAAGCGCCCAAATACTCGGCAGGTTTCCAGCATTTCGACTTCGTAAATCCTGACGCTCCCAAAGGCGGCACTTTACGCTTGGCAGGTCTGAACGGTTTTGACAGCTTCAACCCTTTCATTCCCAAGGGTAATGAAGCCAGCATGATCGGCCTGGTATACGACACGCTGACTTACCATTCCCCAGACGAACCCTTCACCGAGTACGGCTTGCTGGCCGAGAAGATCGAGAAAGCCCCGGACAACAGCTTCGTGCGTTTCTACTTGCGCCCCGAAGCCCGTTTCAATGACGGAACCCCGGTGACAGCCGAGGATGTCGTGTTTACCTTCAACACCCTGATCCAACAGGGTGATCCGATGTACCGCCACTATTACGCTGATGTTGCCGAGGTGGTCGTTGAAGACCCGCAGCGGGTGCGCTTCGACTTCACTCACACCGGCAACCGCGAGCTGCCCTTGATCCTCGGCCAGTTGCAGATTCTGCCCAAGCATTGGTGGCTGGAACGCGACACCGGCAAGCTCGCCACAGCGCCGCGTCTCGGCGACAAGGCGCACCTTGTGCCCAGCGAAGACGGTCGAACGCTGCACGTGAATATTGCCGAAGGCGGCGAGGCCGTCAGCCCCGAAGATATCCGGCAATCGTGGCGGCAATTGAAGCAATCGAGCAGTACCGATGACGCGCACCTGGCCGACATCCAGAACGTTCGCATCATCGACGGGCAGACACTTGAGTTCGACCTCGGCCAACCCGCCAGCCCCGAACTGCTACGCGAGCTAAGCGATCTGAAAGTCCTCCCGGCCAAGCGCGACTTCAGCCGCACCAGCCTCGAGCCGCCACTGGGCAGTGGCCCGTACCAGATTGCCAGCTTTGCCGCCGGGCGCTCGGTACGCTATGCACGGGTCAAGAACTGGTGGGCTGCGGACCTGCCAGTCAGCCGTGGCCAATATAATTTTGACGCGATCAATCTCGACTATTACCGCGACATGTCGGTAGCACTGGAGGCCTTCAAGGCCGGCCAGTTCGATTACAACCTTGAATACTCCGCCAAGGACTGGGCCACCGGGTACGACAGCCCAGCACTGCGGGAAGGCCGCATCGTCAAGGAGGCGATCCCCAACCACAATCCGGTGGGCATGCAGGGGTTCACCTTCAACCTGCGTCGCCCCATGTTTCAAGACCGCCGGGTGCGTGAAGCCATCTCGCTCTTGTTCGACTTTGAGTGGACCAATAAGCAACTGTTTTTTGGCGCCTACAAGCGCACCCACAGCTTCTTCGAAAACTCCGAACTTGCCTCCCGGGGCTTGCCCACACCCGGCGAATTAGCCCTTCTCGAGCCCCTGCGCGGGCAAATCCCCGCTGAAGTGTTCGACACCGCATTCCAGACACCCGTCAGCGACGGCAGCGGCATCATTCGCGACCAGCAACGACGCGCGTATCAATTGCTGCTGGACGCCGGTTACCGGGTGGAAAATGACCGTATGGTGAATGCCGAGGGTCAGCCACTGACTTTTGAGTTCCTAGTCGTACAGGCCAACCTGGAGCGGGTGATCCTACCGTTCAAGCGCAACCTCGCCGAACTGGGCATTGATCTGCAACTGCGCCGCGTCGATGTCTCGCAGTTCATCAACCGCCTGCGCTCGCGGGACTTCGACATGACCTCGAGCATTTGGCCGCAGTCCAACTCGCCGGGCAACGAACAAATGGAGTTCTGGCATTCCCGCAGTGCCGACAGCCCGGGCAGTCGCAACTTCATCGGCCTGCGCGACCCGGCCATCGACACCCTGGTGGAAGGGCTGATACGCGCCGACTCTCGGCAAAGCCTGATCGACCACGCCCGCGCCCTGGACCGTGTCCTGCTCTGGGGGCACTATGTGATTCCCAACTACTACACCGATACTTGGCGCGTCGCTCACTGGACGCACCTGGCCCGCCCGCCCCGCACGCCCGCCTATGACATCGGCCTGCTGACCTGGTGGGTCAAAGGTCAAGAAGGTGACGCAAGCCAAACCGCCGTAGCTGAGCAGGAAGCCCGCTGATGCTCGCGTATATCCTGCGGCGGCTGCTGCTCATCATTCCAACCCTGTTTGGTATTCTGCTGATCAATTTCATCATCATCCAGGCGGCGCCGGGCGGCCCGGTGGAGCAGATGATCGCCAAGCTGGAGGGCTTCGATGCCGCCGCCGGCGGCGCCACCGGGCGCATTTCGGGCGGCGGTGCTGAGGTTGCGTCGGCCGGTTCCAACTACCGCGGTGCCCAGGGCCTTGACCCTGAGCTGGTGGCCGAAATCGAGAAGATGTACGGCTTTGACAAGCCTGCCGTGGAACGCTTCTGGATCATGCTCAAGAACTACGCCCGCTTCGACTTCGGCGATAGCTTCTTCCGCGATGCCAAGGTGACCGACCTGATCATCGAAAAGATGCCGGTCTCCATTTCCTTGGGGCTGTGGAGCACTTTGCTGATGTACCTGGTGTCGATTCCCTTGGGCATTGCCAAGGCCACCCGCCACGGCAGCGCCTTCGATGTCTGGACAAGTTCGGCCATTATCGTCGGCTACGCGATTCCCGCGTTCCTGTTTGCCATCTTGCTGATCGTGGTGTTCGCCGGCGGCAGTTACCTCAATTGGTTCCCACTGCGCGGACTCACCTCCAGCAACTTCGACCAGTTGAGCCTGGGGGCACAGATCCTCGATTATTTCTGGCACCTGGCCCTGCCCGTGACTGCCTTGGTGATTGGCAACTTTGCCACCCTCACGCTGCTGACCAAAAACAGCTTCCTTGATGAGATCGGCAAGCAGTACGTAGTGACTGCGCGCGCCAAAGGCTTGAGCAATAACCGCGTGCTCTACGGCCATGTGTTTCGCAACGCCATGCTGATCATCATCGCCGGTTTCCCGGCGGCCTTTATCGGCATGTTCTTTACCGGGTCGTTGCTGATCGAGGTGATCTTCTCACTGGATGGCCTGGGGCTGCTCAGCTTCGAGTCGGCGCTCAACCGTGACTACCCGGTGGTGTTCGGCACATTGTTCTTGTTCACCTTGCTGGGGCTGATCGTGAAGCTAATCGGCGATCTCACCTACACCCTGGTCGATCCGCGCATCGACTTTGCCAGCCGGGAGGGTTGAGATGAAACTGTCCCCCCTCAATCAACGCCGTTTCGAACGCTTCAAAGCCAACAAGCGCGGCTGGTGGTCGCTGTGGCTGTTCCTCGCCCTGTTCGTTCTCAGCCTCGGTGCGGAGCTGATCGCCAACGACAAGCCGCTGCTGGTCAGTTATGAAGGCCAGTGGTACACGCCGGTTTTCAAGCGCTACCCGGAAACCGTATTCGGCGGTGAGTTTCCGCTGGAAGCGAATTACAAAAGCCCTTATGTGCAGGAACTGATCAGCGACAAACAGGGCTGGATGATCTGGCCGCTGATCCCCTTCGACTACGCCAGCATCAACTACGACCTGAATGTTCCCGCCCCTGCCCCGCCCTCGACGCAGAACTGGTTCGGCACGGATGACCAAGGGCGCGATGTGCTGGCGCGCATCATCTATGGCTTTCGCATTTCAGTGCTGTTTGCCCTGACGTTAACCATCCTCAGCTCGATCATCGGCGTAGTCGCCGGCGCCCTACAGGGTTTTTACGGCGGCTGGGTGGATCTGGTCGGCCAGCGCTTCCTGGAAATCTGGTCGGGCCTGCCGGTGCTCTATCTGCTGATCATCCTGGCCAGCTTCGTGCAGCCGAATTTCTGGTGGCTGCTGGGGCTGATGCTGTTGTTCTCGTGGATGAGCCTGGTGGATGTGGTGCGCGCCGAGTTTCTGCGCGGGCGCAATCTGGAGTACGTGCGCGCCGCACGGGCGCTGGGCATGGAGAACGGCGCGATCATGTTCCGCCATATCCTGCCCAACGCCATGGTTTCCACCATGACGTTCATGCCGTTCATTCTGACCGGCGCCATAGGCACCCTGACCGCACTCGACTTCCTCGGCTTTGGCTTGCCGGCCGGCTCCCCATCGCTGGGCGAGCTGGTCGCCCAGGCCAAGTCCAACCTGCAGGCGCCCTGGCTGGGCATCGCCGCCTTCGCCGTGTTGGCGATCATGCTGAGCCTGCTGGTATTCATCGGCGAAGCCGCCCGCGATGCCTTCGACCCGAGGAAATAAACATGGCCGAGAATCTGATTGAAGTACGTGATCTGGCCGTGGAGTTCCGTAGCGGCGAGCAGTTCCAGCGTGTGGTCGAAGGCGTCAGTTTTGACATCCGCAAGGGCGAAACCTTGGCGCTGGTGGGTGAAAGCGGCTCTGGGAAGTCGGTCACCGCCCATTCCATCCTGCGCCTGCTGCCCTACCCGCTGGCTCGCCATCCGGCCGGCACTATCCACTACGGCCAGCAGAACTTGCTTAAGCTCGGCGAGACACAGCTGCGCGGCATTCGTGGCAACCGCATCGCCATGGTGTTCCAGGAGCCCATGACCTCGCTAAACCCGCTGCATAGCGTTGAGAAACAGATCAACGAGGTGCTTAGCCTGCACAAAGGCCTGACCGGCAACGCGGCCACCGCCCGGACCCTGGAGCTACTGGAACTGGTCGGCATCCCCGAACCGCGCAAGCGCCTCAAGGCCTACCCCCATGAGTTGTCCGGTGGACAACGTCAACGGGTGATGATCGCCATGGCCCTGGCCAACGAGCCTGAGTTGTTGATTGCCGATGAGCCTACGACTGCGCTGGACGTCACCGTGCAGCTGAAAATCCTCGAATTGCTCAAGGATCTGCAGGTACGCCTGGGTATGTCGCTGCTGCTGATCAGCCACGATCTCAACCTGGTGCGCAGAATTGCCCATCGCGTATGTGTCATGCAGCACGGTCGGGTCGTCGAACAGGCATCGTGTGACGAATTGTTCCGTACTCCGCAGCATCCCTATACCCGGGAACTGCTGGGCGCCGAACCCAGCGGCGAGCCGGCGAGCAACCCCGCCGGTGCGCCGCTGCTGGAAGTGCAGGACCTGCGCGTGTGGTTCCCGATCAAGAAAGGATTCCTGCGCCGCACCGTGGATCATGTGAAGGCGGTGGACGGCATCGGTTTCAGCCTGCCCCAGGGCCAGACCCTGGGCATCGTGGGCGAAAGCGGTTCCGGTAAATCCACCCTGGGGCTGGCGATTCTGCGGCTGCTAGGTAGCCAGGGCGCCATTCGCTTCGAAGGCCAGGCACTGGACGGCATGAATCAGCAGCAGGTGCGGCCGCTGCGGCGGCAGATGCAGGTGGTCTTTCAGGACCCCTTCGGCAGTCTCAGCCCACGCATGTCGGTGGCCGAGATCGTTGGTGAAGGGTTGCGCATCCACAAGATGGGCACGGCTGCGGAGCAGGAACAAGCGATCATCGATGCGCTCGTGGAGGTAGGTTTGGATCCGGAAACCCGGCACCGCTATCCCCATGAGTTTTCTGGCGGGCAACGGCAGCGTATCGCCATTGCCCGCGCATTGGTGCTGAAACCGGCGCTGATTCTGTTGGACGAGCCCACCTCGGCGCTCGACCGTACGGTGCAGCGCCAGGTGGTGGAACTATTGCGGGCATTGCAGGCCAAGTACAACCTGACCTACCTGTTCATCAGCCATGACCTGGCGGTGGTCAGAGCGCTGAGCCACCATTTGCTGGTGATGAAGCAGGGCCAGGTGGTTGAGCAAGGCGATGCAGCAACGGTATTCGCCGCCCCGCAGCACCCTTATACCCGGCAGTTGCTGGAAGCGGCCTTTATGGCCCCAGCAACCGTCGACTAACCAAGCAAGAGGAATAGAACATGGGTTTTCTCGCCGGTAAGCGCATCCTGATCGTCGGTGTCGCCAGCAAGCTGTCGATCGCCTCGGGCATCGCCGCCGCCATGCACCGCGAAGGCGCCGAGCTCGCCTTCACTTACCAGAACGACAAGCTCAAGGGCCGCGTTGAAGAATTCGCCGCTGGCTGGGGCTCGGGTCCGGAGCTGTGCTTCCCGTGCGACGTGGCCAATGACGACGATATCGTCAACGTCTTCGCAGAGCTGGGCAAAAAGTGGGACGGCCTGGACGGTATCGTTCACTCGGTGGGCTTCGCACCTGGCGATCAACTGGATGGCGACTTCACTGAAGTCACCACCCGCGAAGGCTTCAAGATTGCCCACGATATCAGCGCCTACAGCCTGGTAGCCCTGGCCAAGGCCGGCCGCCCAATGATGAAGGGTCGCAACGGCTGCATCCTGACCCTGACCTATCTGGGTGCCGAGCGCACCATGCCCAACTACAACGTGATGGGCATGGCCAAGGCCAGCCTGGAAGCTGGCGTACGCTACCTGGCCGGCAGCCTTGGCCCGGAAGGTACTCGCGTCAACGCCGTCTCCGCAGGCCCGATCCGCACCCTCGCTGCCTCCGGCATCAAGAGCTTCCGCAAGATGCTCGCCGCCAACGAGAAGCAGACCCCGCTGCGCCGCAACGTGACCATCGAAGAAGTCGGCAACGCCGGTGCCTTCCTGTGTTCGGACATGGCCTCCGGCATCAGCGGTGAAATCCTCTACGTCGATGGTGGCTTCAATACTACCGCCATGGGCGCCATCGAAGACTGATTCGATACACGCGCACAAAAAAACCGCACCCAGTAAGGTGCGGTTTTTTTGTTCTTCGAAACGATTTCAACACTGCGACGCCGCCCTACGACAGCAGAGCTGTCGTAGGGAATATGTCTTAGAAGCGCTCGATCTTCGCGTCAGCTTCCTGTTGCGCGTGGAACGCGGCGAAGTCCTGCTGTCCCTTGCGTGAAGCGAGGAAGCGCTGATACATGGCTTTCTCTTCAGCTGACAGCGCCTCTTGCGGCTCGCTTACACCATTCAGGCGCACCAGAACATAATCGCCGCTGGGGAGTGTCACCCCGGCGTAGTTCGGCTTGTCAGCGGTTTCCGGCTTGGGCATGCGGAACAGCGTCTGCACTACCACGGGTTCGATACCGTCCTGACTGCGGGTCGCGGCCTCAGTGACCTGCCAGGTGCCGACATCTGCCATCTCGACAGGGGTCTTGCCTTCACGCAGATCGGCCAGTAGCTGCTCGCCCTTGTCCTGGACGGCCGCTGCCGCACGCTCCTGAAGCAGTTGCTCGCGGATTTCGGCGCTTACCTGCTCAAAAGGCAGACGCTCGGACTTGCGGTGCTCTTTGACACGCAGGACCACCACCGTTTCCGGGTCAAGTTCCAGAGCCGAGCTGTTAGCCCCGCCTTCAAGCACTTCATCACTGAATGCGGCCTGCACCACCTGACGGTTCGCACTCAGGCCTTCACCGCCTTCGCGGCCAAACGGCTCACTGGTCTGCACGGTCAAACCCAGTTCCTGGGCAGGTTGGCTCAGGTCGGAGGCTTCAAACGCCGCATCTTCCAACTGCTTGCTGACTTCAACGAAACGTTGCTCGACCTTCTGTGTTTTCAGGTCGCGCTCCAATTTGTCATGCAAGCTGGCAAAGCTCGGCACATCGGCTGCCTGTACATCGATCAACTTGATCAGGTGCCAACCAAACTCGCTGCGTACCGGCGCTGATACTTCGCCCTTGCCCAGCGCGTAGAGGGCCGTTTCGAAGTCGGGGTCATACACACCAGGACCGGCAAAACCCAGATCACCACCGTCGGCAGCCGAGCCGCTGTCCTCGGATAACTCTTTGGCCAGCGCAGCAAAATCCTCGCCCTGCTGCAGGCGGTGCTGAATCTCGTCAATCTTGGCCTTGGCCTCGGCATCGCTGCGCACACCGTCACTTTCGATCAGGATGTGAGCGGCCTGCCGCTGTTCAGCCAGGTTGGCGATTTCTTTCTCGTAAAGGTTCTTCAGGTCTTCTTCGCTGACCTCAACCTGAGCGAAGAATTGATCCTTCTTCAGCTCGATATAATCAATTACCACCTGCTCGGGGCTCATGAAGCGTGCGGCATTTTCATCGTAATACGCCTGCACCTCGTCCTCGGCGATGGTGATCGCCTGCGGGTCGGCCTGCAGCGTCAGCGTGGCGAAATCACGTGTCTGGCGTTCCAGACGCGCAAAAGACTCGATTTCCTGTTCAGTCACGAAGCCACTGCCCGCAATACCGGCACGCAGCTGGCCGATCAGCATTTCCTGCTCGAGCATCTGGCGGAATTGCAGACGGCTATAGCCCATCTGGCGGATGACCTGGTCGAAACGTTCGGCGCTGAATTGACCATTTTGCTGAAAGCTGGGGGTTTGCAGGATGACCTGATCCAGTGCCGCCTGGGAGAACGCGAAGTCGGCCTGTTGCGCACTTTGCAGCAGCAAGCGACGCTCGATCAGCCCGTTGAGTGCAGCGTCGCGTAACAGGCGCTCATCAATCAGCGAGGTGTCGAAATCACGACCAAACTGTTGCAGCAATTGCCGGCGTTGCAGTTCGACCGCCTGGTTCAGCTCGTTGAGGCTGATTTCTTCACCGTTTACCTCGGCAGCATTCTGCGAATTGCTGGCCGCGTTGAAGATCGCCTCGAAGCCGGTAAACGACAGCAGAACGACGATGAGGCCGATGATGGTTTTGGCAATCCAGCCCTGTGAGTTATCCCTGATGTTCTGCAGCATGCATCCCCCAGAAACGGCCGTTAAAACAGCCGCGCTACGCGGTAATGTCCAAAATGGAAAAGGCGCACCCGAACGGATGCGCCTTTTCGAATGGGCGGAATGAAGGAAAAACAACCTACATTCCCGGTCAGGAGGTCGACTATAACCGACTCACTCACCACTCGGCTGCCAGGCCAGTAGTCCGGCCAGCAGCCCAGGCCCGAAAGACGCTTAGTTGACGGCGTCTTTGAGAGCCTTGCCAGCCTTGAAACCTGGAATCTTGGCAGCTTCAATCTTGATCGGCTTGCCCGTTTGCGGGTTACGGCCAGTGCGCGCGGCACGGTCCTTTACCGCGAAGGTACCGAAGCCCACCAGGACCACGGAATCACCAGCTTTCAGAGCACCAGTGACGGATTCGATCACAGCGTCCAGCGCACGACCAGCAACAGCTTTCGGGATATCAGCAGATGCGGCGATAGCATCGATCAGTTCCGACTTGTTCACTCTAAGTCCCCTTATTTCTAACTATTTTGAATGTTCGTATGAAGTATTAAGCAGGTGCCCACCAGACTGCCGGCACCTAATTCGCCAGAGAATCAGCGACAAATAAAGTGTCCCGGAAGTCCTCGAACTAATGCGTGCTGATTCGTTCCTTGGAATCAGTCTCGCGCTTGTCATCCTTTGCAACCATCTCGGGAGCCGCGTCAGGCAAGGGCTCCGGGGCGTATTGCAACGCAATTTGCAGGACCTCGTCAATCCATTTGACCGCTTTAATCTGCAAGTCCTGTTGGATGTTTTCGGGAATCTCCTTTAAATCACGCAGGTTTTCTTCCGGGATGATCACAGTTTTGATTCCACCCCGATGCGCAGCGAGTAATTTTTCCTTCAAACCGCCAATCGCCAGCACCTGGCCACGCAGCGTAATCTCGCCAGTCATCGCCACATCGGCGCGCACCGGAATCTGAGTCAGCGCGGACACCAGCGCGGTGCACAAGCCGATACCGGCGCTCGGGCCGTCTTTAGGCGTGGCGCCTTCGGGCATGTGAATGTGCACGTCGCGCTTCTCATGAAAATCCTCGGCAATGCCCAGGCTTTTTGCGCGGCTGCGCACTACGGTCAGCGCGGCGGTCATCGACTCGGCCATGACATCGCCCAGCGAGCCGGTCTTGATCAGTTGCCCCTTGCCCGGCACCACGGCCGTCTCGATGGTCAGCAATTCACCGCCCACCTGAGTCCAGGCCAAGCCGGTCACCTGACCAACCTGATCCTGCTGCTCAGCCAGGCCATAACGGAACTTGCGCACACCCAGATAATGCTCGAGCGTCTCGGCCGTCACCTGCACCTGGAAGCGTTTTTCCTTGATGTGCTCCTTGACCACCTTGCGGCACACCTTGGCGATTTGTCGCTCCAGACTGCGCACACCGGCTTCTCGGGTGTAGAAGCGGATCAGGTCGCGAATCGCGGCCTCATCGAAGCTCAGCTCGCTTTCCTTCAGGCCATTGGCCTTGACCTGCTTGGGGATCAGGTACTTGGTCGCAATGTTGACCTTTTCGTCTTCGGTATAACCCGGCAGACGAATCACCTCCATGCGATCCAGCAGCGGCGCCGGAATATTCATGGAGTTGGCGGTGCACAGGAACATCACATCCGACAGGTCGTAATCGACCTCCAGATAGTGATCGTTGAAGTTGTGATTCTGCTCGGGGTCCAGCACTTCCAGCAATGCAGACGCCGGATCACCGCGCATGTCGCTGCCCAGCTTGTCGATTTCATCGAGCAGGAACAGCGGGTTGCGCACGCCGACCTTGGTCATTTTCTGGATCAGGCGACCCGGCATCGAACCGATGTAAGTACGCCGGTGCCCACGGATCTCAGCCTCGTCACGTACACCACCCAGGGCCATGCGCACGAACTTGCGGTTGGTCGAGCGGGCGATGGACTCGGCCAGAGACGTCTTACCCACGCCAGGCGGTCCTACCAGGCACAGCACCGGGCCCTTGAGTTTTTTAACGCGCTTCTGCACGGCGAGGTATTCAAGAATACGTTCCTTGACCTCTTCCAGGCCGTAGTGATCGGCATCGAGAATATCTTCGGCGCGGCTCAGGTCCAGGCGCACCTTGCTCTCGGCCTTCCACGGCACATTGAGCAGCCAGTCCAGGTAAGAACGCACCACGGTCGCCTCGGCGGACATCGGCGACATCTGCTTGAGCTTGTTCAGCTCGGCCTGCGCCTTGGTGTGAGCTTCCTGGGTCAGACCGGCATTATCGATGCGTTTCTTGAGTTCATCGAGCTCGTTGTGGCCTTCGTCGATGTCGCCCAGCTCTTTCTGGATGGCCTTCATCTGCTCATTCAGGTAGTACTCGCGCTGGCTACGCTCCATCTGCTTCTTGACCCGACCACGGATACGCTTTTCCACCTGCAACAGGTCGATTTCGCCATCCAGCACCGCCAGCACGTATTCCACGCGGGTGGCCAGATCGGTAATTTCCAGGATTTCCTGCTTCTGCTCGATATTCAGCGCCATATGCGCGGCCATGGTGTCTACCAGGCGGCTCGGCTCATCGATGCTATTTAGCGACGCCAGGACTTCAGAGGGCACTTTCTTGCCCAACTGCACATATTGCTCAAACTGGCTGAGCAGGCTGCGGCAGAACACTTCCGATTCACGCTCTTCAACCGCGGCATCTTCGATCAGCGATACTTCGGCGCGGCACTGGTCTTCCAGTTCGATGAAGCGCTCGATCAACCCGCGCTGCTCACCTTCGACCAGGACCTTGACCGTGCCGTCGGGCAGTTTGAGCAACTGCAGTACCGTGGCTACGGTGCCAACCCGATACAGAGCATCCTCGCCCGGATCGTCATCAGTCGGGTTTTTCTGGGCCAGCAACAGAATCTGCTTGTCGCCCTTCATGGCGGACTCGAGAGCCTCGATGGACTTTTCTCGACCCACGAACAACGGGATCACCATATGCGGATACACCACAACGTCACGCAATGGCAAAAGTGGCAATTCGATGATTGTCTTCATGATTTCGGCTCTACAGCGACCTTCTGGTCGTGATCGGTGGGATTACCCTCGCGGACAAGATGGGGCCGATGACTGCAAAAAACAAGCATCGAGCCCAGAATGACGAAGGGGCCCGCAGGCCCCTTGTCTATCACGCGTCAGGCGCAGCCTTGGCCGTTGGCTCGCTGCTTTCGTAAATGAGCAGGGGCTTGGAGGTGCCCTCAATGACGTTCTCGTCAATCACCACCTTGCTCACATCGTTTTGCGACGGGATCTCGTACATGGTGTCGAGCAAGATGCCTTCCAGAATGGAGCGCAGGCCACGCGCGCCAGTCTTACGCTCCAGCGCACGGTGCGCCACAGCCTTCAAGGCATCCGAACGGAACTCCAGATCCACGCCTTCCATTTCGAACAGCTTGGCGTACTGCTTGGTCAGGGCATTCTTCGGCTCGGTGAGAATCTGCACCAGCGCCGCCTCGTCCAGTTCATCCAACGTGGCAATGACCGGCAGACGACCGACGAACTCGGGAATCAGACCGAACTTCACCAGATCATCCGGCGCGACTTCGCGCAGCGACTGACCTACCGACTTGCCATCATCCTTGCTGCGCACTTCGGCATTGAAACCGATGCCGCCACGTGTGGAGCGGTTTTGGATCACCTTCTCCAGGCCGGCGAACGCGCCACCGCAGATGAACAGGATATTGCGCGTATCAACCTGCAGGAACTCCTGCTGAGGATGCTTGCGTCCACCCTGCGGCGGTACCGAAGCCACGGTGCCTTCGATCAGCTTGAGCAACGCCTGCTGCACGCCCTCGCCCGAAACGTCACGGGTAATCGAAGGATTGTCCGATTTGCGGGAAATCTTGTCGATTTCATCAATGTAGACGATACCCATCTGGGCTTTTTCCACATCGTAATCGCATTTCTGCAACAGTTTCTGAATGATGTTCTCGACATCTTCACCCACGTAGCCCGCTTCAGTCAGCGTGGTGGCATCAGCAATGGTGAAGGGCACGTTGAGCAGGCGCGCCAGCGTCTCGGCCAGTAATGTTTTGCCCGAACCGGTCGGACCGATCAGCAGAATGTTGCTCTTGCCCAGCTCGACTTCTTCTTTCTTGTCGCGCTGGTTGAGGCGCTTGTAGTGGTTGTAAACCGCTACAGCCAAAATCTTTTTCGCCCGTTCCTGACCAATGACGTACTGGTCCAGAATCGCGCTGATTTCCTTGGGCGATGGCAATTTATGAGCATTACTCTCGGCCTGGGCTTCTTGCACCTCCTCACGGATGATGTCGTTGCACAGGTCGACGCACTCGTCGCAGATGAAAACCGAGGGGCCGGCAATCAGTTTGCGCACTTCGTGCTGGCTTTTGCCGCAGAAGGAGCAATAAAGCAGCTTGCCGTTGTCCTCGCCGTTGCGGGTGTCAGTCATTCGATCAATCCAATACGGTAGGGCTTGAAACACAAGATGAAGGCAATTGCAGGCATTTTCAACCCCGCCACGACCGGCAATCCCAGCCATGGCGTGACAGCATGATCAGCTCGTCATTTGACGGCGGGTCAGCACCTGATCGATAAGGCCGTACTTGACCGCCTCTTCACCGCTCATGAAATTGTCACGGTCGGTGTCGCGGGCAATCACGTCCATCGGTTGATTGCAATGGTCAGCCAGAATTCGGTTCAGACGCTCACGAATGGTGAGAATCTCACGGGCGTGGATCTCGATATCCGAGGCCTGACCTTGGAAGCCGCCCAGCGGCTGATGGATCATCATCCGCGAGTGCGGCAGGCAGTAACGCTTGTTGGCGGCGCCACCGGCCAGCAACAGGGCACCCATGCTGCAGGCCTGACCGATGCAGATCGTCGACACGTCGGGCTTGATGAACTGCATGGTGTCGTAGATCGACATGCCCGCAGTGACCGAACCACCCGGCGAGTTGATGTACAGATGGATGTCCTTGTCGGGATTTTCCGCTTCAAGGAACAGCAGCTGCGCCACCACCAGGTTGGCCATGTAATCTTCAACCTGACCAACCAGGAAGATCACGCGCTCCTTCAACAGGCGCGAGTAGATATCGTAGGCACGTTCGCCACGAGCGGACTGCTCGATAACCATCGGCACCAGACCGCCGGCAGCCTGGATTTCTGGCATTTGCATAAAGGAATTGCGGGACATATCCAGCGATCGCTCCCAATGTGAACGGGTCTTCAAAGACACATAAGCCAGCACGAAGGCTGGCTTATGGTGTGCTCGAACGGGGGAAGAATCAGGCGACTTGCGGAGCTTCCGCGGGCTTGACAGCTTCTTCGTAGGAGACCGACTTGTCGGTTACGTTGGCCTTCTGCAAGACAGTATCTACAACTTGCTCTTCCAGCACAACAGAACGAACCTCATCCAGTTGTTGCTCGTTCTTGTAGTACCAGGCCACGACCTGCTCCGGCTCCTGGTAAGCGGAGGCCATTTCCTCGATCAGCTCACGGACGCGGGCATCGTCGGGCTTCAGCTCGTTCTGCTTGACCACTTCGGCGACGATCAGGCCCAGCACCACGCGGCGCTTGGCTTGCTCTTCGAACATTTCGGCCGGCAGTTGCTCAGGCTTGATATTGCCACCGAACTGCTGAACGGCTTGCACGCGCAGACGATTCACTTCGTTGGCAACGGTAGCTTTCGGCACTTCGACCGAATTGGCGGCCAGCAGGCCATCCATCACCTGGTTCTTGACCTTGGTCTTGATTGCCTGGCGCAGTTCACGCTGCATGTTCTTGCCAACTTCGTCGCGGAACGCTTCCAGACCACCTTCCTTCACACCGAACAGAGCAAAGAATTCGTCGTTCAGCTCCGGCAGCAGCGGTGCGGCAACGCTGTTCACGGTCACGGTGAACTCAGCGGCTTTACCAGCCAGGTCGAGGTTCTGGTAATCCTCGGGGAAAACCGGGTTGATCACGCGTTCTTCACCAGCCTTGACACCAACCAGCGCTTCTTCGAAGCCGGGGATCATGCGACCGGAACCCAGCACCAGCGGAGTGCCCTTGGCGGAGCCACCAGCAAAGGCTTCGCCGTCGATCTTGCCGACGAAATCGATGTTCAACTGATCGCCATTCTCGGCGGCACGCTCAACATTCTCGAAACGGGTGTTCTGCTTGCGCAGCACGTCGAGCATGGTGTCGATATCGGCATCGATCACTTCAGCCTGCAGACGCTCGACGGCAATGCTCTCAAAGCCGGCCAGCTGGATCTCCGGGAACACTTCGAAGGTCGCAACGTATTCCAGGTCTTTGCCCTTCTCGAACACTTTCGGCTCGACGGCAGGAGTGCCTGCGGGGTTCAGCTTCTGCTCAACCACGGCTTCGTAGAAGGTTTCCTGAATCAGGTCGCCCAGGGCTTCCTGACGAGCGGCTGCTTCGTAGCGCTGACGGATCACGCTCATCGGCACCTTGCCGGGACGAAAACCGGGGATCTTGGCACGACGGGCAGTCTGCTGCAGACGTTTGTTGACTTCGTTCTCGATGCGCTCGGCCGGTACGCCGATGGTCATGCGGCGCTCCAGAGCGGAGGTGCTTTCAACAGAAACTTGCATGTATTTTCCTCGTTGCACAGACATAAGCCGGCATTCCGGCCCCAGAATGGGCACGCATTCTAGTAGCTCAACTGCCATAAGAGAAGTGTTCGCGCGAGTAGTAGGCGCGTCGATCATAGTTACCCCCTCTAGAACGCCCTATAATCGCCCGTTTCCTTTCGCCCTGGGTGGCGCCCGTCAATCGCTTGAGCGGCTCCTGACAGGTCTCGTACTGCTCATTCTGGTGTTACTGCCCTCTGCCGTAGTGCAGAGCGCGATTGGGCGATCGACGAACTCGTTACCCTTGCTGGAATCCTGGTAGCCCTGTGGGCAATGGCCCGGCTACGCACCGGCGTGCCACTAATGCCACAGCGCAGCGTCAAGGCCACGGTGCTGCTGCTCGGCCTGTTGCTCGCTCAGCGCGGGCTGCCGCACAGTCGACCAAGGCTTGACCTTCAATGACATCGGTGTGAAGCCGCACTTATAGGAGCGACGGTAGAAGCGAGTAAGCAACCATTCCAAGCACGACACCTGCGGCCGGCGTCATACGCACAAGGTGATGGTGCAAGGGCGCAAAAAAAACCTTCTTATACATGTAGTAATAAGCCTGCACGAAGTTGATGTGGAACGCGGCCACCAATCCCCAGCAGAGAATTTCCATATTGCGAGCGATGATGCCAACGCTGATTGCCGAAACCATGACAACAGCCGACAGGCTACCGCTTAAAAATAGTAAATCCGCTCTGTTCATCGCCTGGAAAAAGCTGCCGCTGGTCGAAAGCACGACTTGTACGGGAATCGCGATGGCGAGAATGCGGATTATCGGCACCACGTCGAGCCATTGATCGCCAAGAGCAAACAAGATGATCCACTTGGCAAGCACGTACATGGCCAGCCCGGCGGCGGCGCCGAGGAGTGAAAGCTTGAAGGTGAAGTCACGATGGATCTCTTCGACCTTTCGAGGGTCGCCAGCATGCTCGCGGATGACTGGCTGGATGGCCGGTGTCATGGCAAAAGTCAGTAACATCAGCGGATACTTCATCAGCTGATAAGCCTTGTCGTAGTTGCCAAGCGCAGTTGCGCCCATGTATTTACCGACCAGGATGTTGTCGAGGTTGCGCGAGAAGTAGTTGATGAAGTTGAAGCCGAACTGATAGCCGGAGAAGCCCAGCAGCGGCTTGATGGCGGAAAACTTCCGCCCCGGCAGCGGCCTGCCGAATTCGGTATTGGCCGAGAAATACCAGATAACGAAGAACAGCGTGCCAGCACTAAAGGCGCCCTTGGCTGCCAGGGCATGCAACGGGTCAATGAGCTGGGCGAGGCTGATGGTGGCTATAGTGCCAAGCAACTCCCCAGCCAGCCCGCCATTGGCGATCCTGTAAAAAGCCTGCTCTCTAAGCAGCAGAGCATGGGGCACGATGCTGGCGGCAAAGAAAAGCAGGCTGACGGCGATATAGGGTACGACTTCATCGACGCGGGGCAGTTGGTAGAACGATAGGAATAGCGGTGCCAATGCCGTAAACAGAAAGGCCAGCAGCAAGCCAATGGTCAATGTCAGTCCAAAAAGGCCATCACGATCTTCTCTTGTCAGGTGGCCCAGATTGATGATGGCAGGCCCCAAGCCTACCTCGGCCATCAATTGAAAAAACACGTAGAAGACCATGATGGCTGCAACCGTGCCGAAGGTTTCCGGCGTGAATACCCGGGCCATTACCATCATCGAAAGAAGGTTGACCGCATAGACGGCATAACGGCCGAGCATGCTTTTGGCTATGGCGCGGTAGAGGCTGCTGGTTTTTTTCATGGATGCTTCACAAGGCCGCGTAGTTTTCTTTTGACAACTTTTATTTCCGGCAAAAGGCAGATCAAAGCTGCTCTAGGTTTTATGTGCCTGAGATTTGTCTTGAAAAAAAGCTTTAGGGATTTCTTTCTGACATGGAGAGGAATTTTGTTATTGAAGGCTGCCTGCGCTGTCGCTAACGCGTTGCCAATAATGCTTTGTATAAATTGGTTGAGTGCTATTGCTGTAGAGCAGTTTTGATTTTTTAATTCATTTTTCAAAAGCTCTTCAGCTACAGCGAGATAGCCATTCACATGCCTCATGCTTTTTTCTTGAGTCATGATTGAGCCAGGCCTTACTCTTCTATGAAAGAATCGGTCGGGCAAGCAGATAACTTCTGCAGTTTCGCTACTTATGAGGAGCTGAGTTGTAAAAAGGTTATCCTCATGGATAATTTCTGGCCGAAATCTGTTTTTATTGAATGTACTACGCTTATAAAGATACAGACAAGGCGACACCAAATAGGACTTATTTTTTACGAAAAATGAAAAGGCTTCTCTGCAAAGTAACTTTTTATTAGCGAGACATGAGGGTCTAGTGTAATCTAACTTCCCAATATCAAACTCAGAGACATCATCTGCGAAAGAGCACGCATTAAACATTACCATGTCCGCATTATGTTCTTTTAGCGCTAACAGGCAACGCTCTAATGTTTCTTTTTCAATCCAATCGTCACTGTCCAGAAATATCAGGTAGTCACCGGTCGATTTCTCTATCCCTGTATTACGCGCAGATGATTGGCCAAAATTTTCCGTGACAACTAAGACGATCTCACTATGTTTCTCTTGATACTCCGATATTATTGCTGCACTGCCATCCGTGGAACCATCGTTAACGATGATGATCTCCTTGTTCTGATGTATCTGACCCACCGCTGAGTCAAGACATTCAGCCAAATATTTCTCCACATTGTAGACGGGTATGATAATACTGACTTTCGAGTCTTTTATATCGTGCATATTTAAGCGCTACCAACAAATCTCGCGTAAAGATTCGGCCTTTCACATCTGCCAACTAACCCCGGCGTCGACTTAAACTCGTCCAGATCGGCGGCTACCCGCGAGTTGTAGAAACTCTGTTCATTAAGCGCCGGTCCATACACCGCCACCTCGAGTAGGGTTTTGCCTTCGCAGATGAATTCCGATAAGCAAAGACTGTTCTCGGCGCGGTACTTCTCGCGCACGGTCTTGATGTAGCCGAGCGCCACGGTGGATTTGATAACCATGACTGCGTTGGGATTGATTGCCAGTAAATCCTCAATCACTTCCTCGACGCTGCGGGTGTTGAAGAAGTTGGTTTGCGGGTCGTAGTCGGTGGGAGTGGCGATGGTTACGAAGTCGGCATCACGGTAGGCCTCACGCTTGTCGAGGGTGGCTCTGAGGTCGAGGTCTTTTGGGGCTAGGTAGCGCTGGATTTCGCTGTGTTCGATAGGGGAAAGGCGGTCGTTGGTTAAGTCCACCTTGGCCGGGGCGGTCTCCAGAGTGATCACCTTGTTGCGCTGCGCCAGCAGTACCGCATTGGAAAGTCCGACGTAACCGGTGCCGGCAATTGAGATGTTCATGGGCTTCCTTGCCTGAAGCTAACGTGTAATGGCAGTGCTCGGGTCGAACGTCTTCAGTAGATGATCAGAATTTTGAGATCCGGCCACAGCGCCAGTTATTGATATAGAGAGATCGTAGTCGAACGAACTTGTAGAGCTTGATCACTTGGTCGTTCCAGCCATGGCGTATCTGTTTTGAAGAGGACTGGGCCGGGCGAGGAGCGCTTGACCAGCAAGGCAACGATCAGCACAGCGGGCTGAGAGCGATCAGCGCCAGCTGCGCAAGGCTGCGTCCGAGAACGGCTTTGATCAGGGCCGCGTCGGATCGGTAACGGTAAGCAGCAAAACCTGCCGGATCACAGCCACTTCGCTCGTCACGGTGAGTGCCAGTTTAAGACGGCGCTGCTGTCGTAGATTGGCGTTGTTCGATGCTGGAAGGCAGTTATGTTGGTTGGCTTGGAATACTCAAGCCCTCACCCACCGCTGCCGGACCCAGCTACTGAGCGCATCGACCGCCAGCACCAGCAGCAGCATGGCAATGATGACCGTACTGGCTTGCGCCTCCTGGAACAGGCTGAGGCTGACATACAGCATCTGCCCCAGCCCACCCGCACCTACGAAGCCGAGCACGCTGGCCATGCGGATATTGTTCTCCCAGCGGTACAGGCTGTAAGCCAGTAACTGCGGCCATAGATTGGGCAAGGTGCCGTAGCAGAAGGCTGCAACCGCATTGCCGCCTTGTAGACGAATGGCTTCAGTCGGTCCCGCCGGGGTATTTTCCAGTGCCTCGCCAAATAGACGCCCTAATACCCCGGCGGTGTGCAACGCCAGCGCCAAGGTGCCAGCATTCGGGCCGAGCCCCGCTGCCAGCACCATCAATGCGGCCCACACCAGTTCGGGAATGGCGCGCAAGGCATTGAGCAGCAGGCGTGCGACGCCAGCCAGCGGCCAACCAAAACGTCCGGCGGCGGGCAGCGCCAGCAGCAAACCGAGAATAGCCGCCAACAGCGTACCGACGGCAGACATTGCCAGGGTCTCCAGCGCACCGCGGCCGATGGCCTGCAGATGCCCAGCGCTCAGATCCGGGTCAAAAAAGCGCTGGGCATACGAACCCATCTGCCCCAGGTTGTCGCGGCCAAATACCGCGCCAAGATCGAGTCCCAAATAGCTGAACGACAGCCCTACCGCCGCCAGCAGAGCCAGAATCAGTCCCGCGTTGATCAGGCGCCTCATACCAGCCTCGCCCGCAGCAGCCGACTGATCAGATCCGCGAGCATGACAAGCCCCAGAAAAGTAAGAAGCATGCTGGCCACTTCATCACCGGCGAACATGCGCATGGACAAGTCGATCTGCTGACCCAAACCGCCGGCACCGACAAAGCCCATCACCACCGAAGCACGGATTGCGCACTCCCAGCGGTACACGGTGTAAGACACCACCTCGTGCGCCGCATTGGGCAGGATGCCATAGAGAAAAGCGGTAAAACGGCCGCCGCCGGCCAGCAGCAAGGCGTGGGCCGGACGCTGGTCGACTGACTCGAAGATTTCTGCGTAGACCTTGCCGAGCATACCGCTGTAAGTAATCGCGATAGCCAACACGCCTGCGGTAGGTCCCAGGCCCACGGCGCGCACGAACAGCAGCGCCCAGACGATCTCCGGTACGCTGCGCAGGAAAATCAGCAGACCGCGCACCGGCCAGCGCAACAGTTGCGACCACCATCCAGGCCGCCCGCCACGCGCCGCTGCGGACAACGACAGCGCGCGACTGGCCAGCAGGCTCGCCGGAATCGCCAACAGCAGCGCTAAGGCCATGCCGGCGGTCGCGATCGCCAGAGTTTGCAGGGTTGCATCGAAGAGGAGCTGGAGAAACTCCTCGCCATGGGCAGGCGGCCAGAAGGCAGCCACGAACAGCCCCATATCACTGGCGCTGTCCTTGGCCAGAAACACGCCCAGGTCTAGCTCGCTGAGCTGCATTCCCGGCCATAACAGAGCAATGGCCAACAGGCTTAGCAGCAGCCGCGGCAGGGCTGCCGGGTCGCGGATATCGCGGCTCAGCATCGTGAAACCTGCACACTCGTCACCGGGACCGAGGCCGGACCGGGCGCGAAGGTCAATTGCTGGTTGGCATACAGCGCATCAAGCAACTCGCGAGTGACCTGCGACGCCGGGCAATCAAACAGCACCTGCCCGGCTCGCAAGCCGATGATGCGCGGAAAATGCGCCAGCGCCAGCTCCACCGCATGCAGACTGGATACCAGGGTGACGCCCTCCTGCGCCGCGTGCCGACATAGCACACCTAAAGCATGATCAGCGAGCACCGGGTCCATCGCCGACACCGGCTCGTCGGCCAGCAGCAGATCAGGCGCCTGATACAGCACGCGGGCAATGCCCACGCGCTGCAACTGGCCGCCGGAAAGCTGCTGGCACTGCGCAAACAGTTTGTCGGCCAGATCCAGTCGTTCAAGCACCGCCCGCGCACCAGGAATATCCAGCGGATACAGCAGATTGAGCAGACTCTTGCCCAGCCCCCACTGCCCCAGCTTGCCGGCCAGCACGGCGGTGATCACCCGTAAACGCGGCGGCAAGGGCGGTGCCTGATGGATCAAGCCAATGCGCGCGCGTAACTGTTGCCGCTGGCGGCTGGACAAGCGCCAGGGCTGCTGATCAAGAACTTGCACGCTACCGCTGCTGGGCTGCAACGCCGTTCCCAGCACGTTAAGCAGGCTCGACTTGCCGGCCCCGGACGGGCCAATGATGGCAACCTGTTCGCCCTGGGCAATGTGCAGATCCACATTGCGCAGGGCATGAATGCCGTTGCCGTGCGTGAGGCTGGCCTGAGCCAGCTGCACGGTCATTTCAGCAGGTCTGCCGCGCGCGCGGCGTCCTCGATACCTTGATAGTTCTCCGGCTTGGTCTCGATAAAGCGGCTCGCGGCCTGCAAATCGAGAATCGCCTTGTGCTCGGGATTGGCGGGATCAAGTGCCAGGAACGCAGTTTTGATCTTCTCAGCCAGAGCCGGGTCAAGCGTGCCGCGCACCGTCCAGTTGTAATCGTAATAAGGCGGCGTAGTGGCGAACACTCGCACCTTATTAGTATCCACCTTGCCATTGGCTACCAGCTTGTCCCACACACTGGCATTGAGCACGCCGCCCGCCACCTTGCCCGCCTGCACCCAGGCGGCAGTGGCATCGTGGGCTCCGGAATATGCCACGCGACTGAAGAACTCTTCCGGCTTGATGTCGTCGCCCAGCATGAAGTAGCGCGGCATCAGGCTGCCTGAGGTCGAAGACACCGAGCCGAAGGCAAAGGTCTTGCCCTTGAGGTCGGCCAGCGACTGCACGCTCGGATCGGAAGTAATGAATTTGCTGGTGAATTGCGCATCCTGCTCGCGCTGCACCAGCGGTATGGCATTACCGGTCTTCTGGTGTACTTGGACGAAGGTGAAACCGCCCAGCCAGGCCAGATCAAGACGGTCAGTCGCCAACGCCTCGACCACTGCCGGATAGTCGGCAACGGGTGTGAATTGCACCTGCATGCCCAGCTGCTGTTCCAGATAATTACCCAGCGGCTTGAATTTACGCAGCAGTTCGGTGGGCGCTTCGTCCGGGATGGCGCTGACTCTAAGCACTTCGGCGGCTTGGGCAAACAGGGCGGACAGGGACAGCGTAATACCGGCGGCGAGCGCCAGGGTGGGCTTAAGCATGGAGTTCTCCGGTTCAATAGCGGAAAAAACGTGGGGATGGCCACCACCTAGGCTAGCAGGCATAAGCATGGTGAGCCGCATGGGCGGTAAAAACGAGGCGATTATATAGTGCGGCGAGCGCCACCGCAGCTTTGCTAGAATTCGCGCCCTCAGATGCGAGGTATGTGAAATGAGTGATCCGATTCGCCTGACCCAATACAGCCATGGTGCCGGCTGCGGCTGCAAGATCTCACCCAAGGTGCTGGAGACGATTCTTGCCGGCAGCGGTGCACAGAACCTTGATCCGAAGCTGTGGGTCGGCAACGCTTCGCGTGATGATGCGGCGGTCTATGCCCTGGACGACGAGCGCGGCGTGGTGTCCACCACTGACTTTTTCATGCCCATCGTTGACGATCCCTACGATTTCGGCCGTATCGCTGCGACTAACGCGATCAGCGATATCTACGCCATGGGTGCCGACCCACTGATGGCCATTGCCATCCTCGGCTGGCCGATCAATCTCCTGCCACCGGAAGTGGCCCGCGACGTGATGCGTGGCGGCCGCGCCGTGTGCGATGCCGCCGGCATTCCGCTGGCCGGCGGCCATTCCATTGATGCTCCCGAGCCGATTTTCGGCCTGGCGGTGACCGGTGTGGTGGAAAAGCGCTACATGAAGCGTAACGACACCGGCCGCGTCGGCTGCAACCTGTACCTGACCAAGCCGCTGGGCATCGGTATTTTCACCACGGCGGAAAAGAAAGCCAAACTGCGCGCCGAAGACGTCGGCCTGGCCCGCGACTGGATGTGCACCTTGAACAAACCCGGCAGCCGCTTTAGCAAGCTCGAGGCGGTCAAGGCCATGACCGACGTCACCGGCTTCGGCCTGCTGGGCCACCTGGTGGAAATGGCCGAAGGCTGCGGCCTCACGGCTCGCGTGGAATTCTCTCGCGTGCCACGCCTGTCCGGTGTCGAGCATTACCTGGCGGAAGGTTGCGTACCTGGCGGCACCCTGCGCAACTTCGACAGCTACGGCGAGAAGATCGCGCCCATGCCCGAACTGACCAAACTGCTGCTGTGCGATCCGCAAACCAGCGGCGGCTTGCTGGTTGCCGTGGCGCCGGAAGGCGAACAGGAATTCCTCGCCGTGGCAGCGGAACTGGGCCTGGCGCTTGAGCCCATCGGCCAACTGGTGGAGCGACAGAGCCACGCGGTTGAGGTGCTGTAATGCGACAAGACTGCACCGACTACCGCGACATCTTCCTCAACGATCTGCCCATGATGGATGCCCGCGCCCCGGTCGAATTCGGAAAGGGCGCCTTCCCCACCGCCCTCAACCTGCCGCTGATGAACAACATCGAGCGGCAGAAAGTCGGCACTTGCTATAAACAGCACGGCCAGAAGGCCGCTATCGAACTCGGCCATCAGTTGGTGTCGGGCCATACCAAGGCCGACCGCATCGCCGCCTGGGCCGCGTTTGCCCAGGCCAATCCCGATGGTTATCTGTACTGCTTTCGCGGCGGCCTGCGCTCGCAGATCGTCCAGCAGTGGCTGAAAAGCGAAGTAGGCATCGATTACCCCCGGGTGGTCGGCGGCTACAAGGCGATGCGCACGTTCCTGCTGGAAACCACCCAGCAGGCCGTAACCCAATGCGACTTCGTGCTGGTCGGCGGCCTCACCGGCACCGGCAAGACCGAAGTGATCGACCGGTTGGATAACAGCCTGGACCTGGAAGGCCATGCCAATCACCGTGGATCGAGCTTCGGCAAGCACGCCACCGAGCAGCCAACCCAGATCGACTTCGAGAACCGCCTGGCCATCGATATTCTGAAAAAACGTGCAGCTGGCGTTCAGCATTTTGTGCTGGAGGACGAAAGTCGTCTGGTCGGCCGCTGCGCGGTGCCGCTGGAATTGCACGAAGGCATGCAGCGCTTTCCGCTGGTCTGGCTGGAAGACAGTTTCGACAGTCGCGTGGAGCGTATCCTTGGCGACTACGTGATTGACCTATGCGCCGAGTTCCACAGTGTGCATGGCGAGGAAGACGGTTTTCGTCTGTTCGCCGAACGCCTGCTGCAAAGCCTGGGCAACATCCACAAGCGCCTGGGTGGCGACCGTTACCAGAGTCTGCAGGCTCTTATGCAGGCCGCGCTCGACGAACAACAGCGCAGAGGCACAGTGGACCTGCATCGCGGCTGGATCGAGGCGTTGCTGCGCGACTACTACGACCCCCTGTACGCCTACCCGCGCGCCAGCAAGATTGACCGGATCGAGTTCCGGGGCGAGCAGGAAGCGGTGGTCGCTTACCTGCGTGAGCGGGCGCTGCGCCACAATGGTTGAATAACCACTCCTTTATAGCCAGTCGTAGGGTGGATCGCGCCTCATCGATCCACCGGGTGGCGATCCACCGGTTGGCGATCCATTGAGCGTGTTCGTGGTGGATGTAAAAAGCGACATCCACCCTACAAGACTGCGCGTCGATCCGCTGTACGCCTACCCGCGCGCCAGCCAGATCGACCGTGTCGAGTTCAGGGGCGATCAGGAAACGGTGGTCGCTTACCTGCGTGAGCGGGCGCAGCGCCACAATGGTTGAATAACCACTCCTTTATAGCCAGCCGTAGGGTGGATCGCGCCTCATCGATCCCGGGTGGCGATCCACCGGGTGGCGATCCACCGAGCGGGGCTTTGGTGGATGTAAAAGGCGATATCCACCTACGGACTGATGCCCAGCGTCAGGGCCGCGAGCAGCAGATAACGACTTGCCTTGGCCAACAGCACAATGAGCAGAAAGCTCCATAAGGGCTCACGCATCACACCGGCGATCAGGGTCAGCGGGTCGCCGATGATGGGCATCCAGCTCAGCAGCAGCGACCAGCGGCCGTAACGGTGATAGCCGCGCTGGGCCCGCTGCAGCTGGGCATCGTTGATGGGAAACCAGCGCTTGTGGCGCCAGCGCTCGATGGAGCGGCCCAGCAGCCAGTTCACCACCGACCCCAGCACATTGCCGACGATGGCAACCGCCAACAGGCCAACCGTTGAATGCTTGCCCGCCAGCAGCAGGCCAACCAGCACCGCTTCCGACTGCAAGGGCAACAGCGTGGCAGCGCCAAATGCGGCCACAAACAGGCCGAGGTAACCGGATACTTCCCACATGCTCTACAAATCCAGGGTCATCAGTGGCAAAGGCATGCCTTCACGTATTCAGATGTCCACTGAGAAACTGCGCCAGGCGTCGTTGCATCAGACGTCCTGCGCTGCCCAGACGAGCGATGGGCGTGCCTGCCAGGCGGTCGTGCGCCAGTTCCGAGCCTTCGCCGCACAACGCCAGCGGGCAGTCCACCGCCAGCACCAGCTTGCGCAACTGCGCCAGCAATGAATCAGTTGGCGGCGCCGTGACATACAGCACCAGCGCCCGTGGCTGCACGGCCTGGCAAATGACACTGAGTTCTTCCAGCGGCTGACCGAGGGCCAGCACGCGCACCGCGCCGTTGTCGCCGTTGAGCAGCAGGCCGGCCACCAACAGTTCCAATTCACGGCACTGGTCTGGAACCGCCGCCAGCAGCACGGTGTTATCGTCCGGGCGGCGCGCCAGTTGCAGGCGCTGCAACACCCGAGCGCGCAGGAAAGCATCAAAAAACAGCCATTGGCTGGCCTGCCCGAACCCCTTGCGGTGCAGCAGTTCGTGCCACAGCGGCAAGACAATGTCCTCGAATACCACCGTCAACGGATACGTCGAATACACCTGGCCATACAGCTGCTCCAGTCGTACGTCGTCGAAATCGCCCACCGCCTGGCGAATTCGCGCCTGCCATTCGCTCCACTCCCCCGCCACCGGCTCGGCTTCGACCGGCAGGGATTCAGCCTTGTTCGCCGCGCTGCGTTCGAGCAGGCTGCCAACCTTGCTGACCGCCACACCGCGCTCGGTCCAGGTCACGATGCTGCGAATCGCCTCGATATCCGCCTGGGAATACAGCCGATGCCCGCCTTCGGTGCGCACCGGCTGGATCAGCCCGTAGCGTCGTTCCCAGGCCCGCAGCGTGACCGGATTCACGCCAGTCAGTCGCACCACCTCGCGGATCGGAAATAGCTCATCCTGGCCCGATGGGTCAGATGCGCGCGGCGCAGCGGCAGTGAATTCGATCATTGGCAGGAGCAGCCCAGGTCATGCAAGTGGCGGCATTCTAACTCAGGGGCAACGGATTGCGCGGCTCACCCCGTAGCAAAGCCGAGCCGACTGAACGTTGTGTCTTGCCGTGCCGCATCGCCTACTTCCCACAGCCTGTTAGAATGCCCCGAACCTGCACGCGGACCTTAGAACATGATCAACGCCAAGCTGCTCCAACTGGTCGTCGAAGCCTCCAATGACGGCATCGTGGTGGCCGAACAGGAAGGCGATGACAATATTCTCATCTACGCCAATCCGGCGTTCGAACGCCTAACCGGCTACCCGGTCGACGATATCCTCTATCAGGACTGCCGCTTCCTGCAGTCAGACGATCGCGACCAACCAGGCCTCAAGGTGATTCGCGAGGCGCTTGCCAACAAGCAGCCGTGCCGGCAGATCATCCGCAACTACCGCAAAGACGGCAGCGCGTTCTGGAACGAACTGTCGATCACGCCGGTCTTCAACGAGGCCGACCAGCTCACCTATTTCATCGGCATCCAGAAGGATGTCAGCGCCCAAGTTCAGGCCACTGAACGTGTGCGCGAACTGGAGGCCGAAGTCGCTCAGCTGAAACGCCAGCTGGCCGACCGGCCCGCCTGAACCGACCGATTCACCGGGTGAGCGACCTGCCGCAGAGCAGACGCAACGTGCATGCACGCTGAATCACCGGTAGCCACCCGACAACCGCCTTGCCTGACGAATTGAACCTATGCCCGTAGCCACGAACAAACTCGAACTCCTCAGCCCTGCACGGGATACCACCATCGCCAAGGAAGCCATCCTGCATGGCGCCGATGCCGTGTACATCGGCGGCCCCAGCTTTGGCGCACGCCACAACGCCAGCAATAGCGTGGCAGAGATTGCCGAGCTGGTGGAATTCGCCCGCCTGTTCCACGCCAAGGTGTTCGTCACCCTCAACACCATCCTGCATGACGATGAACTCGAGCCCGCCCGGCTGCTGATCTGGCAGCTGTACGAGGTCGGCGTCGACGTGCTGATCGTGCAGGACATGGGCATCCTCGAGATGGACCTGCCGCCCATCGAGCTGCACGCCAGCACGCAAACCGACATCCGCACCCTGGACAAGGCCAAGTTCCTCGCCGACGCCGGTTTCTCCCAGCTGGTGCTGGCCCGTGAGCTCAACCTGCAGGAGATCCGCGAGATCAGTCACCAGGTCGACGCCACCATCGAGTTCTTCATCCATGGCGCGCTGTGCGTGGCGTTCTCCGGTCAGTGCAACATTTCCCACGCGCAGACCGGGCGCAGCGCCAACCGCGGCGACTGCTCGCAGGCCTGTCGCCTGCCCTACACCCTGAAAGACGATCAGGGCCGCGTGGTCGCCTACGACAAACACCTGCTGTCGATGAAGGACAACAACCAGACCGACAACCTGCTGGATCTGGTGGAGGCCGGCGTGCGCTCCTTCAAGATCGAAGGCCGCTACAAAGATGTGAGCTACGTGAAAAACATCACCGCTCACTATCGCCAGGAGCTGGACAAGATCCTCACCCAGCGCCCCGACCTGGCCCGCGCCTCCAGCGGCTTCAGCGAACACTTTTTCGTGCCCAACGTGGAAAAGACCTTCCACCGCGGCAGCACCGATTATTTCGTGCAGGATCGCAAGATCGACATCGGCGCCTTCGACTCGCCGAAATTCGTCGGCCTGCCGGTGGGCGACATCATCAAGGTCGGCAAGCACGACTTCATCGCCGAAACCAGCGAATCGCTGAGCAATGGCGATGGCCTGAACGTGCTGTACAAGCGTGAAGTGGTGGGTTTTCGCGCCAACACGGCGGAACTGCTCGAGGAGTTCGAACAGGACGGTCAGACCCGCCGGCAGTACCGCATCGTGCCCAATGAAATGCCGGCGGAATTGAAACAGCTGCGCATGCCCCATGCGCTCAACCGCAACCTGGACCACAACTGGCAACAAGCGCTACTCAAGACCTCGGCCGAGCGCCGCGTGCCCGTGCGCTTCCAGGCTACGTTCGACAACGAAGCATTGACCCTGAACGTGACCAGCGTCGAAGGCATCAGCGCCTCGGCCAGTCTGGCCGGGCCGTTCGGTCTGGCGAAGAATCCGGAGCAGGCCTTTGAGCAACTGCGCGATACCCTGAGCAAGCTCGGCACCACGATCTATCACGCCGAACAGGTGGACATAGACGCACCCCAGGCGTTCTTCGTGCCGAATTCGCAACTCAAGACCCTGCGCCGCGACGCCATCGACGCACTGACGGCTGCCCGCTTGGCCGCCTACCCGCGTGGCAGCCGCAAGCCGGTCAGCGTGCCGCCGCCGGTCTACCCCGAGTCGCACCTGACCTTCCTGGCCAACGTGTACAACGAAAAGGCCCGTGCGTTTTATCACCGCTACGGCGTGCAGCTGATCGACGCCGCCTACGAGGCCCATGAAGAGCCGGGCGAAGTGCCGGTGATGATCACCAAGCACTGCCTGCGCTTCTCCTTCAACCTGTGCCCGAAACAGGCCAAAGGCGTTACCGGCGTGCGCACCAAGGTCGCGCCGATGCAGCTGATCCATCAGGACGAAGTGCTGACCCTGAAGTTCGACTGCAAACCCTGCGAAATGCACATCATCGGCAAGATGAAAGGCCACATTCTCAACCAGCCCCAGCCCGGCAGCGCCAGCAGCGCGAGCAGCATGGTCGGCTTCATCAGTCCCGAAGACCTGGTGAAAACCATCAAGCGCAAACCCGCGCGGCCTTAAGCCCGGCTCAACGCGCCCTGACCAACAGGTTTCAGGGCGCGGGCCAGGCCACCTCCGGCAGCGCCTCGAACGCCGGGCGGGCAAACAGGTAGCCCTGGAACAGGTAAATGCCCAGGGCCTGCAACTCGCGTAGCTCGCCGGGGGTTTCGCCACGGGGGCCAGATCAAGCAGCAACAGCAGCCAACGCGGCTGACCGTCAACGGCGCCGTTAGCCAGCACGTCAATGCGTAGCCGGCGCCGTCCACTGGCCGCTCCACGTCCACCCTCACATTCCTGACCGGCTGCGCCTGCTGCGAGCCCAATCGGGCAATCAAACGCCGGGCCAGCCGTTGGTATTCCTCGCCAAGCAGCCAGACCAGGTTGTACACGTTTGCGCCGGTCAGCGTTGCGTCGCCTAACACGCGCTCCGCCAGTGGGTTGGCGTATTCGATGCGCCCATCACCCAGGGCGACGATTACGCCGATATCGGCCGCCATCCATTGCACGGCAGCGCCCCAGGATTAATGTGTCTGCACCGTAATGGATTGCACCTGAGCACTCCCGCACCCGAAAAACCTCAATCGATACCCACCTCGTGCCTGTAGCCTCAGGCGTCATCCCTGTTGTGCTCGACCCAGATCAGCTGCGACACATCGATGCCCAGCTCGGCAGCCTGATTGACCAGCTGTTGGCGCACCTCATCCGGCAATTGTTTGTCACGGGCGAGGATCCACAGGTAGTCGCGGTCCGGCCCCATCACCATGGCCCAACGGTAATTCTGCCGATCCAATGCAACCACGTTGTAGCCACCGTAAAACGGACCGAAGAACGACACCTTCAGCGACCCGACGTCCGTCGCACCGGTGAACTTGGCCTTGCCAACGGCCTCCTGCCAGGCGCCGCGCTTATCGTTGTAACCCCGGTTGATCACCTCGATGCTGCCATCGGCGCGCTTTCTGTACGTGGCATTCACATTGCTCAGGCCGCGCTCGAACGAATGGTCGAGCCGCGCGATTTCGTACCAGTGGCCCAGGTACCGCTCCAGCTCGAACGGCGTCACCACCTCCACGCCTTTGGGGGGTGCGTACGAACAGCCGCCCAGCACCAGCAGGGCCAGTACCAACAGCGCCGCCGGAGTTCGGCGAGACCCGTTTCGGATGCTCCACATATTCATAACGCTGATCTCCGCGAGTTGAGATTTTCGGTTTGCGAGTAGATGCCGGACGTAGGGTGGATCGCGCTTTATCGATCCACCGGGTGGCGATCCACCGAGTGGCGCCCCACCGAGCGGGGCCATGGTGGACGACGACATCCACCCTACGAAGAGCCGCGATTCGTAGCCTGGCTTCACACGGCAAATTTATACAAACACATTGACTTGTACAAGAAAAACCCTACATTTAAGAAAATTTGTACAGCTTAACCCCGTGTCCCTGAATGAGAGACCGCACATGAGCACATTCATCGCCCCCCTCAAGATCGGTATCAGCGCCTGCTTGCTGGGCAAACCGGTGCGTTTCAACGGCGGACACAAGGAGTCAAGGTTGTGCAGCGAGATCCTCGCCCGGCATTTCGAGTTCGTGCCGGTTTGCCCGGAAGTCGGCATTGGTCTAGGCACGCCCCGCGAGGCGATCCGCCTGGTGGGCGATCCGGCCAGCCCGCGCGCCGTGGGCAGCGTTCATCGCGAGCGTGATGTCAGCGAGGCGCTGACCGGGTTCGGGCAACGCACCGCCGAACAGCTGGACGACATCTGCGGCTACATCCTTATGCAGAAATCACCGTCCTGCGGCATGGAACGGGTCAAGGTCTATCAAGACAACGGCAACCCGGTGCCTGGCGGTGGTCGCGGCCTGTTCGCCGCCGCGCTGATACAGGCCCGCCCGGACCTGCCGGTGGAAGAGGACGGTCGCCTCAACGACCCGGTCCTGCGTGAAAACTTCATCACCCGTGTATTCGCCTACGCCGAATGGCAGCGCCTGCAGCACGCAGGGCTGAGTCGCCGGGCGCTGTATGCCTACCATGCCCGCTACAAATACCAGTTGATGGCCACCTGTCGTCCGCAGTACCAGGCCCTCGGCCGCCTACTGGCCGAAAGCAGCCGGCAGCCGCTGGAAGAGTTCGCGCCGCGTTATTTCAGCCAGTTGATGGACGCCCTGAAACACACCGCGTCGCGCGGTAGCCACAGCAATGTGCTGCAGCACCTCAGCGGCTACTTGAAACGCGCCCTCAGCGCCGACGAGAAGCAGGAACTGCAGCACCTGATCGGCCAGTACCGCGTTGGCATCGTGCCGCTGGTGGTACCGCTGACCCTGCTCAAGCACCACTTCCGCCGCCATCCGGACGACTACATCGCGGGCCAGGCCTACCTGCAGCCGCACCCCGAAGACCTCAGTCTGCGTAACGCCCTGTAGCCATGAACGAATCCTGCAATACAGTGGCCGACCACAACGACGCGGCCCAAAGCATGCTGCCGATCCGCGACGTCGCGCGTCTGACCGGCGTCAACCCGGTGACCCTGCGTGCCTGGGAGCGCCGTTACGGATTGATCCAGCCACAGCGCACCCCCAAGGGGCATCGCCTGTATACCTGCGAACAGGTTGAACAGGTGCGCCAGGTGCTGGCCTGGCTGGAGCGCGGCGTGGCGGTCAGCCAGGTAAAAGAGCTGTTGCACGAACCCGCGCCCCAGGAGAGCAGCCACGACTCCACCTGGCAGGCGGCACAACAGCACTTGCTGGATGCCATCGAGGCGCTGGCTGAGCGCAGCCTGGATGATGCGTTCAACCGCAGCATGGCCCTCTACCCGCCTGTCACCCTGTGTCGGCACCTGCTATTGCCGCTGCTGCAGACCCTCAGATTGCGCTGGCGGCTACACCCCGGCGCGCGCCTGGAGCAGGTGTTTTTTTTGTCCTGGCTGCGCAGCAAGCTGGGCGCGCGCCTGTACCACAACAACCGTTTGCACCCCAGCGCACCGCTGCTGCTGCTCAACCTCTCGCCCGAGACGATGGAACCCGGCCTGTGGCTGTGCGCCTGGCTGGCCAGCGATGCCGAATGCCCGGTACTGGTGCTCGACTGGGCCATCCCCGCCCCGGAGCTGCAGGTCGCCGTGCGGCGCATCCAGCCACGCGGCCTACTCCTGTATGGCAGCCAGAGCCTGAAACCCGCCCTCTTGCAACGCCTGCTGCCGGGCATCGCCTGCCCGGCCCTGCTCTGCGGCCAGGCCAGCGGCATCCACCGTCAGCAATTGCAAAGCACCGATCTGTACCTCACCGACGACCCGCTCGACGCCCTGCATTGCCTGCAATCGCTCAACCTGCTGGGCAGCTACCGCGAAGGAGCTTCAGCACCAGGAGCCTCGCCATGCGCCAGCTGATCTGGCTGCGCAGCGACCTGCGCGTGCACGACAACACCGCCCTCTGCGCAGCCATGGCCGAGGGGCCGACTATCGCCCTGTACCTGCTCAGCCCCGGCCAGTGGCAGCAACACGACGATGCGCCGTGCAAGGTCGATTTCTGGCTGCGCAACCTGGCCGCGCTGCAAGTGGAACTGCAGCGCCTCAACGTGCCGCTGTTGATTCGCCACGCCGAGCACTGGCGGGACGCGCCCGAGGTGCTGACCGAGGTCTGCCACCCCCATGCCATAAGCTGCGTACACGTCAACGACGAATACGGCCTCAACGAAACCCGCCGCGACCGCGACGTGGCGTTGCGTCTCGATGACCTGGGCGTGGGTTTTCGCGCTCATCTCGACCAACTGTTGCTCAAGCCGGGCAGTGTGCTCACCCGCTCCGGCGGCTACTTTCAGGTCTTCAGCCAGTTCCGCAAGGTCTGCTACCAGCGCCTGCACACCGCCTTGCCCGCGTTGCATGCCGTGCCCGCCGCACAGGCGCCGCTGGAAATTGCCAGCGATGCCGTGCCGGCCAGCGTGCCGGGGTTTGCGCCACCGGCGGACTCCTTGCGCCAGCTGTGGCCGGCCGGCGAGGCTGCTGCGCATGAGCGCCTGATGCAATTTGTCGACGAGCAGCTGGGGGATTACCCGCTGCAGCGCGATCTTCCCGCCCTGCCCGGCACCAGCCAGCTGTCGCCGTACCTGGCCGCTGGCGTGCTGTCGCCGCGCCAGTGCCTGCATGCCGCCCTGCGCGCCAATCGCGGCGAGTTCGACAGTGGCCAGCCAGGCGCCGTTACCTGGATCAACGAACTGCTCTGGCGCGAGTTCTACAAACACATCCTGGTCGGCTATCCGCGGGTGTCGCGTCACCGTGCCTTTCGCCTGGAAACCGAAGCGCTGCCCTGGCGTCACGCCCCCGACGATCTAGCCGCCTGGCAAGAAGGCCGCACCGGCTTTCCGCTGATCGACGCTGCCATGCGCCAATTGTTGACCACCGGCTGGATGCACAACCGGCTGCGCATGGTGGTCGCTATGTTCCTCACCAAGAACCTGCTGATCGACTGGCGCGAAGGCGAACGTTTCTTCATGCGCCACCTGATCGACGGCGACCTGGCTGCCAACAACGGCGGCTGGCAGTGGAGCGCCTCCACCGGCACCGACGCAGCGCCCTACTTCCGCATTTTCAACCCCATCAGCCAGTCGCAGAAATTCGACCCCGAGGGACGCTTCATCCGCCACTGGCTGCCGGAGCTGGCGCACCTGAACCCGCGCGACATCCATGATCCGTCCGCACTGGGAGGGTTGTTCGGCGCCGTCGACTATCCGCGTCCGATTGTCGACCTGCGCCGCAGTCGCGAACGCGCCCTGGCGGCGTTCCAGAACCTGCCGTCACGGGTACCCAGTCATGCCTGATGTCTGCCCTACCAATTTGGCTTGGACGGCACAGTTGGGGCCGCAGTGCGGGTGGAATGCGTCTAGCAAGCCACTCTTGATAGATGTCAAAAAAACATCGAATTAATATCAAAAGATATACCGCGCTGAAATATTGGCGTGTTTTAGTACACACCCGCGTGCGTAGCGATTAAGCCTGACCAAAACGAAGGCGAAGGAAAACATGCGTCACGCTCAAGCCCCTTCCACACACAACGCCGCAAGGCAATAAACCCAGAGAACCAGCAGTGCGAAAAAATCTTCCGGTCACGGGGCGAAATGTTGATTTACCCGAGCACGCCAACATTTTCTCCACAACCAGCCCCAAGGGGCTGATCAGCCACGTCAACGCCCAATTCGTCCAGATCAGTGGGTTCAGCGAGGCCGAACTGCGCGGCCAGCCCCATAACATCGTTCGTCACCCGGACATGCCGTCCGCAGCCTTCGAACAGATGTGGGCCACGTTGAAGCGTGGCCGCTCGTGGATGGGGTTGATCAAGAACCGCTGCAAGAACGGTGACCATTACTGGGTCAGCGCCTTCGTCACACCCATCAGCAAAGATGGCGATACCGTCGAGTACCAGTCGGTGCGCACCAAGCCCGACCCTGCCCACGTACGCGCGGCCGAACAGCTGTACGAGCAACTGCGCGCCGGTCAATCGCCACGCATTCTGCGCACGCCACTGGGGCTACGCCTCAAGCTGATGCTACTGGTCAGCGCCTGCCTCGGGCTGAGCACCTTCGCCGTGGCCAGCCTGTTTGCCCTGCCGCTGGTCTCTGCCCTGCTGATTGTCGGGCTTGGCGCTGCATCCAGCTCCATCGCCATCGCCCTGCTGCTGGCTCCGTTGAGCCAGTTGACTGCCCGCGCACGCGACGTCGCCGACAACGCGCTGAGCCAGGCGCTGTACACCGGCCGCGCCGATGAGTTCGGTCAGATCGAATTTGCCTTGCGCATGGCCCAGGCGGAAACCGGCGCCGTGCTGGGCCGCCTCGGCGATGCCTCGACCCAGCTCGGCTCGCAAGCCGACAACCTGCTGCATGAGATTGATGGCAGCAGCCAGTTGACTGTCGACCAGAAGTGCGCCACCGAACAGATCGCCACGGCCGTGCACCAAATGGCCGCGAACATTCAGGAGGCTGCTCTCTACGCTCAGAACGCCGCTCAGGCAGCGGAGCAGGCGGATAACGAAACCCGCACCGGGCAAAGCCTGGTGGCCAAGAGCAGCGAGTCCATCCATCTGCTGGAAGGTGAGATTCACCAGGCCGCCCAGGTCATTCACCACCTGGAAGCCAACAGCCAGGAAATCTCCAGCGTGCTGGAAGTCATCCAGAACATTGCGGCGCAGACCAACCTGCTCGCCCTGAACGCCGCCATCGAGGCCGCCCGCGCCGGTGAACAAGGCCGTGGTTTTGCCGTGGTGGCTGACGAAGTGCGCAGCCTGGCCGGTCGTACTCAGCAGTCCACCGCCGATATCCAGCAAATGATCGGCACGCTACAAGACGGTGCCCGCTCGGCTGTCGCTGTCATGGAAAAGAGCCGCGAGCAGGCCCAGGCCAGCGTCGCCCATGCCCAGCAAGCCGCCCTGGCGCTGGCGGGCATCAGCCGGCGCGTCAATGAAATCACCGCGATGAACACCCACATCGCCGCGGCGGCGCAGCAGCAAGGTAGCGTCAGCCAGGACATCAACCGCAGCATCGCCAGCATTCGCCACGCCGCTGATGAGAGCGTCGAAGCCGGGCAGCGCAACCGCGACTACGCCGAGCAGGTCGCGCAACTCACCGGCAGGCTGCATGAACTGGCCCGGCAGTTCTGGACCAAACGGGCCGGTAAACGCAGAGACTGACCTTCCCCTGTCGTCCACTTTCCGCTTCCCCTGGAAGCGCGCCCTCAGCCGCGATGCTCCCCCCTGCATTGCGGCTGAAACGTCCCCATCGCTAAAAAATTGCCTGTACCGCTAATCCCCACCGAATCACTCAACCCTTGAAGTCGAAAGATTCAGCCCAATATCGTCTCGACACGATATTAAGTTCGCCCCATCGCGATACACCGTTACGAGCACCGATTCCATGAGCGACGAACTGGACGACATCATCAAGGCCCTGGCGCACCCCCTACGCCGGGACATCCTGCGCTGGCTCAAGGAGCCCGAGCGCTACTTCCCCGACCAGGAGCACCACCCGCTGGAAAACGGCGTATGCGCCGGCCAGATCGACCGCCTTGCCGGGCTTTCTCAATCCACAGTGTCGGCCCACCTTGCCACCCTGCAACGCGCCGGCCTGATCACCAGCCGCAAGATCGGCCAGTGGCACTTCTTTACCCGCAACGATGCGCAGATCGAAAGTTTTCTGAAGCGCATCGAACAGAGTCTTTAACGCCCGGCTCATCCGCCTCGCGTTTTGTCATCACCCCAGGAGTTACTCCATGTCCACCTTGTTTGACCCTATCCAAATCGGCGACCTGCAACTGTCCAACCGCGTCATCATGGCGCCGCTGACCCGCTGCCGCGCCGAGGCCGGCCGCGTACCCGGCGAATTGATGGTCGAGTACTACCGTCAACGCGCCAGCGCCGGCCTGATCCTCACTGAAGCCACCTCCGTCATGCCCATGGGCGTCGGCTACCCGGACACCCCCGGCATCTGGTCCGCCGAGCAGATTCAGGGCTGGCGCAACGTCACCGACGCGGTGCATGCCGCCGGCGGCAAGATCGTCCTGCAGCTCTGGCACGTCGGCCGTATCTCCGACCCGGTCTACCTGGACGGCCAATTGCCCGTCGCGCCCAGCGCCCTCAAGCCGGCCGGCCACGTCAGCCTGGTTCGCCCCAAGAAGGACTACGAAACCCCGCGCGCACTGGAAACCGCTGAAATCCCCGCCATCGTCGAGGCCTACCGCAAAGGCGCCGAGAACGCCAAGGAAGCCGGCTTTGACGGCGTGGAAATCCACGGCGCCAACGGCTACCTGCTCGACCAGTTCCTGCAGGACGGCACCAACCAACGCACCGACGCCTACGGCGGCTCCCTGGAAAACCGCGCCCGCCTGCTGCTGGAAGTCACCGACGCCGCTGTGTCCGTGTGGGGTGCCGGCCGCGTCGGCGTGCACCTCGCCCCGCGTGCCGACTCCCACGACATGGGCGATAGCAACCTGGCGGAAACCTTCGGCTACGTCGCCCGCGAACTGGGCAAACGCGGCATCGCCTTCATCTTCACCCGCGAGAAGGAAGGCGCCGACAGCCTCGGCCCGCAACTGAAGCAGATCTTCGGCGGCGTCTACATCGCCAACGAAGGCTTCACCAAAGACCAGGCCAACGCCTGGCTGGCCGAAGGCAAAGCCGACGCCGTGGCCTTCGGTGTACCCTTCATCGCCAACCCGGATCTGGTGAAGCGACTGGAACAGAACGCCCCGCTCAATGAGCCGCGCTTTGACACCTTCTACGCCTCGGGGCCGGTGGGGTATATCGACTACCCGACGCTGTAAGTAGCGCCTGCGACAAAAAGCCCGGCCTGGAGGGATTCAGGTCGGGCTTTTTTGTGGATGGACAACAGCGGGGAACAAATAGTAGCGTCCTGCCATCGCAGGGTTGGCCCTACGGGGATTAGATAGCGTGCGGTCTAATCCGCATCAAGTCTTGTAACCCATTGATTTTTAATGGATCGGAGTAGAACTGTGGCGGTTAATTTTCGTAGTTATGTAGACCTCGGTCTAACTCCATTACAAAAGACCTCCATCTAATCACTGTTATACGCAGGAGATAAAATGAGAACGCTAGTACTATTATTTTTTCTATCTGTGCTGAGTGCTTGCTCAGTGCATTACGGGCCAAGAGTTGCAGGGTTTGTCCCCGGCTATGTAGATAATCGGCTTGGAGAAAATACTTATCAAATTAAAATTGGTGAAGCATGGCCTAAAGATTGGCCAGACCTTGAAAAGTTTGCAATGTATAGGGCGTCTGAAATAACACAGGAAAGAGGCTTGCGTTATTTTGTCGCAACCAGCGCTTCGACACAGATATCAAATTACACAATAAATACCCCCACCACTACTCATACATCTGGTACGGCCAATGTTATCGGTAATACTGCATATATAAATACAACAAGCAGAACTACCGGTAGTAGCACAAGCAATATCATCGGCGGCTGGTATATATTAGATTTCAAAGTTCTCACAGAATCAGACCTGCAAAACTATGAAATGGTCATTGATTCAGAATCGGTTATGGCTGATCTCAAGTATTTTATCGATGCTCGGCGGTAAAACGTATAACAAGTCAATTAACTTCGCGCCTATGGCGCCGGACGCAGCAAAGCTGCGCCGGTTATTGAGGCGTTAGCGCTCAGAGCAGTAATGCAGCCATTCAATAGAAGGAAGCAATAATCTATGGATCTTCTAATCAGTATCGCAACGGTTCTAAGTGGTTTCTCTACTGTAGCAATCGCAATTCTTACAGTACTGCTTTGGCGTGAAAATCGGTTATTGCGGATGGCTGGCTCTGAGCCACAGTTAGTTGCGTACTTTGAGCCTCACCCAGATGGTACGGGAGGTTTAAATATTGCTATCGCGAATGTAGGAACTGGGCCAGCACGAGATGTGTATTTTCAGTTCAAAGGAGAGTCAACCAGCTTTTCCAAATACGATTTGATCCTTGATTGCACCGTAAAAAGAGGGCCAATCACCCTTATACCTCAAGGCGAGAAAATATCTATATTATTCGCTGCCGGCTACCAACTGTTTAAACAAAAAGGTACCGACATCAATGAACCGCTACCGCCCTTTAGCGCTCAACTTGAATGGACAAATTTAGAAAGGTCCAAGGTTAATTGTGAGAACTTTCTCTTAGATGTTAAGCCTTATGCTAACTTGCCGGGCTTTGTAAACAAGCCTTATTTACTTAAAATCGTTGATTCAGTAGATAGTGTAAGCAAGAGTATCTATAAAGCCAATCAAGATATAATAAATTTAAAAAATGTGATTGAGGCTAACACGTTGGAATGCTCGATGGTTCAGAAAGCCAAAGGAAATACTGAACAAATTTAGTTCCAAATGAGGGAATTCTTTGTAGGCGGGCAGTGTAAACCTGCGCGCTAACAACTGGTTCAAACCGCTCGCTACGCTCGCTGGGACGGGCTAAAGCCCGCCCCTTAACCAATCGTTATACAAGAGGGAGACATCGATGAGCGCCAAGGAATTCGCGGGCCAGTTAAAGCAGACCATCGAAGGTCTAAAGAATAATGGAACTGCAGCTATTTATTGCGACAACCTTATTGCGTATCTGGAAGAAGTAATAAATTCACCTTCTCCAGTCGTAACAGAAGCAGAGCTTGAGCACTACAAAGCACAACTACAAGTGTGGGTCGAAGCAGAAAAACGAAATCATGCTTCCGACCTTGAAATGTTTCGCTCTGTTATACAAGCCGGCCAAAATGCCGTTAAGTCTTCATTCCTACTAAATGGCGGGGCTTCAGTTGCATTGCTGGCATTTATTGGAAAACTAACTGAAGAGCAACAGTCAAGAATTCCTGCATTCGCTGACTCTCTTACAATTTTTGTCACCGGCGTCTTCAAACCGGAAGGGAGCTTCTAGATCTTCATGGGATATGGTAGCCAAATTTTTAGTTAACTTAGATGAAGCGGAATATTATGGCATTGATGCGGATGAGGTGTCCGAAGGATATTGGAATCTCGCACATCGCCAATTGACTACAGCACTAGCTATTACTCAGCAAGGAATAGAATTTCTTATAAAAGGCCGTATTTGCGAAATCTCACCATACCTACTCATATCTGATTCTCCAGCTAAACGGCCATCTCCGTACGATGGAGATGCGATTGACTTCAGCAAGTTCAGAACAATTGACGCCCAAGACTTGATTCGTGTTCATGACACGTTTTCACCTGTCGCTTTTGATGCTGAATTCGTCAGTAAATTTAATGAGCTTAGGGAGTCAAGAAACGTAATAATGCACTCTATAAGTGAATCGCTAGATGTCCAAGTTGCTGAGGTAATCGAATCTCTGTTGTATATGCATGGTTCTCTATTTCCAAATGAGTCATGGGCAAACATTAGGAAAAAGGCTCTTGAGTCATCGCCTAATACTGAATTAGGGGGCGTGGATTATATAAGTAATGAAGTGTGTCGCGAGCTATCAATTATCATGAGCCTACTATCGCCTGCAAAGGTTAAGCAGCACTTTAAAATAGATAAAAAAATGCGTCCTTATCTTTGCCCAGATTGTTATTACGAAGCAAACCACGATGCTGGTGATTTTGATTACAAACTTGCCAGGCTGACATCCAAAGAAGAAGGGTGTTGCGAGGTTTATTGCCCAGTATGCGACCGAGAATATGATGTAGTAAGAGAGAGTTGTAGTGATGAGGGTGAATGTCCGGGTAACGTCATAAGTGAAACCTATGGAATGTGCCTTACTTGCGGCCAGCACTAACAATCAGCTGCAGCGGACCAATTTACGCTGCGCTTCAATTGCCCACTGAGCTGGGCGTTAGATTCTATAAGAAGGTGTGCGCGCTTTGACAATCGACAGCAAGCATTCTGAATGGCCTCAAGATCGGGGGCACTATAAATTTAAACGTCTTTCTGGAGCTGAGCGACTAACAATTTCTTTGGTCTATTTCAGAAAATGGCGGAAAATAGTAAATGTTGGCATCCTCCAAAAAAATGAGAGAGCTTACTTTAAGAATTATTTAAAGGAAATTCATGCAAGATATTATTTAAGAGTCGTGAGGGGTCCTAATTATGTAAAAACTTCAAGACTTATTCTTAATTTCTTGATATCGAAAACTAATGAAAATGCCCGAACAACTCTTGTAAGCCTTGAGCCATACAACCTAACTATATTTGTGCAAGCGATTAGGTCTCAGATCGAATTGAACGCATTAATAAGTAAGTATATTAGCGATTCTGACTACCACCAAAAGCACATCACGCTAAATGAAGACAGATCTAAGGTGAAGGAAGTCGAAACAGTAATTAATATAAATACACTTGTTTCAAAAATGGGCAATACTCCTCTACCTTACAAATCAAGTTATGATGAGTTGAGTCTGCTTCTGCACCCGAATCCATCTGCAATTAGGTTTTACGCTCAGGCCGAAGGGGAACACAAGCCTGATGGGACAGGGGTATTCCAACCAAAAATCAAGTACGCTTTTGACGAAACAATAACTCGAACAAAGCAATACGACGACTGGTTCAGAGATTATATTTGGCTTTTTCTTACACTTATCGAACACAATTTGATTTTATTAGATTCTCTCGAGAATGATTTTTTTGCACCCTCGCTGATTTCGACAAGGCCGCGCAGGCATACCGCCTCGCCACGCCGCTGGGCATCAACTCGACCACGGGCGTGGCCGGTCTGACCCTGGGCGGTGGTTTCGGCTGGCTGAGCCGCAAGTACGGGATGACCGTGGACAACCTGCTCGGCGCCGATGTCGTCACGGCGGATGGCCGTCAGGTGCACGCCAGCGCAACGGAAAACGCCGACCTGTTCTGGGGCCTGCGCGGGGGCGGCGGCAATTTCGGTGTCGTCACCCGTTTTCAGTTCCAGCTGCATCCGGTCGGGCCGGACGTGCTCAGCGGGCTGATCGTTTTCCCGTTCGACCAGGCGAAGGCCGTGCTCACGCAGTTCGCCCACTTCACCCGGACCATGCCGGACGAGCTCAACGTCTGGATGGTGACACGCAAGGCGCCCCCGCTGCCCTTCTTGCCCGAAGACGTCCATGGCAAGGAAATGGTCGCGCTGGCGCTGTGCTATGCGGGGGATCCCGCTGAGGGCCAGAAGCTGATCGAACCCTTGCGCGGGTTCGGCACGCCGCTCGGCGAGCATATTGGCGTACAGCCCTATTGCGCCTGGCAGCAGGCGTTCGATCCACTCCTGGCCTTTGGGGCGCGCAATTACTGGAAGTCGCACAACTTTTCCCAGCTCAACGATGAGGCCATCGCCATCATCCTCGAGTACGCCGCCAAGCTGCCCTCGGCACAGTGCGAGATCTTCATCGGTACGATCGGCGGCCAGACAGGGCGTGTGGCACCCGGCGCGATGGCGTATTCGAGTCGGGACGCCAATTACGTGATGAATGTGCATGGTCGCTGGGAGTCTGCCGACGAGGACGCGCGCGGCATCGCCTGGGCGCGCGAGTTCTTCGCCAAGGCACAGCCGTTTGCCAGCGGTGGCGCGTACATCAACTTCCTGACCCAGGACGAAACCGACCGTATCGCCTTCGCCTACGGCGATACGTACAACCGACTCGTGGAGCTCAAACAGAAGTACGACCCGACCAACTTCTTCCGGATGAACCAGAACATCAGGCCGGCTTGAGCGGTTTGCTGTGCATCGGTGGCTAACAGAGGTGGCCGGGCGGCACTGAGCATGCAAGCGATTCGGGTAACGGCTCGATCAGATGAACTTGTCGTGCGGGGCTCGGCGCAGATGCGTGAGTCCAGGGACCCCGTGATTGAGAGGTTGCCCCGTGAATCTCCAAAAAACTGAAGAAGAGGCGCTCCACCTTTCTAAAGAAGAGCGAGCACAGCTGATTCAGCGATTGGTATTGAGTCTGGATTCGCCATCAGATCAAGAACTCAGTTCCGATTGGCTGCTTGAGGCCCGACGTAGAGCTGAAGAGCTTGATGATGAAAGTGTCCACGCCGTGCCCAGCGAAGATGTGATGAGCAGGGCTAGAGCCCTGCTCAAATGAGTCATCAATTCCACCCGGCAGCTACCAAAAGGAGCAAATTTATTCCTGTCTTAGTTAGCGAATGAAATAGCGCTGTCCCTTGCTGGGTCATGCCTGCTGAAATGTTAATTCTATTTTGACATCATGGCGGTCCGACTCCCTTATCGGCCTGACCATGACTCATAAAAGCCTGCTTATTTTAGCCATTGGCGCAACCTTGCTCGCTGGCTGTGCAACCGCTCAACAGACACCTCCAGCGGCTCCTACCTGGGTAGACCGGGGCCATGGTGTTGTCACTACCCCGTCGCGCAAGAACGCATGTTACGGGGACGCCAAGCTCGTAAGCGGAAAACGCATCACTGCGGACATCTGCTACCTCTCTGGCGATGGCTTCCGACTTCTAAGCGGTTTCAAGCCGCAGGTGGAAGTCTGGATTAACGACCGAAGACATATGCTCGGCGACCTAGAGAACGCGACCAAGACCGGTCTTACCCGGCACTACCCGTCTAACAACATTACTCTCGCTCTCAAATGCGAGCCCATTCCTGTATTAGAAGAGCACTACGTGCGGCCTGGCGACCTGTGTGAGCTGACCGTTAACGACAGGGCGTTTGTCAGCGTTTCGTTCTATTACACAAAATAATGTGCTGCGGGGCTTGGTTACTCAACAAAAAGGAGGTTCGAACCTCCCCCGCCCTACCCCACTCTTAACCTGCAGAACCCTCTTGCCCAGGTATCTGCATGGACCTGATCGTTGCCCGCCCGGAAGGCCTTTATTGCCCGGCCGGTGATTTTTATATCGACCCGTGGCGTGGTGTGGATCGGGCGGTGATCACCCATGGTCATGGTGACCATGCGCGCTGGGGCAATGGGCATTACCTGGCGGCCGCGCCCGGCGAGGGCATTCTGCGGGCGCGGCTGGGGCAGGACATCAACCTGCAGACGCTGGCCTACGGCGAGCGCATCGAGCACCACGGCGTGACCCTGAGTTTTCACCCTGCCGGCCATGTGCTGGGCTCGGCGCAGGTGCGCCTGGAGTATCAGGGCGAGGTCTGGGTCGCGTCGGGGGACTATAAGGTGGAGCCGGATGGCACTTGCGCGGCCTTCGAGCCGGTGCGCTGTGACTGCTTTATCACGGAATCGACCTTCGGCCTGCCGATCTACCGCTGGGCGCCCCAGGCGCAGGTCTTCGCGGACATCAATGGCTGGTGGCGAAACAATGCCGAGGCCGGGCGGGCCAGCGTGCTGTTCGCCTATGCCTTCGGCAAGGCGCAGCGGATTCTGCATGGCATCGATGCGAGCATCGGCCCGCTGCTGGTGCATGGCGCGGTCGAGCCGCTCAATGCGGTGTATCGCGCCGCTGGCGTGTCGCTGCCTGTCACCCAGTACGCCGGCGATTTTCGCAAGAATGATCCGGCGCTGCGCCAGGCGCTGGTGATCGCGCCGCCCTCGGCCGGCGGCAGTACCTGGATGCGCCGTTTCGGCGATTGCAGCGATGCCTTTGCCAGCGGCTGGATGCTGTTGCGCGGCACGCGTCGGCGGCGGGGCGTGGATCGCGGCTTCGCGTTGTCCGATCACGCCGACTGGCCCGGCCTGCTGTGGGCCATCGAACAGACCGGCGCCGAGCGGGTGATGGTCACCCACGGCCAGGTCGAACCCCTGGTGCGCTACCTCTGCGAGCAAGGCCTGGATGCCCGGGCCTTTGCCACCGAGTACGGCGAAGAGGACGACACGCAGGCCAGCGAGGAGTCGTCATGAAGGCCTTCGCCGCGCTCTACGCGCAGCTGGATGCCACCACCTCCAGCAACGCCAAGTTGCAGGCGCTGCAGGGCTATTTCAGCCAGGCCGAACCGGCGGATGCGGCCTGGGCGGTGTACTTTTTGGCCGGCGGCAAGCCCCGCCAACTGGTGCCCACCCGCCTGCTGCGCGACATGGCCACACGCCAGGCCAATCTGCCCGACTGGCTGTTCGAGGAGAGTTACCAGGCGGTGGGTGATCTGGCCGAGACCATCGCGTTGCTGTTGCCTGAGGCCGGCACCGGTAATGACCAGGGGTTGGCCTGGTGGATGGAGCATCAATTGCTGCCCTTGCGCGGGTTGCCGCCGGAGCAGTTGGCCGAGCGCCTCGCCCCGTTGTGGGCGCAACTGGATCGGCCGAGTCTGCTGGTGTGCCTGAAGCTGATCACCGGAGCGTTCCGGGTGGGTGTCTCCAAACTGCTGGTCACCCGCGCGCTCGCGGCACTGGCCGGGGTGGATGCCAAGCGTGTCGCCCAACGCATGGTCGGCTACACCGACCTGTCGCACCACCCGACTGCGGACAGTTATCGGGGGCTGATTGCCGAGGAGTCCCATGACGAACATGCGCAGCGTGGTGGCCAGCCCTACCCGTTTTTTTTGGCGCATCCGCTGCAGGAGCCGCTGGAGCGCTTCGAAGCCGTGCTCGGGCCGCCGGAGAACTGGCTGGTGGAGTGGAAGTGGGACGGCATTCGCGCGCAACTGATCCGTCGCGACGGCCAGTCCTGGCTGTGGTCGCGTGGCGAGGAACTGATCACCGAGCGCTTTCCGGAGCTGCAGGCGCTGGCCGAGGGGCTGCCGGATGGCTGCGTGCTGGATGGCGAGATCGTCGCCTGGCGCGATCCACCGGGCGGCAGCGCGGCAGTGTTTGGCATTCTGCCCTTCGCCTTGTTGCAACAGCGCATCGGCCGCAAGACCCTGACGCGCAAGGTGCTGGAGGACGCGCCAGCGGTGCTGCTGGCCTACGACCTGCTCGAATACCAAGGCGAGGACTGGCGCAGCCGCGCACAAAGCGAACGCCGCGCGGTGCTGGAACAGCTGGTTGGCGAGATCGCCGCGCCAGCCCTGCGCCTGTCGCCCCAGCTGAGCGGCGAGAGCTGGCAAGCGCTGGCCGAGCAGCGCGAAGCCTCGCGCACCCTCGGCGTGGAAGGGATGATGCTCAAGCGCCAGGACTCGCTCTACGGCGTGGGACGTACCCGCGACCTGGGCCTGTGGTGGAAGTGGAAGATCGATCCATTCTTCGTCGACGCGGTGCTGATCTACGCCCAGCGCGGCCACGGCCGCCGCGCCAGCCTCTACACCGATTACACCTTCGCGGTCTGGGATGATTCGGCGCCCGGCGAGCGAACGCTAGTGCCCTTCGCCAAGGCCTATTCGGGACTGACCGATGAGGAAATCCGTCAGGTGGACGCGATCATCCGCAAGACCACGGTCGAAACCTTCGGCCCCGTGCGCAGCGTGACGCCCTCAATGGTCTTCGAGCTGGGCTTCGAGGGCATCGCGCTGTCCAAGCGTCACAAGAGCGGCGTCGCGGTGCGTTTTCCGCGCATCCTGCGCTGGCGGACCGATAAACGCGTCGAGGAGGCCGACACCCTGGCGACCCTTCAGGGGTTGCTCTGAGGGCCAACATCCCTTTCAACTGGCCCCTAGACCAGACAACCACCGGAATTATGCTGAGGTCGGAAGTTATCCCTGCTGAAGCGGCCAAGCTTCACTTGTCTGCAAAACGTTACGGCCACGTAGGGTGGACAACGCTTTACCTGTCCACCATAACGAACCTTCCCCTGCGCCGCTGTCAGGGAGCAAATGCTTAAATGCTCCCACCTACACCCCCAGCGGAAACACCAACACAAAACAGGTGCCCTGCTCGCCACTTTCCACCCGCACGCTGCCGCCATGCAGTTGCATGATCGAGCGCACGATGGCCAAGCCCAGCCCGCCGGAGCCGCCCGGCTGGGCGCGGGAGGGGTCGCAGCGGTAAAAGCGTTTGAACAGCCGGGGCAAGTGTTCCTCGGCAATCGGCGGGCCCTGGTTGTGTACGCTGATTTCCAGCCCTTCGTCGCTGCGCTGATTGCGAATGTGGATCGGCGTACCGGGCGCGCCATAACGCAGGGCGTTGACCAGCAGATTGGCCAAAGCGCGGCGCAGCATGTCCGGGTCGGCTTGCAGGCTGCCCTCGGTTTCGTTGACCAGGCGCATGTCGTTCTCTTCGGCCATGCCCTCGAAGTACTCGCACAGCTGCTCCAGCAGCGGGTGCAGCTCGACCTGCTGCAGGTTCACCGAGGTGTTCGGCTGCTCGGTGCGGGCGATGAAGAGCATGCTGTCGATCATCCGCGCCAGGCGTTCATACTCTTCCTGATTGGACGCCAGCAGGTTCTGGTAGTCCTCGATGGAGCGGGTTTTACGCAGGGTCTGCTGGGTGTGGCCCATGAGGTTGCTCAGTGGCGTGCGCATTTCGTGGGCGAGGTCCTCGGAGAAACGCGACAGCTGGGCGAAGCCGTCTTCCAGCCGTGCCAGCATCTGGTTGAGCACCCGGCTCAGGGTGCGTAGCTCGCTGACCTCCTGAGTCTCATCGAGACGCAGATGCAGGTGCTGCACATCGATGTCGGCGGCGCGGGCGGCGAGCTGGCGCACCGGGCGCAGGCCGCGCTGGCTGACCAACCAGCCCAGCATAAAAGCCAGCAGCGCCCCCATCAGCAGGGCGAGGGCGAGCTTGATGCGATAAGCGGCGAGCATCTGGTTGCGTTCGTCGAGCAATTTGCCGGCGACCAGGGTGACGCTTTTTTCGCCGCGATACACCGAAACCCAGGCCAGCCGCGCCGGTGTTTTACCCAGACTGTCGGTCAACTTGACCATGTCACCCTCGGGCAACTGGGGAACCGGCAAGCCCGCCTGGTTGATCTCGATCAGCACCTGGCCTTGCTCGTCGATGATCCACAGCAGGCTTTCGCGGTTGCCCAGCATGTTGCCATACAGCTGTGGCCAGCTACGCAGCGCGTCGATGCTCTTGCTGTCGTCGAGGAGCGCACGCATGCGCTCCAGACGCCCGAGCAGGATCAGGTCGTCGCGCCAGGCCACCTCTTTGTTGAGCGCCTGAAACAGGTAAAGGCCGATGGCGCCGAGCAACAGCGTGCTGGCCAGAGCAAACATCAATGCCAGGCGCAGGCTGAGCGAGCGGGGCCAGAGGATCACGGTTGCTCGCCCAGCAGATAGCCCATGCCGCGCACCGTGTGGATGAGCTTTTGCGGGTACGGATCATCGACCTTGGCGCGCAGACGGCGGATCGCCACGTCCACCACGTTGGTATCGCTGTCGAAGTTCATCTGCCACACCTGCGCGGCAATGAAGGCACGCGACAGGACCTCACCTTCGCGGCTCATCAGCAGGTGCAGCAAGGCGAATTCCTTGTTGGTCAGGTTGATGCGCTCGCCCTGGCGAGTGACCTGGCGGCGCAGCAGGTCCAGTTGCAGGTCAGCCACTTGGAATTCCGCCGACTCACGCGGCGGCCCGCGACGCAGCAAGGTGCGCACCCGCGCCAGCAGCTCGGCATAGGAAAAAGGCTTGACCAAATAATCATCGGCGCCCAGCTCCAGGCCTTTTACGCGGTCCTCCACCGCATCACGGGCGGTAAGAAACAGCACCGGCGTTTGCGAGGTCTGGCGGATATTCTGCAGCAGTTGCCAGCCGTCCAGGCCAGGCAACATCACATCGAGAATAATCAGGTCGAACGCTTGCTTTTGGATCAGCTGTTGACCATCAAGGCCATTGAGTGCGACCTCAACCCGATAGCCAGACTCACTCAGGCCCTTGCGCAGGTAGTCCGCAGTTTTGACTTCATCTTCGACCACCAGAATGCGCATCTCGGACTCCAAAAAAAGGCCATAGGCTAAATCGAGATTAGGTGTCCGACTATTACAAACTGGTAATTTGTGACCATCTCACCTGACCGAAATATCGATTTTTCCAACCCCGCACTACTCTGCCCTGCCCTCCAACTGCTCCGCCACGCTCTGCGCCAGGCCCGCGCCTGCCTCGGTCATGGTCAAGTAGGTGTGGTCCGCCCCCGCTGCCTCGATCTGCCGGGCGACGTCTTCGTAGAGGGCGTGGGACACCACCAGGCCTTTGAAGCCTTTTTCACGCAGCTTGTGACAGGCGATGATCTTCGCCTCGGCGTCGTTCATGGTCAGGATCACCGCCTCGGTCTGATTCATTTCCAGGCTCTGCCAGAAGGTCTGATCTTCGGCGTCGGCGTAGAGAATGTTACGCCCGTCGCGGGTGGCGCGTTCGACCTTCTCCGGATCGGAGTCCAGGCTGACCACTCGGTAGCCTTTTTCATGCAGATAGTCATAGGCCGCGCGGCCGGAGCGGCCCATGCCCATGACCAGAATCTGCGCATCGCCGAGCGACACCGGCTGTTCATCGGGGTGACGGATATTGCGCTCCAGCGGAATCAGGCGACTCGCCAGACGGTCATAAAGCTGCGCGGAAACGCGGTTGAACTGGGCGGACAGAATGAACGAGAAAGCCAAGGTGATCGCCAGGGGAACCAGCCATTGCGGCATCAACACGCTGATGACGATCAGGCCAAACTCGCTGTAGTGGGTCAGGCTGGCGGCGCTGAGGAAGGCGCTGCGCGAGCGCAGGCGAAAAGCCAGGAACAGGAAAAAAAACAGCAGCGCCTTGAGCGGCAACAGCAACGATACCACTGCGGCGAAAACCAACGCATGGACATCCGGCAGACCGCCGATGCCGATCTGCAGAAAAAAGCCGACCAGGAAAACTTCCTTGACCGACCACAGCGAGTCGGACAGCTCATTGGCACGCGGGTGCTTGGCCAACAAGACGCCAAAGGCCAGCGCGCCCAGTTCTGAACTGAGCCCGACCGCCTCGAAGCCTTCGCCACCGACCACCAGCGCCAGCATCAAGCCAAGCAGCACCAATAATTCCTCATGACCGCTGCGATCGAGCAGGCGATACAGCAATGGGCGTAACAGTGGTAGCAGGAACACCAGCAACGCCCAGGGCGACGGGGCACGGCCGCTGGCCAGACTCATCACCACCAGCGCGATCAGGTCCTGCACGATCAGCACGCCGATTGCCACCCGACCGTGAAAAGCACGGAGTTCTCGCCGGCTCTCGAGTATCTTGGCCGCCAGTACGGTGCTGGAGAAGGTCAGCGCCACCGACAGCATCAGGCCGTCTTGCCAGCTGACGTCCAGAAACAGCAGGATCGGAGGCAGCATCAACCCGAACGACAATATAAAGTGCAACAGACAGACGCCCACCACCTCGGGGCGCGCCAGATTACCCAGTTTGAGTTTCAAGCCGACCGTGAACAGCAACAGCAGCACACCCAGATGTGCCAAATGACCCAGGATTTCGCTGTCCTGGCGAGTAATCCCAAGTTGGTTATCGAAGGCGGCCAGGGCAAAACCAGCGCCCAGGTAGCCAATCAGCGGCGGCAACCCCAGACGGCGAGCCACCAGCCCCAAGCCAAAGGCAAATGCAATCCACGTGGCTTCAATCATCGTGTGGGCTCGGCAATCGGCGAGGCCGCGTTGTTATCGAGACATTCCAGACGGCGAAGAAGTCTTGATTCTCGCCCTGCGATCAGACGCCCTATCGCTGAATGGAGCTGGTGCCTACAGGGGGCGGCGCAGCTACGCCGTCCCTGCGCCTGCTGGGGGAAGGGCGCCTTCGTATAGGATCGCGCGAATAGCGCAGGCAAAGGCCCCCTTTCTTTAGAGCTGGCGAGCTAGGGCTTGATCGCCAAAATGCTGCACGGCGCCTTGTGCAACAGGTGCTCCGTCGTGCTGCCCAACAGCCGGTTGTCGCCTTGCCGATGGACAGTGCCCATCACCAGCACGTCGGCCTCCAGGCGATGGGCGCATTCGGAAATGGCCGTTCGCGCAGCCCCCGTCACGAACTGCTGACGCTCGGGCGGTACACCATGCTCTTCGGCCAGCGAGGCGAAGAGTTTTTCCAGTGAATGGCGCATATCTTTGGCCAGATCCGCCCAGGCCAGGCCACTGCCGCCTGCATCCGTGACATACGCCTGGGCCGGGTCGTATGCATACAGCAGGTGGAGTTCGGCATTGCATTGCAGCGCCAGACCGATCGCCTCATGGATGATGCGCTCGTTCAGACCGCTGATCTGCGTTTCGGGACGTGAAGGATCGACCGCCGCAATGACCCGGCGCGGCAAGGCCTGCAGATTGTCGGCGCTGACCAGGTGCACCGGCACAGGACTTTCGCGCAGCAGGTGCCAGTCCAGCGGTGTGGTGAACACCCGCTTGAGCAGCGGTTCGTGGCGCACATCCTTGATCAACAGGTCCGGCTGCAGCTCCGCCGCGTACTGGCCAATTTCCTCCAGCACATCATCGGTGAACACGGCCTGACAGGTGACCGACAGGCCATTCGCACGCAGCGGCTTGGCCGCCTCATTGAGCTTGTAACGTTGTTCCTGCAGGTAATTCTTGCGCGCCGTGTCGCGCAAGTCTTTGTCCAGCAACAGGGGCACGACAGGTTCGATGAACACCGCGATGTGCAGTTCGGCGCCACTGGCACTGGCCAGCGCGGCGGCGCGCTGCATGGCTGCGGATTGCAGGTTGACGGGATCGGCGATCAGAAACAGGCGTTTGTATTGGCTCATGGAGTACTCCGTCGATGTGAAGATCGGGATACGGTGCGCTCGCCTGCCGACTGCCGAGCAGGGCCGTCTTGATCCTCAGCATAGGCCAGCCGTACCGTTTGATACCTGATCTCACGGACAATGGTAGCTGCCCCACCTACTTGACTCTGCCCCCACAGGGACAATGCTGAAAACATCAGCGCCGCGTCGTGGAGAGGTGTCATGGGCACAGAGCCACCCCTGCTGTTCGCCCTGCAAGGCAGCCAGGACTACGCACGTCGCGTGGCGCAACGTCTCGGCTGTCCGCTAAGCCCCCACGATGAGCACGAGTTCGAGGACGGCGAGCACAAATGCCGGCCTCTGGAGTCGGTCAATGGCCGGCAGGTAGTGGTCTTCCACGGCTTATATGGCGATAACCGGCACAGCGTGCACGACAAGCTTTGCCGGCTGCTGTTTTTCTGCGCGGCCCTCAAGGATGCCGGGGCTTGTCAGGTGCAAGTGGTCGCGCCCTACCTCTGTTATGGACGCAAGGAACGCCGCACCCATCCCCAGGACCCGGTGATCAGCCGTTATGTCGCAACCTTGTGCGAGGCATGCGGCGTGGACCGGTTGATGAGCCTTGAGGTGCATGATCTGGCGGCCTTCGGTAATGCCTTTCGCATACCGACCCAGCATCTGTCCTGCGCCGAGTTGTTCGCCGCCCATTTCGCCTCGCTGCTGGTCGGCGATGCGGAGGTGGTTGCGGTGTCTCCGGACGCGGGCGGCGCTAAGCGGGCGGAACTGTTCCGCCAGGCGTTGCAACAACGCATCGGCCGTCCGGTTGGCAGTGCGCTGATGGAAAAACATCGCAGCAATGACGTGGTCACCGGCTCGCTGCTGGGCGGCGACGTGCAAGGCAAGACGGCCATCATCGTCGATGACCTGATCAGCACTGGCGGCACGCTGCTGCGTGCCGGCCAAGCCTGTCGGGCGAACGGGGCCAGCCACGTGTTCGCCGCCGCGGCTCACGGGCTGTTTACCGAAGGCTCCGATCTGCTCGACAGCCCGCAGTTCGAGCACATCGTCGTCTGTGACAGCGTGCCCGCCTTTCGCCTGCCGGCGGAGTTGGTTGCGCGGCGCTTGCACATTCTCGATACCACGGCGGCCGTGGCGGCTCTGCTGGCGGACAGCTATGGCCTCCTCCTTCCCACGCCGTCGTGAGCACCTGCCATGTCAGGTAGCGCACAACAATGCCGACTGTTTCTGACCGGCGACCTGATGCTGGCCCGTGGCATTGATCAGATCCTGCCGCACCCGGGCAACCCCAGGCTCTACGAACCCTGGGTCAAGGATGCCCGCGACTATGTGCAACTGGCGGAACGGCGCAACGGGCCAGTGCCCCGGCCGGTGGAATTCGATTATGTCTGGGGCGTGGCGCTGGGGGCGTTGAGTCAACGCCAACCGGACCTGCGCCTGGTCAATCTGGAAACGGCGGTAACCCGCCGAGGCAAGCCGCAGCTCAAGGGCATTCATTACCGCATGCACGCGGCCAACCTGCCCGTGCTCATGAGCGCCCGCATCGACGCTTGCTCCTTGGCCAACAATCACGTGCTGGATTGGAGCGAGACCGGCCTCGCCGACACCCTCCACCACCTGGGCATTCAGGGCCTGCGCCATGCCGGCGCGGGGCGCGACCTGCGCAGCGCCGAGGCGCCGGCCATCCTGGCGCTGCCGGGAGAACGACGTCTGCTGCTGTTTGCCTTCGCCACCGGCGATTGCGGCGTGCCGCCGGAATGGGCGGCCCGTGATGATCGCCCGGGTGTGGCCCGCCTGGATGACCTCTCAATGCACAGCGTACAGCGCATCGCCCGCTGCATTGCTGCCCGGAAACGGCCCGGCGATCGTGTCGTCCTCTCGTTGCACTGGGGCGGCAACTGGGATTTTGCCGTGTCTGCAGAACAGCGGCGCTTCGCCCATGCACTGATCGACAATGCTGGTGTGGACGTGCTGCATGGCCATTCTTCGCACCATATCAAGGGCATCGAAGTCTATCGCCAGCGTTTGATTCTCTATGGCTGCGGCGACCTGTTGAACGACTACGAAGGCATCGAAGGCCACGCTACCTATCGCGGCGAACTCGGCCTGTTGTATTTCGCCGACCTGGACAATGAAGGCCGCCTGCTGGCGCTGGAGCTGCTGCCTACCCGCCGGCGGCGCCTGCGCCTGGAGTGGGCCGAGGGCGAGGACCGTCGATGGGTACAGGACACCCTGGAGCGCGAATGTGCACGCTTGGGCTGCAGTCTTCATAACAGCGGTGACCGGGCTTTCACCCTGGATTGGCCGATGCCCTGACCAGACGACAGCCAACCGGACGGCACCAACAGGCGCATCACGCCCGGCGCGCTATGGTTAAGCCGCTGCCATTGCCATGGAGAAGCCTCATGCCCAACCCTGTTCAACGGTTTTGCCTGTACGACGCCAAGGAAGTCGATGATGTACTGCGGCGCATGGCGCACCACGCGGCGATTCTGTTTGGCGACCGACCGGCTGCGCTGGTCGGTATCCTGCGCCGCGGCGAGCCGCTGGCCCGCCTGCTTCTGCAGCATCTGGCACAGTTGACCGGGCAACCCGAATGGCCGCTCTACCCGCTTAAAGTGAAGCGCTACGCTGACGATCTCAGCCTGCTGCATCCACACACGCTGTTGGCTGAAAACCCGCAACTGGCCGCACTGGATCTGGCCAATACGCCCTTGCTGGTGATCGACGATGTGCTCTATGAAGGCCACTCGCTGCTGCGCACCTGCGCCTACCTGGCCCATCTGGGGGCTACCGAGGTGCGCACAGCGGTGCTGGTCGACCGGCACGCGTGCCGCCAGCCTGTGCGAGCCGACATCGTCGGCGTGCATTTGCAGGTCGCGGCTGACGATGTCGTGGAATGTCACGTGCCGCCTTATGAAGACCAATTGCGCATCGAAGTCTGGCGCCACGGTGCCACGCACTGAGCTGACCTGTTACCGCTCAGCAGGAGAGTTGAGGAACCGCGTAAACCAATCACCGGCCAGCCGCGCCACTTCATTCAGCGTGCCGGGCTCTTCGAACAGATGACTTGCACCGGGCACGATCTGCACCTGCTGCTCCCCATGCAGACACTGGCTGACTTCGCGGTTCAGGCGCAGCACCTCCGGGTCTTCGCCGCCAACAATCTGCAAGGTGGGCGCCGCAACCCGGCCCAGCGACTCCTCCGCCAAGTCGGTACGCCCACCCCGGGAAACCACCGCACGAATCACATCCGGCCGCTCCGCTGCGGCCACCAGCGCCGCGGCCGCCCCCGTGCTGGCCCCAAATAGTCCCAGGTGCAGGCCAGATAATTCGTGGTCGTAACCCAGCCAGTCGATCACGCTGATGATGCGCCGCGACAGCAACGGGATGTCGAAACGCATTTCGTAAGTGACATTATCGATGCGCTGTTCCTGCTCGGTGAGCAGGTCGAACAACAGCGTCGCCAGCCCTCTCTCGCTTAAATAATGTGCCACTTGCTGGTTGCGCGGACTGCGCCGGCTGCTGCCGCTGCCATGCACGAAGACCACCAACCCTTGGGCCCTCTCCGGCTGCAACAGATCTGCCGCCAGCCCGGCATCGCTCAGCGTCAGGAACAAGGGCATTGCTTCACAAGCTCGCATCCGACTTACCTCCTGCGGTTTGTTCGCACTCGCGCTGCCAGGCGCGCTGCAGAAGCTCGATAACGTGTTGATCCGGTACCTGGGTGAAGTCCCGGTACCAGCGACCGATGGCGATCAGGTCGTCGGGAGCCAACGGACAGACCACTTCATCGGCCTCGATCCGCAGCTGCGCCAGCGTATCGGGGGGCGCCACGGGCGCCGCAACGACGATGTGCGCAGCGCCCTGTTGACGCACAGCCTGGACTGCGGCGCGCATGGTCGCCCCGGTGGCGATACCGTCATCTACCAACACCACCCACTGGTCATGCAAGGCGGGTACTGGCCGGCCGGCTCGATAGGCCTGATCGCGGCGCAACAGCTCATCGGCCTCCTGATTGGCCACGGCCTCCACCGCTGCATCCCCAATTCGGAGCGCGCGGATCACGTCGTGATTGAGCACCCGCACCCCACCACTGGCAATCGCTCCCATGGCCAGTTCAGCATGCCCCGGCACACCCAGCTTGCGCACCAGCATCAGATCCAGGCGCACATTCAGCGCCATGGCAATTTCATAGGCAACCGGCACACCGCCTCGTGGCAAGGCCAGCACAATGGCGTCGGATCGTTCTCGGTGGCCGTCCAACAACCCGACCAACGCCTGCCCAGCGGCGACCCGGTCGGGAATGGGTATTTCCAGTGAAGACGTGTAACGGGCCATCCGGCAACCCTCGAATGAGTGGTCAGGATGAGTGCGAGGTTACATCCAACCCTGCAAACCTCGCCTAGTCATGGATAGTGGCTGCGGATATTAATCACTTGCTGCGCAGTCGTTTTTACAGCATAGAAGACGCATGAGCCCTACAGGCTCCGTCCGACAGTCCTGCACACGCAGGTATCAGCATTAGTGGTGACCGGGAACCAAACCGAGGACAGTCTCGGCCGACTGCCCCATACAGCAACCAGGCCATTCACCGAAGCACTTTTCACCCACAGATTGGTCGGTCAAGGCCTTCCCAGCCCTACGCCCATGTGTCTGGAATGCCCGCTTTAGAGCCGAAACAAGACAACGGCAGCAAAAATTACAAACTGACTATCTGGTCACGCGATAGAAGCTCAGCGCGCTCTTGCAACCCGAGCAAAATACTGGTGCTATACCGCTTACCTGATCACCAAGGCATTCCGCGCAGCCGCCATCGAGCTGCCAAAATGTTGGCGAATCAGTATAAAAAGCTTGGCTGCTTAAAAATAATAATTGATAGGCCACGTTGCTAAGTAGCGGCGTGCTTTTATCCAGCCGTACATAGCGGTTCAAATGATAATTCTAATAAGTTCAAAAGTTCGCAGCGCCAATATCCAAGCATCGCTGGGCAAGCCTGAGTACAGCTATTTCTTCTTGATGAAGGACTTCCTGCCTGCGCTGGAGCGGGTAGGCACGGTAATCCAGGTGCAATCGCCGGACGAAATCGAGTCCTTGCACGCCAGCTATACCGCCCAGGGCGAAGCGGTCATCTTCATCAGCTTCAGCCCGCCGCATCAAACTCCGCTCAATCTTCCCTGCCCTACGGTGACGCTTTTTGCCTGGGAGTTTGACAGCCTGCCTTCGGTCGCTTGGGATAGTAATCCTCAGAATGATTGGCGTTATGTTTTTGCCCACAGCCACGGCGCAATTGCCACCAGCCGCGAAGCGGCACTGTTGGTGGAGCAGGCTATGGGAGATGATTTCCCTGTTACGTCTCTTCCCGCACCGGTTTGGGATCGCTTTGCAGCAATAGGATCAATCAATAGTACTTCCACCAGTGGAGAGCGGGAGTTTCCCTTCACCGGGATCGTAATCGACAGCCCTCTATTAGGGTTATCTGCAGATGGCCTCGTACGCAAGGCGGATGAAACTCCTATACAAGAGACTGTGATGCCGCAGCCTCCGGCTAGGCACTTTCAGGCAAAACCTTTGCTGGAAGCATGGCGACTCAGCATGACGCTTGTTAAAGACTGGTGGAAAGAGATTCGTCACTCTACCGATTCAAATGACGCCATTCTGACCTCACCGCAACGACAGGTTATCCCTGAAGTACCGCAGCACATTAAGGTCCGAGGAATCGTCTACACCACCGTTCTCAATCCGGCCGACGGCCGCAAGAACTGGATCGATCTGATTACTGCGTTCTGCTGGGCGTTCAAACACTCCGACGAGACCACCCTGATCGTCAAAATGACTCACCACGACCTCGAGTTTTATCGCGTAGCGTTGATGACGCTGCTGTCGCGCTTGGCCCCGTTTCAGTGCCGTGTTCTGGTTCTGCATGGTTTTCTGGAGGATGAGCACTACCAGGGACTCATTCGTGCCAGCGATTTCTATGTCAATGCCTCGTCTGGTGAAGGACTTTGCCTGCCCTTGATGGAGTTTCTGGCAAGCGGAAAGCCCGCCATTGCGCCTGACCATACCGCGATGGCCGACTATGTAAACGAGCGACTGGCTTTTGTACTTAAGCATTCACTTGAACCGACCTGCTGGCCGCATGACCCCACAGGGATGCTGTTCACCCACCGGCATCGCCTCAACTGGCAATCATTGATGCAGGCCTTTCACAGTAGCCATCAAATGGCTCGTGACAACCCTTCTCAGTATCAGGAAATGTCTCGCGAAGCGTACCAGCAGATGCGTTATTTCGCTTCGGTTGAACAGGTCAGCAAACCGCTCGAAAGATTCCTGCAACAGGTGCTGGATACTGAAGGTTGCTTATCGGGGGTTAAAGCATGAGATTTCTGGTTTATTCGGAAGTCACTGCCGAATGCATTGCCGAAAGTCTCGGCTTACCTGAATACAGCTATTACTTTGTTCTGCGCGACTTTCTTCCCATTCTCCGCCAGATAGGCGAAGTACAGATTGTCGAAAACCCTGAAACGGAAGTCGATCCGCTATACGACGCGGCTTACGCCAGAGGCGAGCGCTGTGTGTTCTTGTCTTTCTCGCCGCCGCACAAAACACCTCTGAACTTACGCTGTCCGATAATCCCGGTTTTCGCCTGGGAGTTTGACAGCATTCCGAATGAGTACTGGCTGGACGAAATGAACCAGGATTGGAGCCATGTCCTGACGCATTGTGGCCGTGGGATTACCCACTCCGGCCTCACAGTCCAAGCAGTCAAGAGCGAGCTGGGCGAGACCTTCCCAATTACTTCCATCCCTTCACCGGTATGGGACAAATTCCAGGCACTACGTGAATTTCCGAACGAACTGCCGCGGACCCAGGGTATAAAAATCCAATTGCGCGAAGGCGTAGTATTAGACACTCATGATGTAGCCCTTGAGCACTATATGCCGGGTCTTAATGCCGTGGCCAAATCTGTCGCAGCAGCACGAGATGCCAAAACCGCCTGCACTCCAACTGAACACAGGAAACTGCCCCTACCGCAACAATCACGACTTAAAATCACCCGGCGCTATTTAGGTGAGTGGTATTTGCAGGTATTGCGCCCTCTCCTACCCGGCCTGAAAGCACCCACTCCTGAATCAGTTCAGGCAAGCGAATCACCAACGATAAATTTGGCTACAGCAACCGAGGCACAACGGCTCGAACCACACAATCAAGTTGAACCTGCTGCGCTGCCAAAGTCCGGAGTAGAATTGCCTGCCATGGAATGGCCATTGTGCGAATGTAGCTTTGAATTGTCAGGCGTCGTGTTTACCGCCTTGTTCAATCCGTATGATGGCCGTAAGAATTGGGTCGATATGCTCACGGCGTTTTGCGCTGCGTTTAAGGAATGTGCAGACGCAACACTGGTGTTCAAGCTAGGCCATCATGAATATCAATCCGCGATGAATGACATGCTGATGTGCATGGCACGAATGCCAGCCTTCCAATGCCGCGTGATCTTGCTGCAAGGGTTTCTCGACAAAGCGGAATTCGACACCCTAGTCAGTGCCAGCGCTTTCGTGGTTAATGCCTCGCATGGTGAAGGACAGTGCCTGCCACTGATGGAATTTCTCTCCTGTGGCAAGCCCGCCGTAGCACCACGCCATTCGGCGATGCTCGACTATATCGATAGCGAAGTAGCGTTTGTTGTGGACAGTTGGCTGGATGCAACTGCCTGGTCCCACGATCCTCGCCTGGCCTACCGAACCTTGCGACACCAGATTGACTGGTCGTCACTGGTCGATGCGTATCGCGCCGCATACCACTGCGCACTAAAAGAGCCTGCACGTTACGCCCAGATGTCAGCCGCCGCGATTGAACGGATGCGCAAGCACTGCTCACAGGCGACCGCCAAGAGCAATTTCCAACGTTTCCTTCAAATCAACGAGGCGTATTGACTATGAATCAGTTCGATTTATTTCGTCGCCTCGGAGGCCTTCAAACCGATCCTCGGAGTACAGAGGAAATCTGGGCAGAAGTTTCTAGCCAGCCGGATTTCGTCGATTCACGGGACTGCGGTCTGGTCGACGCCGTGCAGAGCGGCTGGTACCTGGGAGAAAGTAACGAACTTTTCAAAGGTTTCCCAATCAGCGCCGAAGACTGCGTACTTGATGTCGGCTGCGGTGCAGGTGGCGCCACTCTGTTTTGCGCCAATCGTGGCGCACAGGTGACCTTTACAGACGTAGCGTCCGAGAAAATCGAATCACTACAAGCCAGGGTAGCGCTTACCCCAGCCCGAAAAGCTGAAGGCTTCGTGTCCGATAGCATGCCGTTGCCGGTGGCGACCAACAGCATGTCACGAGTTATTTCCATGGAGGTGCTCGAACACGTCGAGGATCCAGCGGCTTTTCTGCGCGAATTGGTGCGAGTAGGACAGCCCGGTGCGCTTTATCTACTAGCAGTCCCAGATCCCCTGGCTGAAAACATACAAAAAAACTTCGCTCCGGCTTATTACTTTGAACGGCCGAACCATATCCATGTGTTTGAACGGGATGAATTTTCCCGCCTGGTTAGTGAAGCCGGTCTAGAGATCGTCCAGCGCGATTCATTTGGTTTTTTTTGGACTTTTTGGATGTTTCTCTACTGGGCATTGGCCAAAGCTTCGGGCGCCGAGTTGACGGGCACTTCACATGACGTCGTGCAACCGCCTTACCCACCGCTGCTGAACGACTGGGCCAAGCTCTGGCACCAAATAATCCAAATGCCAGAAGCAGCCCCAGTTAAGCAGGCCCTTGATCAGTTATTGCCCAAAAGCCAGGTGATTATTGCTCGAAAGCCAGCTTGAGCACTGATTACCCACACATGCACTGAACTTCTTCTAAGGAAGGCAGGATGCTTCGACGATTGAAACAACTTATCTTCGTAAAAGGGACCTCCTCCCTCTTGGCTCCGGCGTCTCAGGAGTCTGCCATCCCACTCAACGACCCGACCTTGACCGATGCCTATTTGAGTGGCTGGTTTCGCCGAGAGGATGGGGAATTATTCGAAGGATTTCCAATCAATGCAGAGGATTCTGTCCTAGATATCGGCTGCGGTGATGGTCCGTTTGCATCGTTCTGCGCGGAGCGCGGCGCCGAAGTGATCTTCGCTGATATTGATGCTGACAAAGTTGCCGCTATTGAAACCATGCTCAAAGGCTCTCCAGCAAGAGCTATCCTGCCACTAGTAACGGACGCCAACCCCATTCCACTGCCTGATAACCGCGTCAATAAAGTGATCGCTATGGAAGTTCTGGAGCATGTCGCTGATCCGGCGCAGTTCATGCGCGAACTGGTACGCGTGGCCAAACCGGGCGCCCAATTTTTGATCACTGTCCCGGACCCTCTAGGCGAAAGCGTGCAAAAGAAACTAGCGCCAGCCGCCTACTTCGAGCATCCAAACCATATCCGCGTTTTTCAGCGGGAGGAATTTACTCACCTTATCGAAGAAGCCGGTCTGATTATCGAGCGACGAGCTGATTACGGATTCTACTGGTCGATCTGGTGGTTCTTCTTCTGGGCCTGCAAACAAGACCTGTCGCCCCCTTGGCATCCATTGCTTGAGTCATGGACATCCACTTGGAATTTATTGCTTTCCACGCCTGACGGTCCACGTATCAAGAAGGCGCTGGATGAAGCCATGCCTAAAAGTCAGGCGATTATTGCGCGTAAGCTATAGCTGGCGAATCGCGTAAAGAGACATTGCCAGCCTGCGACGAGAAGCAGAAAAAATTTATCAATATCTTCTAACTATGGGCTCCTTAAACTTTCCTTCTTTTCTGGGAAGAGGCTAACCAGTGACCACCCGAATCAACGAAGACATTCAGGCTCTACGTGCAATCGCAATAATTTTGGTGATCATACATCATGCACCTTTAAACCTAATCCAAGCTCTTCCTCCATTCCTTGAAAGATTTTACTCCTATTTTTTTGGCGCCGTCGGGGTAGATCTATTCTTTGTAATATCCGGCTTTGTTATTTCTCGCTCGTTGTTATCATCACTATCACATCAGGCGACACCACAAGCACTGCGTAGCTTTTGGTTAAAACGCGCTTACCGTATATTTCCGGCAGCTTGGCTATGGCTAACGATAATTATCATTCTAACTTTAACCTTAAATAAATCGGGATCATTTGGTAGCTTTCGCGCAGCCTATGAGGGTTCGATTGCAGCTGTCCTTAACATTGCAAATATTCGTTTCGGAAACTGCTATGGGTTCTTTGAGTGCGGCCCCACAACAGTCTACTGGAGCCTATCACTAGAAGAACAATTCTATATAATAATGCCGATTTTAATTTTAATTTTCAGAAAATTTACACCACACCTACTAACAATCTTCATAATCTCCCAGATAACTATTGATTCAATCACTCTGCCTTCAACTTTTAGAATGACAGGTCTCGCCCTTGGCGTTGTCATGGGCTGGTACTCGAAAAGCCAAAACTATCAGACCTTCTTTAAAATTTTCACTACAAATAAAACCAAACTCTTAATAGCTTTACTTTTTTTATGTCTCATGACCGTCCAAAACCCGAGCCTTAACATTACCTCGGAACGCCTTGGCTACCAGATAGTAGCACTCATATCTGGGATTTTAGTTTATATTGCTTCAATGAATCAGAATTGCTTTTTTGGAGCCGGCCGGGCCAATCATTTTATGTGCTGGATCGGCAACCGTTCTTATTCACTATACCTTAGCCACATGCCAGCTTTTTTCTTAACAAGGGAGATAGTATATCGATTTCCCGAAGAAGCACTTACTGGTCAATCCCTGCTGCTATTCTCTATTACCTGCTCATCAATACTAATGTTTATCTCTGCGGATCTTTGCTTCAAGTATGTAGAGCTTCCATTTCAAGAAAAAGCTCGTAGAGAATTAGAAAGATATAGAACTTTCGATTGTAAAAAACAGACTATAACCGAAGCATCTGTTAAGTAAAAAAATACTTGAATAGGGAGCAAATCCAGTTGAAGAAACGCCTACTAGTCACCGGCCTTAGTGGCTTCGTTGGCCGCCATTTGCAATCCCACCTGGAGTCCAAAAATGCCGCATGGGAACTAGTACTTCCAGCCGACCACTACGATCTGACCCAGCCAGAAACCCTGACTACTTGGTGCGCGGCCTGCCCTGACGCCGTCTTACACTTAGCCGGGCAGACTTTCGTACCGGAATCCTTTCGCACCCCCCAGCGCACGCTTGAGGTAAATCTTATAGGCACCCTCAACCTGCTGCAGGCGCTCAAGACCAACGGTTTCAACGGCACATTTCTCTATATTAGTTCGGGTGATGTTTACGGCCAGGTTCCTGAAACCGAATTACCCATTAAAGAAAGCCGCATTCCACGGCCCCGCAACCCTTACGCAGTAAGCAAATTCGCCGCAGAAATTCTTTGTCTGCAATGGGGTTATACAGAGTCCTGGCGTGTCATAATCGCTCGCCCTTTTAATCATACGGGCTCCAGCCAGAGCGATGCTTTTGTTATCCCTAGCATCGCTCGTCAGTTGATTCGAGTGCGCACAGGCGCACAACCATCAGCAATCGAGGCAGGAGATTTCGAGGTAACTCGTGATTTTCTCGATGTCAAAGACGTTATTCAAGCTTACTTTTATTTACTTGAGCACGGCCGAAGTGGGGAGGTTTATAACGTCTGCTCTGGTATTGGTCTACGTGTTCGAGATTTAATCGCAGAAATGGCCAATTTGGCAGGCGTTGAAGTTGAATTAGTCCAAGATCCTCATCGCATGCGCCGTTCAGAACAGCGGCGCGTGGTCGGATGCTCGGATAAATTACAACAGGAAACTGGATGGAAACCTTTCACGCCGATCAAGGATACCTTGCAGGACGTGCTTGCTGATTGGGAATCCCGAAAACAATAAATTTTTACTTAATCACCGGTTAGTGCTACCTAATATGCGAATTTGAAACTTTAGATCACGGGATAGTTTGCCAAGCATAACGACTTATTACAGTTACTGAGCATGCAGCAAGGAAAACAAGGAAAATAAGAAATGTCTAATGTTGCTTTGATTACCGGCGTGACCGGCCAAGATGGCGCCTACCTGGCCAAGCTGTTACTTGATAAGGGGTATGAAGTACATGGATTGGTAGCCCGGCGCAGCAGTGATACCCGCTGGCGTTTGCGTGAGTTGGGCATTGAGGGTGAGGTGCGTTATCACGACGGCGACCTCGCGGACGCATGCTCCATCCAACGCGCCGTAATCAAATCCAGGCCGCAAGAAGTCTACAACCTTGGTGCGCAAAGCTTTGTGGGCAGCTCGTGGGATCAGCCTGTGACGACCGGTATCGTGGACGGGCTGGGCGTAACCCACTTGCTCGAAGCCATTCGCCAGTTCGCGCCGGAAACGCGCTTTTACCAAGCCTCGACCAGTGAAATGTTTGGTCTTATCCAGGCCGAACGCCAGGATGAAAACACGCCGTTCTATCCGCGCAGCCCCTATGGTGTGGCCAAACTGTATGGCCATTGGATCACGGTCAATTACCGCGAAAGCTTTGACCTGCATGCCTCCAGCGGCATCCTCTTTAACCATGAGTCGCCGCTGCGCGGAATCGAGTTCGTGACGCGCAAAGTGACCGACGCGGCAGCCCGTATCAAGCTCGGCAAGCAAAAAGAGTTACGGCTGGGCAATATCGATGCCAAACGCGACTGGGGTTTTGCGGGTGATTACGTCGAAGCCATGTGGCTGATGCTTCAACAAGAAAAGGCCGATGATTATGTAATAGCCACCGGCGTGACCACCACCGTACGGGATATGTGCAAACTGGCCTTCGAGCATGTTGGCTTGAACTATGAGGATCATGTCGTTATTGATCCGCAATTCTTCCGTCCAGCCGAGGTTGACGTGCTGCTGGGTAATCCCGCCAAGGCTGAACATCAGCTGGGCTGGAAGCCGAAGACCAGCCTGGCTACTTTGATTCAAATGATGATGGAAGCCGATCTACGCCGCGTTGACCGGGAGTAAGGACACATGATCATCCCCGTTATCCTCTCCGGCGGAGCCGGTACACGCCTATGGCCTGTCTCCCGAGAAGACCATCCGAAGCCATTCATGCGCTTGCCGGATGGCCAGTCCTTGCTGCTAAAGACCTACCTGCGCGCCGCCGGGCTGATCGCCGATGGCGGCGAGATCGTCACGGTCACCAACCGCGAACACTACTTTGAAAGTAAAGACCACTTTGCAGAGGCCGAATTGGCCGGACGCAGAGCACGCTTTTTACTTGAGCCTCAGGGGCGAAATACTGCCCCGGCGATTGCAGTGGCGGCCTTGGCCTTGGCCGCTGAATATGGTGAAGACGTGGTCTTGGTGGTAATGGCTGCAGATCATCTGATCCATGATTTGTCCGGTTTCAAGACAGCTACAGAGCATGCAGTAACCCTGGCTCAGCAGGGTTACCTGGTTACCTATGGCGTACGCCCCACCGCACCGGAGACTGGCTTCGGCTATATCGAGGCCGGAAAGCAGATTGATGAATGGGGTGGATGCCAGGTTTACCAATTCGTTGAAAAACCTGACCGCGCTACCGCTCAGGAATATCTGAACAGTGGGCGCTTCCTGTGGAATTCGGGCATGTTCTGTTTTACCGCAGGCAGCCTGATCCGCGAGCTACATACCCATGCTCCGGATCTGATAGAGCAGGCGCGTATTTGTATTGAACACAGTCCGCTGCAAAACACGTCGGGGGTAGCGCTGCAAGAACTGCACGGTTCGAGCTTCGCCAGTCTGCCGGACATTTCCATCGACTATGCGGTAATGGAACGCTCCTCACGGGTCGCCATGGTACCGGCCGCCTTCGACTGGAGCGATATCGGCTCTTGGACGGCGCTGCGCCAACTTGTCGAGCCGGACAGCGAGCTAAATCGTGCTCACGGCAACGCCATCTTCATCGATAGCCGAAACACTTATGTGCAGACTCAGGGCCGGTTGGTGGCGACTGTCGGGGTTGATGATCTGATTGTGGTTGAAACCGACGATGCCGTACTGGTGGCCCACGCTGACCGGGCGCAGGACGTGCGCCAGGTCGCCAAGCGGCTGAAACTGGAAAACCACCCCGCCCACCGCCTGCATCGTACAGTTACTCGGCCTTGGGGGTCCTACACCGTGCTTGAGGAAGAAGCGCGATTCAAGATCAAACGCATCGTGGTCAAGCCTGGCGGCGCGCTGTCACTGCAACTCCACCATCATCGCAGTGAGCACTGGATTGTGGTGCAGGGTATGGCCAAGGTTATCAATGGCGGTGAACCGCGCTTCGTTAATAGTAACGAGTCCACCTTCATCCCCGCAGGACACAGACATCGCCTGGAAAACCCCGGTGTGATCGATCTGGTCATGATTGAAGTACAAAGCGGTGAATACCTCGGCGAGGATGACATCGTTCGCTTCGAAGACCAATACGGCAGGGTGCAGTAATGGCGCCGGATATAGCGCGCGCGGTATGGGGCTACCGCGGATTTGTACTGGGTAGCGTGCAGCGCGAGTTTCAAACGCGCTATCGCAATTCCTTGCTGGGTGCCGCCTGGACGATCCTCAATCCGCTGTCGATGATCATCGTGTACACGGTGATCTTCTCGCAATTGATGAAAGCTCGACTGCCGGGAGTGGACAACAGCCTGGCCTACGGCATCTACCTGTGCGCGGGCATTCTTGCCTGGGGGTTTTTCGCCGAGGTGATCGGTCGAAGCCAGTCGGTATTCCTGGAACACGCCAACCTCATCAAGAAGTTGAGCTTTCCGCGGATCTGCCTGCCGTTAATTGTGGTTCTGAATGCCGGGTTGAACTTCGCCATTATCTTTGCGTTGTTTCTCGGCTTTCTGCTCGTCACACAGAACTTTCCGGGCTGGGCCGTGCTGGCGGTGATTCCGGTGCTGGCCATACAGATCGCCTTCTCCATCGGCCTGGGCATCATCCTGGGTGTGCTCAATGTGTTCTTTCGCGACGTCGGCCAATTTGTCGGCATCGTTCTGCAATTCTGGTTCTGGCTGACCCCCATCGTATATCCGGCATCGATTCTGCCCGACGGCATACGTCCGGTGATCGAAGCTAATCCGATGTTCGCGCTGATCGCCGCCTACCAGGGAATTTTCGTCTATGGCCGCTGGCCCGAGTGGTCGACGCTCTGGCCGTCCGCAGTAATCGCAACAGTGCTTTGCCTGCTGGCAATGCGCTTGTTCCGTAAACGCTCCGGTGAAATGGTGGATGAACTCTGATGGGCAGCATTCAGGTTATTCAGCTGGGCAAGGCCTATAAGCAGTACCCCACCCGCTGGTCACGCCTGGCCGAATGGATGATTCCCTTCACCAAGCCACGCCACCAACTGAAATGGGTGCTGCAGGACGTCTCTTTCACCGTCAATCCCGGCGAGGCGCTGGGGATTATTGGCATCAATGGCGCTGGCAAAAGCACGCTGCTGAAAATGATCACCGGCACAACCCAGCCCAGCGCCGGTCAGATTCACATTCAGGGCCGGGTTGCCGCGCTTCTGGAGCTCGGGATGGGCTTTCATCCCGACTTCAGCGGGCGCCAGAACGTCTTCATGGCCGGACAGCTGCTGGGCCTTGACATGGAAGAACTGCACGCCCTGATGCCCGAAATCGAGGCGTTTGCTGAAATCGGCCCGTACATGGACCATCCGGTGCGCACTTACTCGAGCGGCATGCAGATGCGCCTGGCGTTCAGCGTGGCGACTGCACGGCGCCCCGACGTGCTGATCGTCGACGAAGCGTTGTCAGTCGGCGATGCCTATTTCCAGCACAAGAGCTTCAACCGCATCCGCGAGTTCCGAAAGGCCGGCACAACGCTGTTGATCGTTTCCCATGATCGCCAGGCGATTCAAAATCTCTGTGATCGGGCCATCCTGCTCGCCAATGGGAAGCTGGCCCTGGAAGGCGCACCCGAAGAAGTCATGGATTTCTACAGTGCCATGATTGCTGAAAAGGAGCAGCACACGGTGCGTCAGGAACGGCTCGATAATGGCAAGGTACGCACCATTTCCGGGACTGGCGAGGCCGGCTTTGCTGATATTGCCCTGCTCAATGCGCAGGGGCAGCGGGTCGAGGTGCTTGAGGTGGGCAGCCGCGCAACGCTTGAGATCACGGTCGAGGTTCGCGCACCGATCAGCCGCCTGGTGCTGGGCTTCATGATCAAGGATCGCATGGGTCAGTCTATTTACGGCATCAACACTCACCGCCTGCACCGTGAATTGGAAAACCTCTGCGCAGGCGAGCGCATCGTGTATCGCTTTGCGTTTCCAGCGAACCTGGGCAAAGGCAATTATTCGATTGCCTTGTCTCTGTCGCGTTTCGACTCGCATCTGGACACCAATTACGAATGGCGCGACTTCGCCCTGGTGTTTCACATGATCAATATCAACAAGCCCGACTTCGTCGGCTGCGCTTCGCTGGATGCCGAAATCAGCATACAGCGCGAGACACAGCCTGCATGAAGCGACTTATGGCGAGAACTGCATGCGCTTTCTGATTGAATGCACCTATGTCTATGAGCATCCGGAAGTCAATTCCGGCATCCAACGAGTGGTGCGCAATATCATCGGTCAACTGGGCAACCAGCAGACCGAGGTGGAATGCATACCGGTGATGATGAATGGCGGCCAGATCTATCAGGTCCTGAGCCTGGCCCCCCTAACAGTTGAGCATGGTCTCACCCAGCGTCAGGCCTGGATCGTGAAACTGGATCACCTGCGCAACCGTTACTGGTGGTGGCACTCGCGGCTGGAGCGGCTCTGGCCCTTTCGCAGCTCAGAAACCGCGCGTCGCTTGCTGTACTGGCCCTGCAAAGTTGCCAGCCTGCTGATCACCCTGCCCTTGCGTGGCCTCCTTCTAATCAACCGCAATTCGCCACCAGCGCCTCAGCGTGCGGTCCCATTGCAGGCTCAGGCGGGTGACCAGTTGATCTTGCTTGACTCGTCCTGGCATGCCGATTTCTTTCCCATGGCTGAGCGACTCAAAAGCCAAGGCGTCGGCATCATTTCAGTGGTGTATGACCTGATTCCGCTGACCCATCCGCAGTTCTGCGATGCGGGTCTGGTCAAGGTTTTTGACCGTTGGTTCGACTGGATCGCCGAAACCGCTGATGGCTTCATGGCCATTTCCAAAACCATCAGCCAGCAGGTCGAGGCGGAAATTCAACGTCGCCTGGGAAATGAAGAGGCCGCCAAACGCTGGCATGGCCATTTCCATCTCGGTTCCGAACTGGACCTGCTGCGCAAGGGACAACGTGTCGATGCCGACCTGCTAAGCATGTTTCGCGATCCGGCACCGGTCTACCTGATGGTCAGCACCATTGAGCCGCGCAAGAACCATGCTTATTTGCTGGACGCTTTCGAACTGCTGTGGGCCCAGGGCAGCCACGCGCGCCTGTGCATCATCGGCAAGGTCGGCTGGAAGTGCGATGCGTTGATTGCGCGAATCAAGCAACACCCCTTGCTGAATAAGCAGCTGTTCATGTTCAACCAGATTAATGACAAGGGCCTTGAATATGCCTATGCAAATGCCCGCGCGCTGGTTTTTCCGTCCCATGTCGAAGGATTCGGCCTGCCTCTGGTAGAGGCCATGCAGCGCGGTTTGCCGGTTATAGCCAGCGATATTCCGGTATTTCGCGAAGTGGGTAGTGATTTCATTGCTTATTTCGATTTGGCTGACCCACAGAGTCTGGCTATACGGGTAATACAATACGAATCCAACGGCGTCTTCCCCTCGAACAGACAGGTGTCCGACTGGCAGTGGATCGGTTGGCGCGAAGCCAGTCAGCAATTGATAGACGGCACGCTCATGGGGCTGCGCAACAATTCACGACAATCAAGCCAGCCCAATGCGAATTGCTCTTAACGCCAACATCTTGCGGGCGCCACGTACGGGCATCGGTCACTATCTCGCCGAACTGGTGCAGGCATTGTCCGCAGAGGAGCCCGAACTCGAGTTGCAGCTTTTCAACGGCTGGAGCTGGCAGTCTGAATTGCCCGCCGCGGCTCTGCCGGGTTATTCACGCTTGAGCAGCCTGATCAAGCGTTGCGTACCCCATGCCTATAAACTGCGGCGTAACATCGAGCAACAGCGATTTGCACGGTGCGCTGGCGACGCCTCGCTCTATCACGACCCCAGCCTGTGGCCCTTTGAGTTTGACGGCCCCATGGTCATGACCCTGCATGACCTGACCCATGTGCATTTTCCCGAGACCCAACCCAAGGATCGTCTGGCGGAAATCGAACGCCATGCCGCGAACAGTGTGAAGCGTGCGCGCCACATCCTTGTGGACTCCCGCTTTATCGGCAATGAGGTCTGTCGTCATTACGGCGTACCCATCGAACGCGTGACAGTGGCTCCTTTGGGCTGCTCGGCACGTTTTCACCCTCGCACAACATCGCAATTAATAGCGAGCCTACAACACCTGAACCTGCAACCCGGCCGCTACCTGTTGTGCGTGGGTACGCTCGAACCGCGAAAAAACCTGCAGGTAGCGCTGCGTGCCTATGAACACTTGCCTCCGGTAACGCGCGAGCAATACCCGCTGGTCATCGTCGGCATGTCTGGCTGGCGTCCCGAACAACTGGCAGCACCTCTGCAGAAAGCCTTGGCAACAGGTCAAGTACGCTTGCTGGGATATCAGGACGACAACCAAGTCGCCGAGCTTGTGGCGGGAGCAAGACTGATGCTGTTCCCATCGCTCTATGAAGGGTTTGGCTTACCCGTGCTCGAGGCCATGACCAGCGGCACGCCGGTAATTGTGACTCGCAATTCGTCGTTACCCGAAGTGGCAGGCGAGGCTGGCACCTATATCGACGCACATGATGATCGAGCCTGTGCCGAGTCTATCCAGCGGCTCATGGAAGATCAGCCGTACTGGCAACACCAACGCGACGCAGGTTTGCTGCGCGCCCAAGCGTTTTCCTGGCAGCGCTGCGCGCAAATCACGGCGAGCGTTTACCGACAAGTTGTGGAGTCCTGATGCGCGTTCTGCATTTTTTCAAAACCTACCTCCCAGATACCATGGGCGGAATCGAGCAAGTCATCTTTCAGCTGTGCGAGAGCATGCACCCGCACGGTGTTGACAGTGAGGTGTTGACGCTCAGTGCCAATCCCGGATCGTCCGAGCTAAAGGTCGGCGGTCATCGCGTTCATCAGGCCAAGCTTGATCTGCATCTGGCGTCCACAGGATTCTCGTTCAGCGCGTTGAGCCGTTTGAAAGCGTTGGCCGCACAGGCGGATATCGTGCATTACCATTTTCCATGGCCCTTCATGGATATGTTGCACTTCGCTGCGTCTATCGACAAACCTTATGTCGTGTCTTACCACTCGGACATCGTCCGCCAAAAATGGCTGCTGCACCTGTATCGCCCCTTGATGCTGCGTTTTCTCGCCAAGGCCAACCGTATAGTCGCCGCATCGCCTAATTACCTCGAAAGCAGCGAGGTGTTGACCCGCTTTCGGGACAAGGTCGACGTCATCACTTACGGCCTGGAGCGGGCGTCATACCCGGAGCCGGACGCCCTGCGCCTGCAGCACTGGGCGGAGCGTTTCGGCCCTCGATTCTTCCTCTTTGTAGGCGTCATGCGTTATTACAAGGGCTTGCATGTACTGCTCGACGCAGCGCATGGCACCGATTATCCCATCGTGATTGTCGGTTCCGGTCCTTTGGAACAGGAGCTGCATGCACAGGCCAAGAGGCTAGGGCTCACTCACTTGCACTTCATAGGCCGGCTTGACGAAGCAGACAAAGTGACACTACTGACACTGTGCACTGCCATGGTTTTCCCATCCCACCTGCGCTCCGAAGCCTTCGGGATATCCCTGCTTGAAGCAGCCATGTTCGGCAAACCGATGATTTCCTGCGAAATTAGCAGCGGTACTTCTTATATCAACCTGCACGGAGAGACCGGATTAGTGGTGCCTCCGGCCGATCCGATTGCCTTGCGCGAGGCCATGCGTAGCTTGTGGGACGATCCTCAGCGGACCGCTGAAATGGGAGTTAGAGCTGCACAACGCTACCGCGATTTTTTCACCGCTGACCGAATGGGCGAACAGATGGCCAATCTTTATGGAAAACTGCTAGACCGCTGACAGACTGACAAAGCGCCCGTATCTGCGAGACAACCCAGACTATGCTGCACGGTAATCTCCATTCGAGGCGACGCCTGCAGAGGCTCGGGCATGAAAATTCACTCTTTACTGACGGCAGGATTCCTCTCGACAGGGCTGGGCCTCATCGCACCGTCATGCTTGGCACAGGACGTGACGGCCGAGCAAATGGTGAACGCCTTCGAGAACACCTTCGGTGTCACCCCAGGAGAGCGTCGCAATCACATCAAGGGCACCTGCGCGACCGGTGAATTTGTCGGCTTGCCCACTGCGGCCGCCTATTCACGCTCGGCGCTGTTTTCCGGTGAAACCGTCCCAGTGGTCGCCCGCTTCTCACTGCCCGGCGGCAATCCCAAAGTGGCCGATACGGCAAAAATCCCCCGCGGCATGGCGCTGGAATTCAAGCTGGGCGACGGCAGCCTGCAGCACATGACCATGATCAACACGCCGTTGTTTGGCGCTGCCCAGCCGAAAACCCTTCTCGATCAGTTGATTGCCATGCAGCCTGACCCGGCAACCGGCAAGCCCGACCCGGAAAAGATCAAAGCCTTCCGCGCCAGCCACCCGGACAGCCTGGCGCAGGCGGATTTTCTCGCCAAACACAACCCACCGACCAGTTTCGCCACCAGCAGTTATTTCGGCATCCATACTTTCAAGTTCATTGATCGGAAGGATCAGACCACCTTGGTGCGTTGGCGCTTCGTGCCCCAGGACGGTGAGCAGCGCCTTTCCGACGCGGAACTCACCTCCTTGCCGGCGAACTTCCTTGAACAACGCTTAATGGAACGGACCCAGCAGGGGCCCGTTCGCTGGGACATGATCGTCACCCTCGGCGCTCCCGGTGATGCCGAGACCGACCCGACCGTGGCCTGGCCGGAGAACCGCGAACAGCTCAAGGTCGGCACTCTGACGATTACTGCGGCCATGCCACAGAAAGGCGCCGCCTGCGAAAAGATCAACTTCGATCCGCTGGTGATGAGCAGTGGCATTGCGCCCACCGATGATCCGATCCTGCTGTTTCGCTCACCAGCGTACGCAGCGTCGTTCGCCAAGCGGCTGAGCGGGCACTAGCACGCCCACTGGGCGATCACCTATTAAAAGAGTCGCGCCATGGCTCATGCCGATACCACACCCCGAGGCCCTGACCTCACCAACGGCGTGCCGGTGGCGCACGTGCCGACAACCGGCGTGCTGGTTGGCCATGTGGAGGGTGACGCCGTTCTGGTGGCCCGACTGGACGACGGCTTCCATGCGCTCAGCGCGACCTGTACCCATTATGGCGGGCCGCTGGCCGAGGGCCTGGTGGCCGGCGAGGAAATCCGCTGTCCCTGGCACCACGCCTGCTTCAGTTTGCGCACGGGAGCTGCGTTGCGGGCGCCGGCTTTCACCGCACTGACGAAATGGAACGTGGAGATCATCGACAACACCCTGTTCGTGCGCAGCAAGGCTACGGCCGAGCAGCCGGCAGCGCCCAGCGCGCCTCGCAACCGGCCAGGGCGCATCCTGATCATCGGTGGCGGCGCCGCCGGATTTGCCGCCGCCGAACGGCTTCGCGAGCTGGGCTACGCCGGCGCCCTATCGATGCTCAGCGCCGATACATCGGCACCCTACGACCGCCCAAACCTGTCCAAGGATTACCTGGCCGGCACCGCTTCGGAAGACTGGATTCCCCTGCGCGGACCGAAGTTCTACGCCAAGCGCGGGATTGATTTGCGCCTCGATTGCCATGTGACCGCCATCGATACTGACGCCCGCGAGGTAGCGACCCACTCTGGCGGGCGGCTGGCCTATGACTCCTTGCTCATCGCTACGGGCGCGGAGCCGCGACGTCTGTCTTTACCTGGATTCGAGCGGCCCAATGTGTTCCTGCTACGCTCGCTGGCCGATGCCCGGGCCATTATCGAGGCCAGCCAAGGCGCAGCTTCGGTGGCCCTGATCGGCGGCGGTTTCATCGGCTTGGAGGCGGCCGCCGCCCTGCGCCAACGTGGACTCAGGGTGCATGTGATTGCCCGGGATGAAGTGCCGATGGCGCGTGCGCTCGGCCGTGAACTGGGCAATTTTCTCACCGACCTGCATCGGGAACAAGGTGTGGTTTTCCACCTGAACGCGGCACCCTCCCACTTCGACGGCAAGGTGCTGACGCTGGAGGACGGCAGCCGGTTGGCGGCGGACCTGCTGATCGTGGGCGTAGGGGTTACGCCGCGCACAGAGCTCGCCGCTGCCGCCGGACTGACGATCCAGGACGGTATCCAGGTCGGCCTCGACCTACAAACCTCGCTCCCCGGCCACTTCGCCGCCGGGGATGCCGCCCGCTATCGATACGGTACGCAGCTGATCCGGGTCGAACATTGGGTGCATGCACAACGACAAGGCCAGACAGCCGCGGCCAATATGCTCGGTGCCGGACTGGCCTTTACCGATGTGCCGTTCTTCTGGACTCACCATTACGACCTGGACCTGCGCTACACCGGCTACGCGGCCGATTGGGACGACGTCCAGATCCATGGCAGCCTGACGGAGCAGGATTTCACGGCACGCTTCTTTCGCGCGGGAACCCTGGTCGCTGCGGCATCGGTCGGCCGCGACCTGGAAAACCTCTGCATCGAGGCGGCGCTGCAGCAGATGAACAATGACGCTGTTGCCGGCGGCATCAAATAATCCGCTCTGCGCTTACCTAAGGCGAAGAAACATGTTGCCGCATGGAGTGAAGGCGACTTAATGCTCGCTTTCGAGACGTGCCGCATGGTGATGGCACACATGTGGACTTCAAAGACAGAACGGCATAAGTCGTCGAGCATGGAAACAGCTTTAGCAAAGCGGGATACGGACTGCTGATCATCCTCGCTTTCTTATCGCTGGCTTATGCCCTCGATTGGAAGGAACGTAACAAACCATCTCACACTGCTGGCCAGACACAGACTTGGCTGCGACCCGCCGTGGCCATTGGCAGCCGAGAACACCAGATACAAAACTCTGAGGACGGCCCAGACATGATCGGACTGTTGGAGCATGCATTGAAATGGTGAGCGGGACGGGCCGCAGAAACGAAAACGGGGCAGCACCTGCAAAGGGCTGCCCCGTTTCTTTTCCCTGCCTGTAGTCCCATATCGGTCCCATGGCAGTCCCAAAAGGCACTTTATCGTCACTCTTGGGGAGGAAAACCCTTATGAATCAAGGGCTTAGATGGTGCGGACAGAGAGACTCGAACTCTCACACCTTGCGGCGCCAGAACCTAAATCTGGTGTGTCTACCAATTCCACCACGTCCGCATGTCAAGCTTGAAACGAAAACGCCAGGCTCGTGGCCTGGCGCTTTCTCGAATATGGGGTGGACGATGGGGATCGAACCCACGACACCAGGAGCCACAATCCTGTGCTCTACCAACTGAGCTACGCCCACCATATTGCGTTTACTTGTGCCTAAGCTGCCTTTAATGGCGCACCCGGCAGGACTCGAACCTGCGACCATCCGCTTAGAAGGCGGATGCTCTATCCAGCTGAGCTACGGGCGCTTAATTATCTGCATTCTCAGACTGAGCGCGGACTTTTAAAGCTTCGACTGCAGTAGAAATCCTAACTTCTATCCCTACTGCCATCTCACCCAGCGACTAGCTGTGCTCGACAAGTGGGGCGCATCTTAGCGATGCTCCTTCACCTCGTCAACACTCAAATGAAAAAAAATTCCTGTGAGATAAACGAGTTACGTCAAAGCACCGGGCGCACATCTTTGCCCACCGGCTTGCGCGTGAGAGAATGCCCGCCCCTTTCTTCCCCTTACGATGGTTAACCAAGCGTAATGACCGCACAACTGATCGATGGCAAAACGATCGCTGCCACTCTCCGCCAACAGATCGCCCAACGCGTGACTGATCGCTTGCAGCAAGGCCTGCGCGCGCCTGGCTTGGCCGTGATTCTGGTCGGACATGATCCGGCATCCCAGGTATACGTCGCCCACAAGCGCAAGGACTGCCAGGAGGTGGGTTTTCTGTCCCGCGCCTACGACCTACCGGAAAACACTCGCCAGGATGAGTTGCTTGGTCTGATCGACCAGCTCAACGACGACCCGGCCATTGACGGCATTCTGGTCCAACTGCCGCTGCCCAAGCATCTCGACGCCTCGCAACTGCTCGAGCGCATTCGTCCGGACAAGGACGTGGATGGCTTCCATCCCTATAACGTCGGCCGCCTGGCCCAGCGCATGCCGCTGCTGCGTCCATGCACCCCAAAAGGCGTGATGACCCTGCTGGAAAGCACCGGCGTGGATCTGCATGGTTTGAATGCCCTCGTGGTCGGTGCTTCCAATATCGTTGGTCGACCGATGGCGCTGGAGCTGTTACTGGCAGGCTGCACGATCACCGTGGCCCACCGTTTCACCCACGATCTGGAAGCCCACGTCAGGCGTTCCGATCTGCTGGTGGTCGCCACCGGCATCACCGACTTGGTCAAGGGTGAGTGGATCAAGCCGGGCGCCATCGTCATCGATGTTGGTATTAACCGTCAGGCAGACGGCAAGCTGCGCGGTGACGTTGAGTTTGCCCCGGCTGCCGAGCGCGCCAGTTGGATCACTCCGGTACCGGGTGGCGTCGGCCCCATGACCCGCGCCTGCCTGCTGGAAAATACGCTGTACGCCGCTGAAGAACTGCATCCTTAAGCGCTGGCAGACAATAAAACGGCACCTTCGGGTGCCGTTTTTTATTGGACAGTCTGCTGCTTACCGCGCCTGCTCCCAGGACTTGATCAGCTCCTCGTAACTCACCGTTTGCCCCTGTGGCTTCTCGTTGGCCAGCTTCGGTTTCGGCGCACCCGGCTGGTTCAGCCAGTATTCGGGATCGCGCGGCTCGTTGAGTTTCGGCCCGCAGTTGGGCTGCACACCGGAGCGCTCGATACGCGCCATCATGGTGTCCTGGGCTTCGGCCAAACCATCCAGAGCCTGTTGGGGGGTCTTGTCACCGCTGGCCGCTTCGGCAATGTACTGCCACCAGAGCTGCGCCAGACGCGGGTAGTCCGGGACGTTGGTGCCGGTCGGCGTCCACTGTACCCGCGCCGGGCTGCGGTAGAACTCCACCAGGCCACCAAGCTTGGGCGCGGCCTCGGTCATGGCCGCCGACTCGATATCGGATTTGCGGATCGGCGTCAGGCCCACCAGGGTCTTCTTCAGCGATACCGTTTTCGCGGTGACGAATTGCGCATACAGCCAGGCGGCCAGCCGACGCTTCTCCGGCGTGGATTTTAGGAAGGTCCAGGAACCGGCGTCCTGATAGCCGAGCTTCATGCCCTCTTCCCAGTACGCGCCCTTGGGCGACGGAGCCATGCGCCACTTGGGTGTGCCGTCCGGGTTGACCACCGGCAAGCCGGGCTTGGTCATATCCGCCGTGAACGCGGTGTACCAAAATATCTGCTGGGCAATGTTGCCTTGTGCCGGGACGGGTCCTGACTCCGAAAAGGTCATGCCCTGCGCCTCGCGTGGCGCGTATTCACGCATCCAGTCGACGTATTTCTGTGTCGCATAGACCGCGGCCGGACCATTGGTATCGCCGCCACGGCTGACACTGGAGCCGACCGGATGGCAGTTCTCGACGCGAATCCCCCACTCGTCCACCGGCAAGCCATTGGGCAAGCCCTTATCGCCGGCACCAGCCATGGAAAACCAGGCATCCGTGAAGCGCCAGCCCAGCGACGGGTCTTTCTTGCCGTAATCCATGTGCCCATAGACGCGCTTGCCGTCGATTTCCTTGACGTGCTTGCTAAAGAATTCGGCGATGTCCTCATAGGCCGACCAGTTCACCGGCACGCCCAACTCGTAGCCGTAGCGCTCCTTGAATTGCTGTTTCAGTTCCGGGCGCTCGAACCAGTCGGCGCGAAACCAGTAGAGGTTGGCGAACTGCTGGTCGGGCAGCTGATAAATCTTGCCGTCCGGCGCGGTGGTGAAGGAAATACCGATGAAGTCGTCGAGATCGAGGGTCGGCGAGGTCACGTCCTTGCCTTCGTTCTTGATCATGTCGCTGATCGCAACCGCCTTGCCGTAGCGAAAATGCGTGCCGATCAGGTCCGAATCATTGACCCAGCCGTCATAGATGTTCTTGTCGGACTGCATCTGCGTCTGCAGCTTCTCCACCACGTCGCCTTCCTGGATCAGGTCGTGGCGCAGGCGAATGCCGGTGATTTCGGTAAAAGCGCGCGCCAGGGTCTTGGCTTCGTACTCGTGGGTGGTGATGGTTTCCGAGACGACGTTGATCTCCATGCCGCGAAACGGCTCAGCGGCCTTGATGAACCACTTCATCTCCTCCATCTGCTGTTCCTTGCTTAGGCTCGAGGGCTGGAACTCTTCCTCGATCCACTTCTTCGCCGCATCCTCATAAGCGTCGGCCCAGGTCAGGCCACTGATACCGGACAACGTCAGCAGGGCCGCCAGTGCCGTGCTATGTCGGGTCTTGTTATTGTCGAACATAGACACCTCCAGGTATTCAACGTCTGCTGCGCGTCAGCCCTGCTGCGCTAAACGTTGGCTTTTAAGAAGGAACCGACCCACTCAGTCAGCCCCAGCGCATCACCGCACATAACCAGACGACGGATAGCGCCGAGGCTATCCACAGATTCCAATCAGTCACGCCGACTACCAGCAGATGCAGGTAGGCGCTACCCAATAAACCGATGAACAGCCGATCACCTCGCGTGGTGCTGATCGGCAGGAAACCCTTGCGCTCGAGGCTCGGCGAACGCAGCTGCCAAAGGCTCATGCCGAGCAGTAGCACGCCGATGCCGGCGAAGAACAACGCGGTGGGTGAGGTCCAGGCCATCCACGCCATGTCATACCCGCCCCAGGGCAAAGCCCTTGGCCACGTGGTTGCGCACGAACCAGATGACCAGCATGCCGGGCAGGATGGTCAGCACCCCGGCGGCGGCCAGTACACCCCAGTCGATGCCGGCGGCGGACACCGTACGGGTCATCACCGCGGCAATCGGCTTGGCGTTCACCGAGGTCAGGGTGCGCGCCAGCAGCAGTTCGACCCAGGAGAACATGAAGCAGAAAAACGCAGTAACGCCGATGCCCGAGCGGATCAGGGGCACGAAAATCTTCACGAAGAACGTGGGAAAGCTGTAGCCGTCCAGATAGGCCGTTTCGTCGATTTCCTTGGGCACCCCGGACATGAAACCTTCAAGAATCCACACCGCCAGCGGCACGTTGAACAGGCAGTGAGCCAGTGCAACGGCGATATGCGTGTCAAACAACCCGATCGATGAATACAGCTGGAAAAACGGCAATAAAAACACCGCTGGCGGCGCCATGCGGTTGGTCAGCAGCCAGAAGAACAGGTGCTTGTCGCCCAGAAAGCGGTAGCGCGAAAAGGCATAGGCCGCTGGCAGTGCCACGCCCAGGGAAATCAGCGTGTTGAGAGACACGTAATACAGCGAGTTGATATAGCCGCTGTACCAGCTGCGGTCGGTGAAAATTACCCTGTAGTTGTCCAGGGTGAACTCCCGCGGCCAAAACGTCAGGCTGCCAAGAATCTCGCTGTTGCTCTTGAACGACATGTTCAGCAGCCAATAGATGGGCACCAGCAGAAATAGCAAATAGATCACCAGGACAAGGACTTTGCGGATGTTCATCGGCCGGCCCTCAGCGCGTCTGGTCGCCGTGGGTCATGGCCGTGTAGAACAGCCAGGACAGCAGCAGGATGATCAGGAAATAGATCAGCGAGAACGCCGCCGCCGGCCCCAGGTCGAACTGTCCCACGGCCATCTTGGTCAGCGTCTGGCTGAGGAAGGTGGTGGCATTGCCCGGCCCGCCGCCCGTGAGCACGAACGGCTCGGTGTAAATCATGAAGCTGTCCATGAAACGCAGCATCACCGCGATCAGCAGCACGCTTTTCAGTTTGGGCAGCTGGATATGGCGAAACACCGCCCAGGCCGAGGCTCGGTCGATACGCGCCGCCTGGTAATAGGCATCCGGAATCGCCCGCAGACCGGAGAAGCACAGCAGCGCCACCAGCGAGGTCCAATGCCAGACATCCATGACCAGCACCGTGACCCAGGCATCCAGCGTATTGGACGCATAGTTGTAGCTGATGCCCAACCGCGTCAGCACCCAGCCCAGCAGACCGATATCGGCGCGGCCGAAGATCTGCCAGATGGTGCCCACCACGTTCCAGGGAATCAGCAGCGGAATGGCCATGAGGATCAGGCACAGCGAGGCCCAGCGTCCACGAGCCGGCATGTTCAAGGCAATGGCGATGCCCAGGGGAATCTGGATCAGCAGCACGCAGGCGGAAAACACGAACTGGCGCAGCAGCGAATCGTGCAGGCGCGGGTCCTGCAGAACCTGACGGTACCAGTCGGCGCCGACGAAATAGCGCGTCGAGGGATCGAAAATGTCCTGCACCGAGTAGTTCACCACAGTCATCATCGGCAACACGGCGCTGAAGGCCACCAGCAGGAACACCGGCAGCACCAGCCACCAGGCACGGTTGTTGGGAACCCGATTCATTCCTCGCCCTCCACCAGCAGGTCATCGGCATACAGCATCAGCCACTGGCCGGGGAAACTGACCCACGCCCGTCCGGTCGGTGCTGGATCTTCTTCAGCCAGGCGGGCCTTGAGGCGCTGGCCCGCTAGGAGAAAGGTAAGGATCTTGTAGGTGCCCAGATCTGCGAGGTGCTCCACCTCGGCACCCAGCATTCCCTCGCGAGGCTCTGCGCAGACCTGCACGAATTCAGGACGAATGCCCACGTGCAGACGCTTGCCACTGAGTGCCGGCAAGCGCCGCAGCACGCCGGACGACAAGGGGAGATTCACGTCTGCGAAGCCCACCCCACCGGCCTCGGCGCGCACCTCGATCAGGTTCATCCCCGGGCTCCCAATGAAAAAACCCACGAAAGTGTGCCGTGGCCGCTCGAACAACTCGCGCGGCGTACCGAATTGAACGATCTGCCCGGCGTGCATCACCGCGATCTTATCGGCGAAGGTCGAGGCCTCCAACTGATCGTGGGTGACGTAGATCATGGTCAGGTTGAACTGCTCGTGGATCTGCTTGAGCTTGCGGCGCAGCTTCCACTTCAGGTGCGGGTCGATGACCGTGAGCGGCTCGTCGAAGAGGATCGCCGACACGTCGTCGCGTACCAGACCACGGCCCATGGACACCTTCTGCTTCTCATCGGCGGTCAGGTTGCGCGCCTTACGCTGCAGCAGCGCCTGCAGGTCAAGCACCTCGGCGATTTCCCGCACCCGGCTATCGACCTTGCTGGCCGGCTGCCCCTGGTTACGCAGCGGAAAGGCCAGGTTGTCGTACACCGTCATGGTGTCGTAGACCACGGGGAACTGGAACACCTGGGCAATGTTGCGCCGCTCCGGCGGCAAGTCGTTGACCACTTTGGTGTCAAATAGCACCTCGCCCTGGGAGGGCGTGAGCAACCCGGAAATGAGGTTGAGCAATGTGGTCTTGCCGCATCCTGAAGGGCCAAGCAGCGCATAGGCACCGCCCTGCTCCCAGACATGGTTCATCTCCAGGATGGCGTAGTCTTCTGCGCCACTGGGACGACGGTTGTAGCTGTGGGCCAGGTTGTGCAGGCGGATCTCGGCCATCTCGCTTCCTCAGGCGTGCAGGCCCGGCGCCCGAACCAACTGGTCTCGGGCATCGAACACGAACAGCTTGTGGGTGGGGATGTACACGTGGATCGGTGCGTCCACGTCGTAGTCATGTACGCCCTGCAAGTGCAGCACCAGGCCGAACTGTTCGTTGCGCAGATGCAGGAAGGTTTCCGAGCCGCTGATTTCGGCCAGCTCAACCACGCCGGACACTTCCAGATCGTCATCGTTAGACGGTACAAGGCCGATATGACTGGGTCGTACACCAAAGCGATAACTTCCCTCCGCCAGGCTGCGCAGATCGGCGTTCAGCGGAAAGTGCAGGGAGTCCTGCACGCTCACCTCGTTGGCGGTGATCCGTCCAGAGAGCAGATTGATCGGCGGCTCGGAGAACAACTCGGCGGCCAGTACCTGACTGGGCCGATGGTAGACCTCTGCCGTCGGACCGCTCTGGATCACCTGGCCCTGATGCAGGATGGTCACCGTGCCGCCGAGAGCCAGCGCCTCATTGGGCTCGGTGGTCGCATACACGGCGATGCTACGGCGCGCCTTGAACAGCTCGCGCATTTCCTGGCGCAGTTCCTCGCGCAGCTTGTAGTCGAGATTGACCAGCGGCTCGTCGAACAACACCAGTTCAGCGTCCTTGACCAGTGCCCGGGCCATCGCCGTACGCTGCTGCTGGCCGCCCGACAGCTCCAACGGATAACGCTCGAGCAGCCCCTCGATGCGCAGCATCTGTGCGGTCTCGCGCACCCGATGCTCGATCTCTTTCCGCCCCGTGCCGTTCTGGCGCAGCGGCGAAGCGATGTTCTCGAACACGCTCAGGGTCGGGTAATTGATGAACTGCTGGTAGACCATCGAAACGTTGCGCTTGCGCACCGGAATACCCGTGACATCATGGCCATGCATCAGGATGCGCCCACTGCTGGGCTGGTCGAGGCCGGCCATCAAGCGCATCAAGGACGTCTTGCCGGACAGCGTGCGGCCGACCAGCACGTTGAAGGAGCCCGGTTCAAAGCTCAGGTTCACCGCGTCGATATGCGTCTGTCCATCGACGACTTTCGAGACTCGATCCAGCGTCAGCGACATGGCGGACCCTGCAACGTTATTGTTTGCCTCTGCTTAGCGACAAGCATGCCAACCCGCTTATCAGGCTCTAAAACGGCATCTCACGCGATTCCGGCGCCTGCCGGCGAGCGCGCCTTGAACAACCTTGAACATTGACACTGCACAGGTACGTACAAGACTGTTCACACACACTTGGGTTTGGCGGCGCTGAAAAGCCACGCAGTCTTTTCGGGAATCGGGCCGCAGCCCCCTCTCGCTGAGGCGCCGCCATGACCGCTTCTACCCATGAAGCATTGATCCGCGACTCCTGGACACGCTGCGAAGGCTACGGTCTTACCCACCGCAGCCCGCCCCGTTTCAGCACCGAGGACGGGCTGGATATCACCACGCTGCTGCACACTCAACACACCCTGCTGCATACCACCCAGCGCGAAGTGTTGCCTTACTACGAAAACATCCTGGCCAATTCCCGCTGCCTGGTATTGCTCACCGATGCCCAAGGGCTATTGCTGCACTCCTGGGGTGACCGGCGCAATATCGAGCCTGCCCTGCAGCCGGGTTTCAGCCTCGGCGCCAGTTGGCTGGAGCGTCATTGCGGCACCAATGCCATCGGCACCGCCCTGGCCTGTGAGCAGGCACTGCATATTCAGCGCGACGAGCACTTTCTCGAAGCCACCCGCTGTCTGAGTAGCGCTGCCGCGCCGATCTGCGATGCACAGCGCAGGGTAATCGGCGTCCTCGATGTGTCCAGCGACAGCTACCTGCCGCCCTCTCACACCCTGGGGCTGGTGAAAATGCTCTGCCAGTCGGTGGAGAACCGCCTGCTCCTCGATCAGTTTCACCGCGAGCATCATCAGCTGGTCTTCAATACCGGCCAGGACAATTTGGACAGTCCCTGGGCGGGCCTGCTGCTCTTCGATGACAGCGGCTGGGTCGTCGCCGCCAACCGGCGCGCCGACAGCCTGCTGGGCACGACGGCGGCCCAAACCCATCTGGAGCGCTTGTTCGATACGCCCCTGCGGCTGTTGCTTGATCTGCCCGAAAAGCAACCCTTGCTGCTGCACAGCACTGGCCAAGTGCATTTTCATGGCCAGGTACGAAAATTTCAGCGTCCAGGGCCCGTGGTCACAGCTGCGCAGCGAGTTTGGCAACCGCTCACACTCAGCGATATCAACCTGGGTGATGCTCAGGTTCATAAACTCGTCGATCAGGCGCTGCGCCTACTGGAAAAGGATATTCCCCTGCTGATCCACGGCGAAACCGGCGTCGGCAAGGACGTCCTGGTCAAGGCGCTGCACCAGGCCAGTTCACGGGCCGGCCGGCCGTTGGTGGCCGTCAACTGCGCAGCGCTGCCTACCGAACTGGTGGAGTCGGAACTGTTCGGCTACGAAAAAGGCGCGTTCACCGGCGCCCACCAAAAAGGCAGCCTTGGGCTGATCCGCAAGGCTGACAAGGGCCTGCTGTTTCTGGATGAAATCGGTGATATGCCTCTCAACGTCCAAGCCCGTCTATTGCGGGTCTTGCAGGAACGCTGCGTGCAGCCGCTGGGCGGCGGCGACGCGGTTACCGTGGACTTCCGCTTGATCTGCGCAACCAATCGTCCCCTGCGCGAGGAAGTTGCCGCTGGACGATTCCGGGCTGATCTTTATTACCGCATCTGCGGCCTGGGCCTGAAAATCCCCCCGTTGCGCCAGCGCAGCGACAAGCTTGCCCTGATCCAGCGTGTCTGGGAGCAGCACCGCGCGCCGAGGCAAACCGCCGGCCTCAGTCCCGAGGTGATGGCACTGTTCCTGCGTCACCCCTGGCCGGGCAACCTGCGCCAACTGAGCAATGTGCTGAAGATTGCCTTGGCCCTGGCCGACGACCAGCCCATCCGCGTGGAACATCTGCCTGAGGAGTTTTTCGGCGACCTGCAACCCGCGTCTGGCCCGCAACCGCAGGCTCATTTAGTGCCGACGGATATCGCCAACGACACCCTGATCAACCAACTGCAGGCCTGCGGCGGCAATGTCTCACGCCTGGCACGCAGCTTGGGAATCAGCCGCACGACGCTGTACAAACGGCTACGCGAGCCAATGGGAACCTAACGCACGGCTGCCTTTATTGGGGCGGGCCAACCTGAGCGGGAGCCGATATGCCCTACCAAACGAGGCACGCATCTTTGACGGGGCTGCACCCGCGTTACGTAAAAAACTGCCGTCACGCCGGTAGGGGCGAATTCAAAAGCGTTCCACTTCGTCACCGTCCAACTCAACCAGGCCATAACACCACACCGCGGCTACCCCTCGGGCCTAAGCACTCTGCGCACCTCGCATAAAAGCGTTCGCTATCGAACCAGTGCAGGGCTTGCGCAACCGACGGATGCAGAATCCAGCTCTGCGCATTTTTCGCTGAGCCAGCCTTAACTGACCCGTTCATGGGGTATGGCCGCAGCACGTTGTGCCGCACTCGCATCAGTCGCCACCACGTGCCGAAAGTCTTGGGCCAGATGGGTTGCCGCCTGGCCATTGCCCGCTCCGCAATCCCACGAGAGACCATGCTGCCCGCATTGTCGGCTCAGCCACTTGAACAACTAGCCGGGATAGGTGGGCTGATGCTCAAGGTAGTCTTGGGTCACATTCTTGAAATGATCAACAAACACCTTGGGCATCATGCTGTCTCCCTATTGTCCCAGGCCGGTTAGCGTGGCGATGTTACTGAGTTTTCCAAGGTGGGAGATGAACAGACCTGATAGCGATAGTTCAACGTGTCGGCCCTCAATGGGTGATTACTGTAACTGCGGCCCGGATACAGGCTGCGTCCAGCAGGAGGCTCGTCCATGGCCCACTTTTCGCTGACGTCGCGCCTGAGCCTACTGTTCACACTGGCGGTGTGCGGCGTTCTGGTCGCGTCTGGGTTCGTGTTCGATCAATTCAGCCAACGCCATTTCGACAGGTTCGACCAGTACGTGCTGGAGGAGAAACTCAATGGCGCCGAAACTCTATTACTGGGGCTTGGCGATCTGCATCAATTGCAGGTGGTGCAACCCGAGCTGCAGTCTCTAATGGGCGGACACCGTGACTTGTCCGCGCTGATTTTCGATGCCGATGGGCGCGTTCTGTTCAGCGAACCCGAACAGGTCGCAATTCCGCTGAATTACCCGCAATGGCAGCGGCGAGGGACCGCCGAATGGTCGCACAACGCGAAAACCTGGCGTGGTCTGCAGCGCCAGATCACACGCGACGGGCAACAGCTCAACGTGTTGCTGATGCTGGATGTCACTGAGCATCGCGCGTTTCTTCGTTCTCTGAGCGGCTGGTTATGGGCTGCCCTGCTCCTGGTCATACCCGGCAGCGTGCTGCTGGGATGGACCATAGCGAGCAGAGGGCTGCGCCCGGTTCACGAGCTGAGCCAGACGGCAATTTCGGCCTCGGCACAATCACCCGTGGTGTGCCTCTCCACCCAGCAAATACCTGCCGAGCTGTTGCCGCTGGCCTTGGCGTTCAATGCCGTCCTAGCCCGTCAGGCACGCATAATCGACGACATCCCAGCCAAGGCCAACCCTGACTCAATCCTCTCGCATCGCGAGCCTGTCGAGCTGCGTGAGTTATGCGCTAGTGTGCTGGATTTTTATGAAGTACCCGCCAAAGGGCGTGGCATCCACTTTGAACTAGATGGCACAGGCATGCTGCAAGGCGATGCTCTGATGCTGCGTCAGGCCTTGTCGAACCTGCTGGCGAACACACTGCGCGACACGCCGGACGGCGCAACGATATCGCTGGAAATTGCACAGGACGAACACTGCCTATTCCTGACACTGGCCAACCCAGGTATTTCCTTGCAACCAGAGCCACGGCAGCCGGTGAGCGAACCTGGTGGCTGCGTATACCACGTTCGGGGCGTTGACCGAGGAGGGGCCTTCACCCATTCCATCATCGAAGCGCACCAGGGAAGCATCAGCTACAGCACCGTTAATGGCGAGAAGTCACTTGCATTGGTGTTTCGCATCTAGGCCGCCCTTATCCTCTACGCATCTGCATAGGATGCTGTCAGCGCGCTCGTAGGGTGGCGTGGAGCGCAGCGATACCTATCATCGAGCCTTGCTCGAATCGAGTGTCCATGCCCCTTTAGCTGAAAGCGTTGAGGCCTAACAAGCGATAGGCGGTAAAGAAAGATTGCAACTTGTGATGGCATAATGGCACTACGAAGCAACCATCCTTTACCTGCTACGAGTTCCTTATGGGCACAGAAATATGCTACTCGGTCATTCTGGAACACAGCCAGGGAGTGCTGCTCGAAAACGCGACGACCGAGCAACTGGAGGCGTTTTGGGATGCCAACGACACGCGCTACTTCGGACTACGCCTGGAAAACGAGAACAGCACACATGCTCAGGTGATCGTTACGGATGTAATGCCCGAGGAAGAAGAAGACCTCTAACCTCCATATGTAAAGTGCCTGCGCAGGGTAACGTTTCGTCCGCCCCCAACAGCTTCTCCAATGAAAAAAGGCCGCATAGCGGCCTTTTTTCATCAGTACGACAGGTTTACTCAGCCAGACGCCAGGTCGTGCCACCCTTGCCATCTTCCAAGACCACACCCATCGCCGTGAGCTGGTCGCGAATACGGTCGGATTCGGCCCAATTCTTCTCCGCGCGCGCTTGCAGGCGCGCAGCGATCAGGGCATCCACTTCGGCCGCATCGACCTTGCCAGCGGCACCGGCCTGCAGGAAAGCCTCAGGCTCGAGTTGCAGCACGCCGAGTACGGCAGCCAACTCTTTCAGGCGTGCAGCCAGCGCGGCAGCGGATTGCACATCCGTGTCACGCAAGCGGTTGACCTCGCGGATCATCTCGAACAGTACCGAACAGGCTTCCGGTGAGTTGAAGTCATCGTCCATGGCCGCGGCAAAGCGCTCCATGAATGCTTCGCCACCGGCGGGTGCCGCTTCAGGCAAGCCTTTCAGACCGTTATAGAAACGCTCCAGGGCGCCCTTGGCTTCCTTGAGGCTGTCTTCGGAGTAGTTGATCGGGCTGCGGTAGTGGCTGGCCACCAGCAGGTAGCGCACCACTTCCGGGTGGTACTTCTCCAGCACTTCACGGATGGTGAAGAAGTTGCCCAGGGATTTGGACATCTTCTCGCCGTCCACGCGCACCGCGCCGGCGTGCATCCAGGCATTGGCGTACAACTTGCCGGTGGCCGCCTCGCTCTGCGCGATTTCGTTTTCATGGTGCGGGAACACCAGGTCCGGGCCGCCGCCATGAATGTCGAAGGTTTCACCCAGGCAGCAGGTGGACATCACCGAGCACTCGATATGCCAGCCGGGACGACCGGCACCCCAGGGCGACTGCCAGCTCGGCTCGCCGGGCTTGACGCCCTTCCACAACACGAAGTCCAGCGGGTCTTCCTTGGCCTCGTCGACCTCGATGCGCGCACCGATCTTCAGGTCTTCGATCTTCTTGCGCGACAGCTTGCCGTAGCCGGCGAATTTGCCGACCCGGTAATACACGTCGCCATTGCCCGGCGCGTAAGCGTAGCCCTTGTCGATCAAGGTCTGGATCATCGCGAACATGCCGTCGATGTGCTGCGTGGCACGCGGCTCGATGTCCGGGCGCAGCACGCTGAGGCGCGCCTCGTCCTCATGCATGGCGGCAATCATGCGTTCGACCAGCGCTTCGAACGGCTCGCCGTTCTCCTGGGCGCGGCGGATGATCTTGTCATCGATGTCGGTGATATTGCGCACATAGGTGACGTCGTAACCCCGGTGACGCAGCCAGCGCGTCACCACGTCGAACGCCACCATCACCCGCGCATGGCCGATGTGGCAGAAGTCATACACCGTCATGCCGCACACGTACATGCGCACCTGGTTGTCGACCAGGGGCGTGAAGACGTCCTTGGTCTTGCTCAGGGTGTTGTAGATCGACAACGCCATGGATCAGGCTCCCCAGGAGTCGCGCAGCGTGACGGTGCGGTTGAACACCAGCGCACCCGGCGCGGAATCCTGACTGTCGACGCAGAAGTAGCCCTCGCGCTCGAACTGGAAGCGCTCTTCGGCCACGGCATTGGCCAACGAGGGTTCGGCGCGGCAGCCTGTGAGTACGACCAGGGAATTAGGATTGATGTTGTCCAGGAAGTTGCCGCCGCCCTCTTCGCTTTTTTCCGGGTTCGGCGAGCGGAACAGGCGATCGTACAAGCGCACTTCGCACTCAACGCTTTCGGCGGCCGGCACCCAATGGATCACACCCTTGACCTTGCGGCCTTCCGGATTCTTGCCCAGGGTGTTCTCGTCGTAGGAGCAGCGCAGCTCGACGATATTGCCCTCGGCGTCCTTGATCGCTTCGTCGGCGCGGATCACGTAGCTGCCGCGCAGGCGCACTTCGCCGCCTGGGATCAGGCGCTTGAAGCCGGCCGGCGGTACTTCCTCGAAGTCGCTGGCATCAATGTAGATTTCGCGGGAGAACGGCAGCACGCGCACGCCCATGTCCTGCTTGGGATGGCGCGGCAACTCGAGGTTTTCCACCTGCCCTTCCGGGTAGTTGGTGATCACGACCTTGAGCGGCTTGAGCACGCACATGGCGCGCCCTGCGTTGGCGTCCAGGTCTTCGCGCAGGGCGAATTCCAGCATGCCGATGTCCACCAGGCCGCCCGCGCGGTTGACACCGATCATGTCGCAGAAATTGCGGATCGAGGCCGGGGTATAGCCACGGCGGCGGAAGCCGGACAACGTAGACATGCGCGGATCATTCCAGCCGGCGACATGCTGCTCGTCCACCAACTGCTTGAGCTTGCGCTTGCTGGTAATGGTGTAGTTCAGGTTGAGGCGAGCAAATTCATACTGGCGCGGCGTGGCCGGCACCGGCAGGTTGTCCAGGAACCACTCGTACAGCGGACGATGGTCCTCGAACTCCAGGGTGCAGATCGAGTGGGTGATCCCTTCGATGGCATCCGACTGACCGTGGGTAAAGTCGTAGCTCGGGTAGATGCACCATTTGTCACCGGTCTGGTGATGGTGGGCGTGACGAATGCGATAGAGGATCGGGTCGCGCATGTTCATGTTCGGCGAGGCCATGTCGATCTTCGCCCGCAGGGCGCGCGCGCCATCGGGGAACTCGCCGGCTTTCATGCGCGCAAACAGATCCAGGTTCTCCTCAACGCTGCGCTCGCGGAACGGGCTGTTCTTGCCGGGTTCGGTCAGGCTTCCGCGATACTCGCGCGCCTCATCCGGTGACAGGTCGCAGACATAGGCCTTGCCGGTGTTGATCAGGTGCACGGCCCAGTCATACAACTGGTCGAAATAGTCGGACGCGTAGTGCTCTTCGCCGGCCCACTGGAAACCCAGCCACTGCACATCGGCCTTAATGGCATCGATGTATTCCTGGTCTTCCTTGGCCGGGTTGGTGTCATCGAAACGCAGGTTGCACTGCCCGCCGAACTCTTCGGCCAGGCCGAAGTTCAGACAGATCGACTTGGCATGGCCGATGTGCAGGTAGCCGTTGGGCTCCGGCGGGAAGCGGGTAATGATTTTCGCGTGCTTGCCACTGTCCAGGTCGGCCTGAACGATGGGGCGGAGGAAATTCGCGGCGGCGGCGGGAGTCTCGGGCTTGCTCATGGGATCCTTGGACAGACAGTGCGCGGCTCAGGGTAGGCCGGGCAAAACAAAGGCCGTATCATAGCCCAAGCTGTCAAGCACCTGACAGACCTACTAATCCGCTACAGAGAGCCTTGTCATGATCAAGCTGCACACCAACCACGGCACCATCACCCTGCAACTGTTCGCCGACAAGGCCCCGGAAACCGTGGCCAACTTCATTCAGTATGTAAAAGACGGCCATTACGACAACACCGTCTTTCATCGGGTCATCAGCAATTTCATGATCCAGGGCGGCGGCTTCGAGCCGGGCATGAAGCAGAAATCCACCCGTGCCACCATCAAGAACGAGGCCAATAACGGCCTGTCCAACAAGAAATACACTGTCGCCATGGCCCGCACCATGGAGCCGCACTCGGCCTCCGCGCAGTTCTTCATCAACGTCAAGGACAACGATTTCCTCGACCACACCGCGCCGACCATGCAGGGCTGGGGCTACGCGGTCTTCGCTGAAGTGACCGAAGGTCAGGACGTTGTGGATGCGATCAAGGGCGTGGCCACCACCTCCAAGGCCGGCCACCAGGACGTGCCGGTGGAAGACGTGGTGATCGAGAAGGCGGAAGTCATCGAGTAAGACGATGATCCTGCTGATCTCCGATCTGCACCTCGAAGAACAACGCCCGGACATCACCCGGGCGTTTCTGCGTTTTTTGCGCGAACGCGCCGTGCAGGCCGAGGCCCTGTACATCCTTGGCGACTTTTTCGAGGTCTGGATCGGCGATGACGGCATGTCGCCCTTTCAGCACGACATCGCCGTAGCCCTGCGCCAGCTGAGCGAGACGGGCACACGCATCTTCCTGATGCATGGCAATCGCGACTTCCTCATCGGCCAGGCGTTTTGCCGCGAGGCTGGCTGCACCTTGCTGAACGACCCCTGCGTGGTGGAGCTGGAAGGCGAACGGGTCCTGCTGATGCACGGCGACAGCCTGTGCACCGCCGACCAGGCCTACATGCGCATGCGTCGCTTGCTGCGCAACCCGCTGTCGCTGTTCATCCTGCGTCATTTGCCTCTGGCAAAGCGGCAGCAATTGGCGCGCAAGCTGCGCAATGAAAGCCGCACCCAGACGCGCATGAAGGCAGAGGCAATCACTGACGTCACCCCGACCGAAGTGGAGCGGGTGATGGCCGAACATCGCGTACACACCCTGATCCACGGCCACACCCACCGTCCGGCCGTGCATGAGCTGACCGTCAACGGCCAGCCGGTGCAACGCATCGTGTTGGGCGATTGGGACACCCAGGGCTGGGCCTTGCAGATAGACGAACAGGGTTTGGAGCAGGCGCCGTTTGCGTTGGAAGCAGAAGCGTAGCCATTGATGGTTATCGCTTCGCTCCACCCATCCTACGCAGCGTAGGATGGCACGCCGCTGTGGAAGCGGAATTCCGTGTCCGGGCTTTCGATCAACTCGCGCTCCAGCTCGCGAAAGCGCAGGACCGACGCATCCACATCCGCTTGCTCACCGAAGGCGTAGGCGAACTTCAGGTAGTTCTGGAAATGCCGCGCTTCGGACTGCAGCAGCCCCGCATAGAACTTGCCCAATTCCTCATCCAGGTGCGGCACCAGCGCCTCGAAACGTTCGCAGCTGCGCGCCTCGATATACGCGCCGACGACCAGGGTATCGACCATCTTGTGCGGTTCGGACGTGCGCACGCCTTTGCGCAACGCCGAGGCATAGCGGCTCGCCGACACGGGGCGCAGATTAATCTTGCGCTTCTTGATCAGGCGCAGAACCTGCTCGTGGTGTACCAGCTCCTCGCGGGCCAGGCGCGACATGTAATTGACCAGGTCCAGCCGGTCGTTGTAGCGGGCGATCAGGCTCAACGCCGTCGAAGCGGCCTTGAATTCGCAGTTCTTGTGATCGAGCAGGAGGACCTCCTGCTCCGTCAACGCGACGCTCACCCAGGCTTCGGGCGTGCGGCAGCCCAGAAAGTCGTGAATTTCCGGCAAACTCACGCCAGCCTCCCGGAATCCGCAAGGAAACGAGCCCGCAAAGGGGATAGAGCGACAGATAACAGCATGAGTCTCGGCTCGGTTGCAGAAAACGGGGCATTATACGAGTGCCGGCCCGTGATAACAGGCCTGCGCACTTGATATGAGTCAACGCGATTTATCGCACCCCGACTAAAGTGGAAGCTAATCAATTCCCGGTTTGAAGGAGCACACCTATGCAAGCGATCCGCCGCATTCTGGTCATCGTCCAGCCCGAGCTGCCTGAGGCGCTTGCCCTCAAACGTGCCAAGTTGATCGCCGGCGTCACACAATCGCAGCTTCACCTGCTCATTTGTGCGGAGGGCAAACAGGACCATTCCGCCCTGTTGGCAGAGCTGGGCGAGCAGCTAAAGGCTGAAGGCTACAGCGTCAGCACCCAGCAATACTGGAAGGAAAATCCGCACCAGACCGTCATCGCCGTGCAGCAAGCCGAGGGTTGCGCACTGGTGATCAAGGAACATCAGCGCGACAGCCTGCTGAAAAAAGCCTTTCTGACGCCCGAGGACTGGAAGCTGCTCCGCTATTGCCCCTGCCCGGTGCTGATGGTGAAAACCGAAAAGCCCTGGAGTGGACGTCCCGTATTGGCCGCCGTCGATGTGGGCAACTCCGACAACGAACATCGCACGTTGCACAGCGGCATTGTCAGCCACGGCTTCGACATCGCCAGCCTGACCCAGGGCGAACTGTATGTCCTGAGCGCCCACCCCTCGCCAATGCTCTCCGCCGCCGATCCGACCTTCCAACTCAAGGAAACCATCGAGGCACGCTACCGGGAAGCCTGTAAGCAATTCCAGAAAGATTTCGAAATCGCTGACGATCACTTGTATGTCAAGGAAGGCCCGGCTGACGTACTGATTCCGAAAACCGCCCACAAGCTCGATGCCGCTGTGACCGTGATCGGCACCGTGGCGCGCACCGGGCTGTCTGGCGCGCTGATGGGCAACACCGCCGAAGTGGTGCTGGATTCACTGGAAAGCGACGTACTGGTGCTCAAGCCGAATGACATCATCGCGCACCTCGAAGAACTGCTCAGCAACCGCTAAAACGCCAACCAAAAAAGCCGCTCTTATGGAGCGGCTTTTTGTAACGCCAGGCGTACCCGTCGCAGGACGGTTCACTTACGTCACAGAACCTCACGCCCTTTAGCGACCATGATTTGCTGGTAATGCGCTTCAGATAGGGCAAAAAATTCATTATCGATGGCATCGCGCACGTCGACCAGGCTCCAGTCACTAAACTCCGGCAACAACGCCAGGCCATAGGCATCCAGGCGATTGATCAGGCGTGCGCCACGTGCGATTAATTGATACGCCCAGCAATAGGGCGATTGCTCGGCCACGAAGCGAATCTGGCGTTGTTCCAGTTGCTGGCGCAGACGCGCCGCATCCAGGACTTGCAGCTTGCTGCGCATCACATGAACCAGCAACGTCTCCAGGCGCAGCATGATTTCGTGCTTGCGCTCATCGTCATAGCCATTCCACTCCACCACTTCGTGGAGAAAGCGCTTGCAACCACGGCACACCAGATCCCCATAGACGGTGGAGCAACGACCGATGCACGGAGTCTTGATGGGCGTTTTGGACATGACGAAACGAGCTGGAAAGTCGAACAGGGCGGCATCTTAGCCCTTTGTCTAACCCCGGTCACCCCGCCTGCCCCATGCGTGCGGGCTTAACTTCGGACGTAATCTCCATTAGAATCCACCCGCCTTTTTAGGCGCCAACGTCCGAGCGAAGCTGTTTTCAAAGCGTCACGAGCACAGTTGAGAATCCGAACGGGACGAAGTGGCGCAGACACTGCCCAGTGCCGGTAGCCCTACCCCTCGTCCCAATCGGCGTAAAACTTTGAAAACAGCTTCTTGAGGGGGAATTTTCGCAGTCATGGCGAAGCCGCCCATAACGCGGCAGAGCGCATGGCGCGACGATTCTCAGGAAAAGTGTCCCGCCCTCGATGGGACCACTGATGAGGTAATAACTGTGCTTGAAGCTTACCGCAAACACGTAGCAGAGCGTGCCGCCCAGGGTATCGTGCCCCAGCCGCTAAACGCCGAACAAACCGCAGGCCTGATCGAGCTGCTGAAGAACCCACCGGCCGGCGAAGAAGCTTTCCTGGTCGACCTGATCACCAACCGTGTTCCCGCGGGCGTTGACGAAGCCGCCTACGTCAAGGCCGGTTTCCTTTCCGCTATCGCCAAGGGCGAAGCCTCCTCTCCGCTGATCAACAAGCAACGCGCCGTTGAACTGCTGGGCACCATGCAGGGCGGCTACAACATCGCCACTTTGGTCGAGCTGCTGGACGATGCCGAGCTGTCCGCCGTGACCGCGGAGCAACTCAAGCACACCCTGCTGATGTTCGACGCCTTCCACGACGTCGCCGAAAAAGCCAAGGCCGGCAATGCCAACGCCAAGGCCGTGCTGCAGTCCTGGGCTGACGGCGAGTGGTTCCAGAAGCGCCCGGCGCTGGCTGAAAAGATCACCCTGTCCGTCTTCAAGGTCACCGGCGAAACCAACACCGACGACCTGTCCCCGGCTCCGGATGCCTGGTCGCGCCCGGACATCCCGCTGCACGCCCTGGCCATGCTGAAGATGGCCCGCGACGGCATCAACCCGGACGTTCCCGGCTCGGTCGGTCCGATCAAGCAGATGGAGGCACTGAAGGCCAAGGGCTTCCCGGTTGCCTACGTCGGTGACGTGGTCGGTACCGGTTCGTCCCGCAAGTCTGCCACCAACTCCGTGCTGTGGTTCTTCGGCGACGACATCCCGAACGTGCCGAACAAGCGCGCAGGTGGCTTCTGCTTCGGCACCAAGATCGCCCCGATCTTCTATAACACCATGGAAGACGCCGGCGCTCTGCCGATCGAGTTCGATTGCTCCAACCTGGCCATGGGCGACGTCATCGACGTGTACCCCTACAAGGGCGAAGTGCGCCGCCACGGCAGCGACGAGCTGGTCACCACCTTCGAACTGAAGACCGACGTGCTGCTGGACGAAGTCCGCGCTGGCGGTCGTATCCCGCTGATCATCGGTCGCGGCCTGACCGACAAGGCTCGCGCCGAACTGGGCCTCGGCCCGGCCAACCTGTTCAAACTGCCGGTCGCTCCGGCTGACAGCGGCAAGGGTTTCACCCTGGCCCAGAAGATGGTTGGTCGCGCCTGCGGTTTGCCGGAAGGCAAGGGCGTACGTCCGGGCACTTATTGCGAACCGAAGATGACCACTGTCGGTTCCCAGGACACCACCGGACCGATGACCCGCGACGAGCTGAAAGACCTGGCGTGCCTGGGCTTCTCCGCTGACCTGGTGATGCAGTCCTTCTGCCACACCGCCGCCTATCCGAAGCCGATCGACGTCACCACCCACCACACCCTGCCGGACTTCATCAAGAACCGTGGCGGCGTGTCGCTGCGTCCCGGCGACGGCATCATCCACAGCTGGCTGAACCGCATGCTGCTGCCCGACACCGTCGGCACCGGTGGCGACTCGCACACCCGCTTCCCGATGGGCATCTCCTTCCCGGCCGGTTCCGGTCTGGTGGCCTTCGCCGCCGCCACCGGCGTCATGCCGCTGGACATGCCGGAATCCGTACTGGTGCGTTTCAAGGGCGAAATGCAACCGGGCATCACCCTGCGTGACTTGGTCCATGCCATCCCCTACTACGCCATTCAGGAAGGCATGCTGACGGTCGAGAAGAAGGGCAAGAAGAACATCTTCTCCGGCCGCATCCTGGAAATCGAAGGCCTGAACAACCTGACCGTTGAACAAGCCTTCGAACTGTCCGACGCCTCCGCCGAGCGTTCGGCTGCCGGTTGCACCATCAAGCTGCCGGAAGAGGCCATCGCCGAGTACCTGAAGTCCAACATCACCCTGCTGCGCTGGATGATCAGCGAAGGCTACGGCGATGCCCGTACCCTGGAGCGCCGCGCCCAGGCGATGGAAGCCTGGCTGGCCAAGCCGCAGCTGCTGGAAGCCGACCAGGACGCCGAATACGCTGCCGTGATCGAAATCGATCTGGCCGACGTGAAGGAGCCGGTTCTCTGCGCCCCGAACGATCCGGACGACGCCCGTCTGCTCTCCAGCGTTGCTGGCGAGAAGATCGACGAAGTGTTCATCGGTTCGTGCATGACCAACATCGGTCACTTCCGCGCCGCCGGCAAGCTGCTGGAGAAGGTCAAGGGCGGCATTCCGACCCGTCTGTGGCTGGCTCCGCCAACCAAGATGGATGCTCACCAGTTGACCGAAGAAGGCTACTACGGCATCTACGGCAAGGCTGGCGCGCGCATGGAAATGCCGGGCTGCTCGCTGTGCATGGGTAACCAGGCACGTGTCCAGACCGGTTCAACCGTGGTGTCCACCTCGACCCGTAACTTCCCGAACCGCCTGGGTGATGCGACTAACGTGTACCTGGCGTCTGCCGAGCTGGCTGCGGTCTCCTCGATCATCGGCAAGCTGCCGACTGTCGAAGAGTACATGGCCTACGCCAAGGACATCGACAGCATGGCTGCCGATGTCTACCGCTACCTGAGCTTCGACCAGATCGCCGAGTTCCGCGAAGCCGCTGCGAGCGCCCAGATCCCGGTCGTTCAAGCCTAAGCGTCATCGGTAAACGAAAAGCCCCGCCTTGTGCGGGGCTTTTTCGTTTCCGGCACGTCTGGTCATTTTGTCGGGAGCATCTGGCGCCTTCGCTTGTCATTACCTTGTACGCCGATTTGGCGGATCAACGACAAGAGAGGTAGATCATGAAGCACTGGATCATAGCCGCATGCTGCGTGCTGGGCCTTGCCGGCTGCGCCAGCGACTACATCATTGCCACCAACGATGGACAGATGCTCGACAGCCGCGACAAGCCCAGGCTGGACGATGACACCGGCCTGCTCGAATACAAGGATGAGGAAGGGCGCACCAAGCAGATTCCGCAGTCGCATGTCCGGCAGATCATCCAGCGCTGACGCTATCTGTCCGCCTTACATTCATGAGACCTGCCTGCCGCTGTTGTTCGGCCTGAAACGGGCCACTGGCGGGCAGAGCTTTCCATCCCTTGGCATAGCCCTTGCCTGACTTCATTCACGCCTTGTTACGCTCAACGAACTTTCCTGCTGGCAACCGCTTCACCGAAGGCGGACGCCCGAGTGAGTCGGTCTGAGCGCATCGACACGCACCAGGATGAAGCCATGATGAACAATTCCCGTTACCCGCTGCCCCCAAAAGAGGCGGCAGCCCACCCACTGCGCATCCTGCTGATCAATGACACCGCAAAAAAAATCGGTCGCCTGAAAAGCGCCCTGCTGAAGGCGGGCTTCGCGGTTATCGACGAGCCGGGGTCGAGTCTCAATCTGCCTGAGCGTGTGGCGGCAGTACGCCCCGATGTGGTGTTGATCGACAGCGAATCCCCGGGGCGCGACGTGCTGGAGCACATCGTCCAGATCACCCGCGAGCAGCCCCGGCCGATTGTCATGTTCACCGACGAGCACGATCCGGACGTAATGCGCCGCGCCATCCGCTCCGGGGTCAGTGCCTATATCGTCGAAGGTATCCAGGCCGAGCGCCTGCAACCCATTCTTGATGTGGCCATGGTCCGGTTTGAGAGCGAACAGGCATTGCGGGCCGAATTACAGGCTCGCGAGGCGCAACTGGCAGAACGCAAGCGTATCGAGTTGGCCAAAGGCCTGCTGATGAAGATGAAGCAGTGCAATGAAGAAGAGGCCTATACCCTGATGCGTCGCCAAGCCATGGGGCGGCAGCAGAAGCTGATCCAGGTGGCCGAACAGGTCATCGCCATGAGCGAACTGCTGGGTTCCGAGGGCTAACCCCTGGAGCTTCGATCCCTTCACCCTGCCTCGGGCATCCAGAACCAAACAGCCTGCTCAGGAGTCTGCCACTGAAGGGAAAACCACTTTTCCCGGAGGCGCGCATGTCCTCTTATCGCCTGTTTCTGTCCAGTCTGCTTGTTCTGAGCCTCAGTGCCTGCAGCGAACACGCTTTGCTACCTGTCGAAGCAGGCTACGGACCCAATCCTGCGCTGCCCGAACCCAACAAGACACTGATTCCAACCGTCAACGTGGCCACCGCCGTGGGCTGGCCGGAGAATGGCCGGCCTTCACCCGCTGCTGGCCTTGTCGTACACGCTTTCGCGAGGGGTTTGGATCATCCCCGCTGGCTGTATGTACTGCCCAATGGCGATGTCCTGGTGGCGGAGACCAACGCGCCGCCCAAGCCCGAGAAAAAGAAAAGCATCAAGTCCTGGTTCACCGACAAGGCAATGGAACGAGCCGGCGCCGGCGTCCCCAGTGCCAACCGGATCAGTCTGCTGCGCGACAGCGATCGGGATGGCGTAGCCGATGTGCAGACGCCTTTTCTGGAGAATCTCAACTCGCCCTTCGGCATGGCGCTGGTCGGCGATCAGCTGTACGTGGCCAACACGGACGCGGTGGTACGCTTTCCCTATCGTGCAGGCCAGACCCGCATAAATGTGCAGGGCGAGAAAGTGATGGACCTGCCAGGCGGACCGATCAACCATCACTGGACCAAGAATCTGATCGCCAGCCCGGACGGTCGCAAGCTCTATGTCACCAGCGGCTCCAACAGCAATGTGGGCGAAAACGACCTGGAAAACGAAGCAGGTCGGGCGGCAATCTGGGAGCACGACCTTGCCACGGGGCAGTCGCGTATTTTTGCGTCGGGCCTGCGCAACCCCAACGGCCTTGATTGGGAGCCGCGCACGGGCGCGCTGTGGACGGCCGTGAACGAGCGCGATGAGATCGGCAGTGATCTGGTGCCTGACTACGTCACCTCGGTGCAGGACGGCGGTTTTTATGGTTGGCCTTACAGTTACTACGGCCAGAACGTTGATAAGCGCGTCAAACCTGCGCGCCCGGATCTGGTGGCCAAAGCGCTGGTACCGGATTACGCCCTCGGCGCCCACACCGCCTCGCTGGGTATCAGCTTCGCCGAAGGTAGCGCCCTGCCCCGCTTCAGCGAAGGACTGTTTGTGGCCCAGCACGGGTCCTGGAACCGCAAACCCCACAGCGGCTATAAAGTGATTTTCATCCCCTTCGCCGATGGCAAGCCCAACGGCCAGCCTATCGATGTACTGACCGGTTTCCTCAACGAGAAACAAGAAGCCATGGGGCGGCCGGTGGATGTACTCCTCGACAGCCAAGGCGCGCTGCTGGTCACTGATGATGTTGGCAATACAGTGTGGCGGGTCAGCTTAGAGACCCGCACACCCTCCAGCCCCTGAGTGCATATAGGTTAAACAACGACGGAGGCGGAGCTTGCGGCCAGTCGCCTCTTCGGCGTATGTTCTGCGCCTGGCCAGCGCACTGGCCAACGTCGCTCGGACGGTTCCGGGCGCTTACGTACTCCGAGGAAAGCATGTCTGACAAGGCACCGCGCCGCTTTGCGCGCATCGATCGTCTCCCCCCTTATGTATTCAACATCACCGCCGAATTGAAGATGGCCGCCCGCCGCCGTGGCGAGGACATCATCGACTTCAGCATGGGTAACCCGGACGGCGCCACGCCACCGCACATCGTGGAAAAAATGGTCCAGGTCGCCCAGCGCGAGGACACCCACGGTTACTCCACCTCCCGCGGGATTCCACGCCTGCGCCGCGCCATCTCGCACTGGTACGGGGATCGCTACGATGTCGAGATCGACCCGGAAAGCGAAGCCATTGTCACCATCGGCTCCAAGGAAGGCCTGGCGCACCTGATGCTGGCAACTCTGGACCAGGGCGACACCGTGCTGGTGCCCAACCCCAGTTATCCGATCCACATCTACGGCGCGGTGATTGCTGGCGCCCAGGTGCGCTCGGTGCCGCTGATCCCAGGCGTGGATTTCTTCGCCGAATTGGAGCGGGCGATCCGCGAGTCGATTCCCAAGCCGAAGATGATCATCATCGGCTTTCCCTCCAACCCCACGGCCCAGTGCGTGGAATTGGATTTCTTCGAACGCGTGGTGGCGCTGGCCAAGCAGTACGACATTCTTGTGGTGCACGACCTGGCCTACGCCGACATCGTCTACGACGGCTGGAAGGCCCCGTCGATCATGCAGGTGCCCGGCGCCAAGGATGTCGCCGTGGAGTTCTTCACCCTGTCCAAGAGCTACAACATGGCGGGCTGGCGCATCGGCTTCATGGTCGGCAACCCCGAGCTGGTCAGCGCGCTGGCGCGCATCAAGAGCTACCACGACTACGGCACCTTCACCCCCCTGCAAGTCGCCGCCATCGCGGCTCTGGAAGGCGACCAGCAATGCGTGCGCGACATTGCCGAGCAGTACAAGCAACGGCGCGATGTGATCGTCAAAGGCCTGCACGAAGCCGGCTGGATGGTCGAGAACCCTAAGGCCTCGATGTATATCTGGGCAAAGATTCCTGAACCTTATGCTCACCTGGGCTCGCTGGAGTTCGCCAAGAAGCTGCTGGCTGAAGCCAAGGTGTCGGTCTCGCCGGGGATCGGCTTTGGCGACTATGGTGACGACCATGTGCGCTTCGCCTTGATCGAGAATCAGGATCGCATCCGCCAGGCAGTGCGTGGCATCAAGGCGATGTTCCGCGCTGATGGCCTGGTTACCCCTCCCGCCAAGGCCCGCAAAGCCGAGGCCTGATTCTCATCTGCCTGAACTGTGGGGCCGGCCCCACAAGTTAGCTAAGCCACCGCAGCCGAGAGCGGCCTCGAACCTGTGAGTCGCTCGCCGGCATGCGCTGCTCTGGCGCAAGGCGCCTTCTGCGCCGCACAACCACAAGGCATTTACCTGCCCCCACTCACAAAGAAAATCTCAACCCTTTGTTTTAAAAGCTTTTTATAAGAAAAGAAAAATTGGCAAGCCCTTTGCTTTATGGAACATAACTTCGCATAGCACGCCAACGGCGGCGGGCTGCGCTTCACGAACAACGGCGTTCGTCAGACCGACCTCTTTGGAGGAACCGTCTGGCACGCCGTTTTTTATTGCCCGGAGTAAAGGAGCCACACCCATGAGCGAGCGAAATTCGGATATTCCGCTGGACAGCAACCGTCGCCACTTTCTCAAACAGTCCATTGCGATTGCCGGCGTCACCGGCCTTAGCCTCGCCGCCCCCGGTTTTTTGCGCAGCAGTGCCTGGGCCGCCGGCTCGGATGCGCCAGAGAAGACCGACCTAAAGATCGGCTTTATCCCGCTCACTGACTGCGCTTCGGTGGTGGTGGCCGCCACCCAGGGTTTCGGCAGTAAATACGGGCTGACTATCATCCCGAGCAAGGAAGCGTCTTGGGCCGGGGTGCGCGACAAGCTCAACACCGGCGAACTGGATGCCGCCCATGTGCTGTACGGGATGATGTACGGCGCCCAGTTGGGCGTGGCTGGCCCGCAACGAGACATGGCCGTGCTCATGGGACTGAACCAGAACGGCCAGGGCATCACGCTCTCTAGGCAACTGCGCGACGCCGGCGTCACCACTGGCGAGCAACTGGCCGCCCATGTCAAACAATCCTCCACGCCGCTGACCTTCGCCCAGACCTTTCCCACCGGCACGCATGCCATGTGGCTGTATTACTGGCTCGCCGCCCACGGCATCAACCCGCTGAGCGATGTGAAAACCATCACCGTGCCGCCGCCGCAGATGGTGGCCAACATGCGGGTCGGCAACATGGACGGCTTCTGTGTTGGCGAGCCCTGGGGCGCGCGAGCCATCTTCGACAAGGTCGGTTTTACCGCAGCCACCAGCCAGCAGATCTGGCCGGATCACCCGGAAAAAGTGCTCGGCACCACGCGCTCTTTTATCGAGCGATACCCCAATACCGCCCGCGCACTGGTCATGTCCTTGCTGGAAGCCAGCCAGTTCATTGATGCCAGCGTGGAGAACCGCAAAAGCACGGCCAGGCTGATCGCCGGCAAGGCCTATGTGAACGCGCCGGTGGACGTGATCGAGCAGCGCTTCCTCGGCAATTACGAGGACGGCCTGGGCAAGAGCTGGCAGGACCCGCACGCCATGGTTTTCTGCCGTGAAGGCAGCGTCAACTTCCCCTATCACTCCGACGGCATGTGGTTTCTTACCCAGTTCCGCCGCTGGGGTCTGATCAAAGAGGAGCCGGACTACGCTGCCGTGGCCGCAGGCATTAACCAGACCGCGCTGTACCGCGAGGCGGCCAGCGCGCTCAACCTGCCTGTACCGGATAGCGTGATGCGCAGCAGCACGCTGATCGACGGCAAGCGCTGGGATGGCAGCAACCCGGCGGCCTACGTCCAGTCGTTTGCCGTCAAAGCCTGACATTTAGGAGAGTCACCATGAATGCTTCCGTGACGCCCCCCCTGCAAACGCCCAGCGCGCAGTTGCCGACCAGAACGCTGGCCACTCTACTGCGCCCGCTGTTCAAGGCCTGCGTGCCGCCGCTCCTGGGGATTGCGCTGTTTCTATTCGTCTGGTCGCTGATTGCAGCGAAAAGCACAGGACTACCAGGACCGCTGAGCACCGGGCAGGCGGCGCTGCTGTTGTTTGCCGACCCCTTCTACGACAACGGCCCCAACGACATGGGTATCGGCTGGAACATTCTCAACTCGCTGGGTCGGGTCGGGGTCGGTTTCGGCTTGGCGGCGCTGATCGGCATCCCGCTGGGCTTCGCCATCGGCCGTTTCGCCTTCCTGGCCAGCATGCTGTCACCCATCATCAGCCTGCTGCGCCCAGTCTCGCCGCTGGTCTGGCTGCCCATTGGCCTGCTGGTCTTCGAGGCGGCCGGGCCGGCGTCCATCTGGGTGATCTTCATCAGCGCGATCTGGCCGATCATCCTCAACACCGCCGCCGGCGTGGCCAGCGTGCCGCAGGATTACCTGAACGTGGCGCGGGTGCTCAAGCTCTCCGAGTTCAAGGTGCTTACCCGCATCCTGTTCCCCGCCGTACTGCCGCACCTGATGACTGGCATTCGCCTGGCCATCGGCGTCGCCTGGCTAGTGATCGTTGCGGCGGAAATGCTCACCGGCGGCATCGGTCTGGGCTTCTGGGTGTGGGACGAATGGAACAACCTCAACGTCGAGCACATTCTGATCGCCATCATCATCGTCGGCCTGGTTGGCCTAGTACTGGAACAGAGTCTTGTGTGGCTGGCCAAGCGTTTCGATTACGCGAGCTGATTGTTAGGCCAGCACGCTGGCCGTCACCCCCAAAACGACATTTACCTACGGCCTGAACCCCGGGTGGACAACCGTTGTGTGTTGTCCGCCAAACGTACACAGCAGGCAGGAGCTTTGTGATGGAAAAATTCGTTGAGCTGACCCGAGTCAGCAAGCACTTCGATACCCGCAAAGGCCGCTTTCAGGCCCTCAGCGACGTCAACCTGAGCATCGCCCAGGGCGAATTCGTTTCGCTGATTGGCCACTCCGGCTGCGGCAAGTCCACCGTCCTCAACCTCATCGCCGGCCTGCTGGATGCCAGCGAGGGCGGACTGATTTGCAATGGCCGGGAAATCGACGGTCCAGGACCGGAGCGTGGCGTGGTATTCCAGAACCACAGCCTGCTGCCCTGGATGACCTGCTTCGCCAATGTCTACCTGGCGGTGGAGAAGGTGTTCGCTCAGGAAAGCAAAGCTCAGCGCACCGCGCGCACCGAGGCGGCGCTGCATATGGTCGGCCTGGATCACGCTAAGCACAAATACCCCAGCGAGATCTCCGGCGGCATGAAACAGCGCGTCGGCATCGCCCGCGCACTGGCCATGGAGCCCAAGGTGCTGCTCATGGACGAGCCGTTCGGCGCCCTGGACGCCCTGACCCGCGCCCACCTGCAGGATGAGCTGCTGCGCATCGTTACCGCCACCCGCAGCACGGTGGTGATGGTGACCCATGACGTTGACGAGGCAGTGCTGCTCTCCGACCGTATCGTGATGATGAGCAACGGCCCGGCCGCCACAATCGGTGACATCGTCAGGGTCGAACTGGCGCGACCGCGAAACCGTCTGGCACTGGCCAACGATACCCAGTACCACCGCTACCGCAGCGCGGTGCTGGAATTCCTCTATCAGCGCCAGCAGCGACCGGCAGCGTGATCTCCATGTGTTCAGGGCCTGTGCAATACAGGCCTGTTTCTTATTAAAGAAACGTTCTCTCCCGCCGATTATCCCTCCACGCAGACAAGAAACGATGCACCTGTGTCAAGCAATCCGTGCGAGTTTCTGCCCTGCCACCTCAGCGCAATCAGCATTCGGTCACAGAGCGTCGCTTTTGACCGCCATTGAATGCCCGAAAGCGCTCTTGCCAACTTGCGGGGAGCATGGCTCCCGAGACACAGGAATTTCCATGCATCGCCCAATTCCCTATCGCCTGCGTGCCGATACCCTGTTCTGGATGCTGAGCTGGTTAGCGCTGGCAGTGCACCTGACTACTTTTTTTGAAGCTTCGACCACGCCTGGCTTGATGTTTTATCAGTTCGTGCTGATTGGCACCTACGCATTGATGTTCCTCTTCCCCTCGTGGTTGCTGAGTCGCCTGAGCCGCTGGTTGCCCCGCGGTGGGCAATTCACAGTGCAGATCGTGATGACGACGTTGGTGCAGCTGTTGGTTTATACCGATGGCCTGCTATGGACCCTGTACGGCTTCCATTTAAATGGCTTCGTCTGGAACATCATTACCACGCCAGGCGGTATTGCCGCGCTGGGCTCTTCGGAGTCCAGCTATTTCGGCTTCGCCATGATTGGCTTCGGCTTTCTCCTCAGCCAGACAGTATTGCGCCTGCTGGCCAGCGCCGTGCTCCGTTTCGCTCCCCGCCTGCGCCTGCCGCGCATGGCCTGGGTGTTGTCGCTGTTCTTCATCATGACCTTGGGTGATCGATTCAGTTATGCCGTGAGCCAGTTCTATGGCTACACCCCGTTGCTAGAAACGGCGCAACGCGTACCTTTCTATCAGCCGCTGACCATGAGCCGATTCCTGGATGAAACGCTGGGGCTGGACCGTCCGCAAAGCCTGAAAATCGAAAACGCCACCCTCAAGGGCCAACTGGCCTACCCGCAGGCACCTCTATACATCCAGCCGCCGGAAAAACCGCTGAACCTGGTCTGGCTGGTGTCCGAGTCCTGGCGTGCCGACACCCTCAATGCCCATGTCATGCCCCAAACGACGGCCTTCTCCGAACACGCGCTGCGCTATCAGAACCACTTTTCCGGCGGCAACGGCACACGCATGGGGCTGTTCAGTCAGTTCTACGGTCTACCGGCCAACCTCTGGTTCCCGGTGCTCAACGCGCGAATCGGTAGCCCAGTGATCGACGTGCTGCAGCAGCAGGACTATCAGATCCGTCTGTTCACCAGCGCCAAGTTCACCTATCCGGAATTCGACAAGACCCTGTTCGTCCGCGTCCCACCGGAGCAGATGCAAGCGTTCGACAGCGCCCCCACCTGGCAGCGCGATCGCAAGAACGTTGGCGACCTGCTGGACTTCATCGACCAGCGCGACCCGAACAAACCGTTCATGACGTTCATGTTCTTCGAGTCGCCCCACGCCAATTACAATTTCCCGCCCGAGTCGGTGATCGAACCGGATTACCTGCCAGATTTCAGCTACGCCAGTATGGATCTTGAGCGTGATATCGAAGGCATTCGCAAGCGCTACCTGAACGCCGTGCATCACTTGGACGGCCAGATCGCCCGGGTACTCGACCACCTGAAGGCCAAGGACCTGATGAACGACACGCTGATCGTGATCACCGGCGATCATGGCGAGGAGTTTATGGAGCACGGCCGCTGGGGCCACAATTCCACCTTCTCCGATGAGCAGATCCGCGTACCGATGGTGCTCTGGGTGCCCGGTCGGGAAGCCCAGCAAGAAAGCCTGCGCACCAGCCATGTCGACCTGTTGCCAACTCTGTTGCCGTTGCTCGGCGTGCAGAATCCGGGACGCGATTACAGCATCGGCCACAGCCTGTTCGAACCCAAGGCCAACCGTACGCTGATCGCCGGCGACTGGGATCGTTTGGCCTTTATTGATGAACACCACAAGGTCGTAGTGCCCTTCGCCAATGGCAACTTCACCGCCATGCAGGCCAGCCAAGCCAATGACAATGCTCTGCCTAATCCGATGCAGGTCGTGCAACAGCTCTTGCCCGTGATTCGCACGGAGCTGCAAGGCTTCCGCCGTTTCATGGCGCACTAAGCCTGAGGCCGGTACACCTTCGTGCACCGGCCTGCTTTCCTGACCCGAACACCGCCTCGCGTACACCGCCCAGCGAACGCGCACCCATGCGGGCAACCCGCACTATTGCGGTGCAGCTCCAGCGGACCCAGCGCTCCTGAAAAGCTCCTGCATCGGCCGTTTGACCAGTTGGCACAACCCCTGCTTTATCCCCACTGACAGACATCGCGCTCGGCCCTCAACGACGACAGCCAGCGCTTCCCGAATGAATTGGGGAACAGGACAAAGGCGTCCTTGCCGGATAACCGGCGGGACGCCTTTTTTGTTTTTCGGCTTCGGCCTCCGTGACGGAGAAGCAGGATGAAAAAACTCAAGCTGGTGTTGGTGGGCAACGGCATGGCCGGAGTGCGCACACTGGAGGAGTTGCTCAAGCTCACTAAAGATCTTTATGACATCACCGTGTTCGGCGCCGAGCCGCACCCCAATTACAACCGCATCCTCCTGTCGCCGGTCTTGGCAGGCGAACAGACCTTCGAGGAAATTGTCCTCAACGACCTCGACTGGTATGCACAGCACAACATCCGCCTGCTGCTTGGCCGCACGGCGGTGAAGATCGACCGTCACCGGCGCACAGTGATTGCCGACGACGGCAGCGAGGTTGAATACGATCGCCTGCTGCTCGCCACCGGCTCCACCCCGTTTATCCTGCCGGTGCCGGGACACCGACTGAACGGCGTGATCGGCTACCGCGACATTGCCGACACCCGCACAATGCTGGACACCGCCAAGAGCTACCGTCACGCCGTGATCATCGGCGGCGGCCTGCTCGGCCTGGAAGCCGCCAACGGTCTCAAGCAACGGGGCATGGACGTCACCGTGGTGCACCTGGGCGACTGGCTGCTGGAGCGTCAGCTCGACCGTACTGCCGGCAAGTTGCTGCAGAGCGCAATGGAATCACGCGGCATCCGCTTTCGTCTAAGCGCCGTCACCGACGAGTTGCTCGACAACGGTGACGGCCGCGTCTGCGCTGTCCGCTTCAAGGGCGGCGAGGTGGTTCCTGCCGACCTGGTGGTCATGGCCGCCGGCATTCGCCCGAATGCCGCTCTGGCAGAAAGCGCTGGCCTGCCCTGCAACCGCGGCATCCTGGTCAACGACACGATGCAGACTTACGACCCGCGCATCTACGCAGTCGGCGAGTGTGCCAACCATCGCGGCACCACCTATGGCCTGGTGGCGCCGCTATTCGAGCAGGCCAAGGTCTGCGCCAACCATCTGGCTCAGTTCGGCATTGGCCTATACAAGGGCTCGGTCACCTCCACCAAGCTCAAGGTCACCGGCATCGACCTGTTCTCGGCTGGAGACTTCATGGGTGCTGAAGGCACCGAAACCATCATCCTTTCCGACCCTCTCGGCGGCGTATACAAAAAACTGGTGATCAAGGACAACATACTGGTTGGCGCCTGCCTGTATGGCGACACCGCTGACGGCGGCTGGTATTTCCGCCAGGTGCGCGAACGGAGCGATATCAGCCAGATACGCGATTACTTGATGTTCGGCCAAAGCTGCTTCGGCGACGGGGCCTATCGGGACCCGCACAGTCCCGCTAGCTCGCCTCAGGTCATGCACCCAAACACCGCGGCCGACTGCGCATGAACCCGCCGCCAATCCTGGAATCGAGTGTCGTGCCTACCCAGCCCACTATCACCGCTTCGACCTGTTGCTACTGTGGTGTCGGCTGCGGCGTGCTTATCGAACACGACGGCGAGCGTATCCTCGGCGTACAAGGCGACCCCGACCATCCGGCCAATTTCGGCCGGCTTTGCAGCAAGGGCGCGTCCCTGCACCTGACCGGCGATGTCGACGCCCGCGCCCTGTACCCTGAGCTGCGCCTGGGTAAAACCCTGGCCCGCAGCCGCACCAACTGGGACACCGCACTGGACCACGCAGCCACGGTGTTCGCGGACACTATCACCGCGCACGGCCCGGACAGCGTGGCCTTCTACATTTCCGGCCAGTTGCTGACCGAGGACTACTACGCCTTCAACAAACTGGCCCGCGCCCTGGTGCACACCAACAACATCGACAGCAATTCGCGGCTGTGCATGTCCAGCGCAGTGGTGGGCTACAAGCGCAGTCTGGGCGCCGATGCCCCGCCCTGCTCCTACGAGGACATCGAACAAAGCGACTGCCTGCTGATTGTCGGCAGCAACATGGCCTACGCCCACCCGGTGTTGTTCCGCCGTCTGGAAGCCGCCAAAGCGGCACGCCCACAGATGCGCATCATCGTGGTCGACCCGCGGCGCACCGACACCTGCGAACTGGCCGACCTGCACCTGGCCATCCTGCCCGGTACCGATGTCGCATTGTTCCACGGCCTGCTGCACCTGTTGCTGTGGGAAGGCTGGATCGACCGAGCCTATATCGATGCGCACACCCAGGGCTTCGATGAGCTCAAGCAACTGGTGCGTGACTATTCGCCAGCCAGCGTCGCCGGGCTATGCGGCATCAGCCTCGAGGAACTGCAACACTGCGCCCGCCTGATTAGCAGTGCACCCACCTTCTTGAGCCTGTGGTGCATGGGCCTGAACCAATCCACCGCCGGCAGCGCCAAAAACAGCGCGCTGATCAACCTGCACCTGGCCACCGGGCAAATTGGCAAACCTGGCGCCGGCCCCTTTTCCCTGACCGGCCAGCCGAACGCCATGGGCGGCCGTGAAACCGGCAGCCTGAGCAACCTGCTGCCCGGCCATCGCGAAGCAGGCAACCCTGAACACCGTGCCGAAGTCGCGGCCTATTGGGGCGTGGAGCAATTGCCGGTAACCAGCGGTCTTTCCGCCGTGGAGCTGTTCGACGCGGTACATGACGGACGCATCAAGGCGCTGTGGATCGCCTGCACCAACCCGGCGCAGTCGCTGCCGGACCAACAAAAAATTCATGAGGCGCTGAGTCGTTGTCCCTGCGTGGTGGTGCAGGACGCCTTCGCCACGACAGAAACCTGCAGCTTCGCCGATTTGTTACTCCCCGCCGCCAGTTGGGGTGAAAAAGACGGCACCGTGACCAACTCGGAACGGCGCATTAGCCGGGTACGCCGCGCCGTCACGCCACCCGGCGAGGCGCGCGCGGACTGGTCCATCATCTGCGATTTCGCCCGCCGTCTGGAGCAGCGCCTACGGCCTGGCCGGCCGAGCCTGTTCGACTTTACTAGCCCCGAAGCGCTGTTCGAGGAGTACAAGGGCCTCACTGCTGGCCGCGACCTGGATTATTCCGGCCTCAGCCACGCTGTGCTGGAACAACTGGGCCCGCAGCAATGGCCGTTTCCGCCTGGCGCCCGCCAGGGCACGCCGCGCCTGTACCTCGACGGGCGCTTTTCTACCGCAGATGGCCGCGCGCGCTTTATCGCCGAGCCTTACCGGGCCGCGAAAGAACTACGCGACGCCCGTTATCCGCTGCTCCTCAATACCGGTCGCCTGCGGGATCAGTGGCACGGCATGAGCCGTACCGGCACCGCCGCGCAGCTGTTTGGCCACGCGCCAGACGCGGTGCTCGGCCTGCATCCTGATGATTTGCGCCAACGCCAGCTGCGGCACGGCGATCTGGTGCGGCTGCGCAGCCGGCGCGGCAGCCTGATCCTGCCGGTTCACGCCGACGAAGCGCTGCTCCCCGGCCAGGCCTGGCTGCCCATGCATTGGGGCAACCGCTTTCTCAAAGGCCTGGGTATTAACGTGCTGACCCAGCCCGCTTTCGACCCGCTGTCCAAGCAGCCGGAGCTTAAAATCAGTGCCGTTGACGTAGAAAAAGTGGAGCTGCCTTGGCAGTTGTTTGTCCTGATCGAAGGCGATGTGCAGCGCCATTTCAACGAGTTACGCCCGTTATTTGAAAACTTCGCCTACGCCAACCTGAGCCTGGCGGGGCGCGATCGCCCGGCATTGCGGATCAAGGCCGCCCACTCACGGGCGCCTGATGCCGAGTGGCTGGCACGTATCGATAGGTTGCTCGGCCTGCACGAAGGAGCGGTCCTGGCCTACGACGACCCGCACCGCACAGTGGGCAAGCGCCTGCGCATTGAGGACGATCGCATCGTCGCCCTGCGCCTGGCCGGCGAAACCCTGGCCCGTGACTGGCTGCAAAGCCTATGGGAAGAAGGCCGGTTTGACACCGAACTGCGCCGCTGGCTGCTGGCCCCGCTTTCTGCGCAACCCGGCGGCGACACCAAACCCAGCAAGACCCTGTGCAATTGCCTGAACGTCAGCGAAAACAGTGTCTGCGCCGGCATAGCCAGGGGGCTCGATCTCAGCGGCCTGAAACACGAACTCAAATGCGGTACCAGTTGTGGCTCTTGCGTGCCTGAGATCCGGCGATTGCTGGCAAGTCGGCCGATGGCTGTTTGAACATATTCGTTATGGAAGGAAAAACCATGAATGCAAAAGTCTGGCTGGTCGGTGCGGGTCCCGGTGATCCGGAGTTACTCACACTCAAGGCGGTGAAGGCGTTGCAGCACGCCGACATCGTGATGATTGATGATCTGGTCAACCCGGCGGTACTGGAGCACTGCCCCAATGCCCGTGTGATCCCGGTGGGCAAGCGCGGCGGCTGTCGCTCTACACCCCAGGCGTTCATTCACCGGCTCATGCTGCGCTACGCCCGGCAGGACAAGTGTGTGGTGCGCCTGAAGGGCGGCGATCCGTGCATTTTTGGTCGCGGCAGTGAAGAAGCCGACTGGTTGAGCGCTCGCGGCATCCCAGTCGAAATCGTCAACGGCATTACCGCCGGGCTGTCCGGCCCCACTGCTTGTGGCATACCCTTGACCCGGCGCGGCATTGCCCGTGGCGTAACCCTGGTGACCGCTCACACCCAGGATGACAGTACGCAGGACTGGGCCGCGCTGGCCAAGGGCGGCACTACCTTGGTGGTGTACATGGGCGTGGCCAAACTGACAGAAGTGCGTGACAGCCTGCTGGCCGGTGGTATGCGCAGCAACATGCCGGTGGCCCTGATCGAAAATGCTTCCCTGCCGCAGCAACGCCATTGCCGCAGCACATTAGCCGCCATGCAACAGGCGGCTACTGACTTTCAATTGAAAAGTCCGGCGATCCTGGTAATTGGCGAAGTAGCGGCGCTTCCCGCCACGTTGCAACTGTCGCAATCCGCCTAAACGAAAAAACCGGCCGAAGCCGGTTTTTCCTAACTGGGGAGGAAGCTTATTGAGCCTCAGCTTCCACATGCGCTTCCACACGACGGTTGATCGCGCGTCCTTCCTCGGTTGCGTTGTCCGCGACCGGTCGGGTTTCACCGTAGCCGATCGAGTCGACACGGTTGCCGCCAACACCGTAATCATCAACCAATACCTTGCGCACAGAGTTGGCGCGCCGCTCGGACAGGTCGAGGTTATAGGCATCGGTGCCCACGGAGTCAGTATGGCCTTCGACCGTGGTCCGGGTATCCGGGTACTGGCTCATGAAGTCCGCGAGGTTCTGAATATCGGCGTAACTGTCAGGCCGCACGACGTCCTTATCGAAGTCGAACTTGACGTCCAGCTCGACACTTACCACGTCAGGTACTGGCTCTTCCTGAGGCATCGGCTCCGGCATCGGCTCCGGTGCTGCCGCTACCTCACGCTGGGTTCCGCCAAAGTTCAAACCCACGCCGACACCGGCCATCCACTCGCTGTCGCCACGGTCGATGTTATGCATGCCATCGACACCAGCGCGGGCGAAGAACATCTCAGTGAAATAATATTTCACCCCTGCGCCGACATTGGCAAACGTGCTGCTGTCGCGGCCACTGCGGTCAGCCTGGCCAATGCTCTGGTGCGCCACTCCGGCGGACAGGTACGGGCGCAGCCCTACACCTGGCTCACCGAAGTGATAGACGGCATCGAGAGCCGCCAAGCTACCTTTGATTTTTTTGTGCCCGCCATCGGCGGCGACGGGATCGTCTGAGGAGAGATCGTGATATTCGCCATAGGACAAGCCCAGAGAAACATCATCGGTGAGAAAGGTGCTGATACCTGCGCCGTAGAGCTCACCTGAGCTTTCAATATCACGTCGGCTATCCGGGTAATATTGTTTACCGAAGGCTTCCACCTCAACAGCACCTTGACCTTGGGCCAGCGTCTGCAAAGAAGTCGCGGCAAGCAGGGAGCCAATGGCAACACCTAAGGTGTTCTTGAGCTTCATCCTTATATCCCCATCTGATGTGGTATGTGCGCTCCTGATAATGAACTTGTGATTTAAAAGTTCGAGGAGCCTGAACCATAGAGGGGGATTGCCGCTACAAAGTTTCCAGCGCGCCGGAAAATTTTTCCCGCATTCGGTCCAAGGCGCGCTTGTAGCGCATCTTGGTGGCACTCAAGCCCATGTGCATGATGTCGGCAATTTCCTGAAACTCCAGCTCTGCGACAAAGCGCAACACGAGTATTTCACGATCGATCGGATTGACGTGCACCAGCCAGCGATCCAATCCCCCTGTATCTTGAAGCGTGGCGGTTTTTTCTTCCGCGGCTTCTTCCTGAGGATCCAGACTCAGGGCATCGAGCAGCCTGCGCTTGCGACGTTCCTTGCGATACTGGGTGATGCATTCGTTGTAGGTGATGCTGTATAGCCAAGTTTTGAACTTCGACTTGCCTTCGAAGTTCTTCAAGCCATACAAAACCTTGAGCATGACTTCCTGACAAACATCATCGGCATCCCGGTCATTACCCAGATAACGGGCACAGACATTGAACAGGGTGCGCTGATAACGACGCATCAACTCCTCGTAGGCCCGAGTAACGTGAAACAACTCCGAATGGGCGCGCGCGACCAACTCCTCATCGGATAGATCGCGGGGATTGTAGCGCTGGCTGGGGGGATGGGCTTTATTCAAAACTAGTCTATCGGAGGTCGGGTCGAATCCGCATCAGCCCTTAGGGTCGGGCAAATCGGTGCATACAGTAGCAGGATTGCAGCCTTAGCGGCTGCTGACCCGATGTTCTAGCATCATTCGATTGGCAATCGACACCAATTCGCCCTCATCGGTGAGCAAAACGGTTTTCACCGTACCAATTTCTTCGATTTGGCCTTTGATTTCCGCGACCACGACATCCTGCCCGACCTCATACAGTTCCCGTACGTAGATCCCGGCAATGATCTGCCCGGCGATGTCCCGACTGCCCAGCCCCAACGCCAGCGCCACCGCCAGTCCAACCGTGATCAGCACGATGGCAATGATGTTGTTGAGCAGATCGGTCTTGACCTCAAGTTGGCCAATAGCCACTGAGATGCTGATGATGATCACCATGGCCTGGGCCACACGGCCAAGGGTATTGGCATATTCCAAGCCGACACCTTCGGCGGCGCCACGCACCAGACTGCTCGCCAGTTGGGCGAGCAGCACACCGGCGAGCAAAACCAGAGCCGCGCCGAACACCTTGGGCAAATACAGAGCGAACACGTCGAGGGTCGCGGATACCCGCTGCAGCCCCAGCGACTCGGCCGCCGAGACCAGGAACACCAATAACACGAACCAGTAAACGATCTTGCCAATCAGGGTGGACACCGGAACCCGGATGCCCACGCGAGACATCATTTTGTTCATGCCGGTACCGGCCATCAACCGGTCGAGGCCGATCTTAGCCAGCAGCTTCGACAACAGCGTATCAAGCAGCTTGGCTACCACGAAACCAAGCAGCACCACGACCAGCGCGCCGAACATCCGAGGAATGAACGCCGCTACCGAGCCCCACATGGTACTCATGGCGTTGACGAGGCTTTGGGTCCAGGGATCGAATTCCATTATTCAGTCAGCCTTTTTTTCAGCAAAACGAGCGGATGCAGAGAGTTTTCGTGAGGTCGGCTTGAGGTGCCCCGAACCGTTGTTCAGGGCAATCATCAGCGCCTCGAACCAGTTACCCACCAGCGAGAAAAGATCACCGGCTCCAACCTGGCGATTGGCGGTCTTCAGAACACGTCCCAGCGCAGCCCCGTCATCATGGGAGGCCGGCACCGATTTGAGCATGTCGCGCAGGGATTTTTCAAAGGGATCTTGCATGGGAACCTCGGGTTGCCTGTCGGCTAGACGTGGCGAGAAATGGGCAAGTCACATCACAACCAGCGCAAACGGCGGAACCACCACCACTCAACGGCCAGCACTAGCGCCATTAACAGGCACACCAGCAGAAACCCATAAGGGCTTTCGATGCCCGGCATGCCGCCGACATTGACGCCCAGCAATCCAGCCAAAAAACTCAGCGGCAGAAACAAACCGGTAATGATGGCCAGGCGGTAGAGGGTTCGTCCCACATGCTCGCTGCGCCGTTGCTGTTCAGCTTCCAGCAGCAAGGCCACTCGCTCGCGGATCGATTCAAGCTCTTCCAGATACCGGATCAAACGGTTGTTAAGCTCATTCCAGTAAACGGTATCGTCCGCCACGAACCAGGACAGGCGACTGCGTGACAGCGTGGCGAACAGATCACGCTGCGGGGTCAGAAAACGGCGCAACGCAGCCGCCCGGCGACGAATCTGCAGGAGTGAACCATGTTCAGGCAAATGACGCTCATCGGCCTCGGCACGCTCTTCCAGTTCATCGAGCTGCTCAGCCAGCTGAGTCAGTGGCGCCTCAAGCTTCTCGGTCATGCTCTCAGCCAGGTACAACAAGGCTTCGGAAGGCGTTTTCGGTCCTTCGCTGCGTGCCCAGGCGGCAATCATCTCATCGGTTGCATGTAGGGGGCGCAGACGCAGTGAAACAAGCCGTCGGCTATCGGCGAAGAAGCGCGCCGACACCATGTCCTCCGGCTCGGCGCCGGGATTGAAATTGACGCCGCGCAGAAACAGCAGCAGTTGCTCGTCGTCCAGCGTCAGCACACGCGGGCGGGTTGCGTCTTCGAGCAGCAGATCGCAACTGAAGACAGAGAGCCCGCTGGCCGTGCGCAACCACCGTTGCGCCTGGACATGACCGCGATCCCAATGCAACCAGAGGCTCTCCCCCTCTTCCAGGCAAAGCCCTTCAAGGTCCTCGGGTGCCAGTCCTCGCGCACCGCCTCGGCCATCCATCACGAAGGCATGCAGCAGGCCACTCTCAACCACGTTGGTCATCTGCATCAGCGCAACAGATGTATCAACCCGGCATGCTCAACGGCTGTGGGGAAACAATGATGCCGTTGTTGTCGGCATACACGTAATGTCCGGGGTGGAAAGTCACACCGGCAAACGCCACCACCACATTGAGGTCACCGATGCCGCGCTTGTCGGTTTTCATTGGATGGCTGGCCAGCGCCTGCACGCCCAAGTCCGTTTGAGCCAACATGTCCACATCACGCACGCAACCGTACACCACGATGCCTTCCCAGCCGTTTTTGGCGGCCTTCTCGGCCAGCATGTCGCCGAGCAGCGCACGGCGCAGCGAACCACCGCCATCGACCACCAGCACTTTACCTTCGCCCGGCTGATCGACCTGCTCCTTGACCAGCGAATTGTCCTCGTGGCACTTGATGGTGACGATCTGGCCACCAAAGGAATCACGCCCGCCGAAGTTGGCAAACATCGGTTCGACGGCCTGCACCAGGTCCGGATAGGCATCGCACAGATCAGGGGTGACGTATTGCATGAGGTAGCTCCTTGGATTGTTCTCGGTGAACGAAACAGCCGTCAGGCGAGACATCTTATCTGCAGTAACGCCTTTAGCACAGGGCTTTGCCCGTAACCGGAGGTGTCGCCTGCGGCGCCGCCAGTCGCTGCTCCTGCAGCCAGTCGAGCATCAAGGGCCAGACTTCACGCTGCGCCGATTTGCTGACCAGCATCTCAATATGTCCGAAGGGATTACTGAATCCGCTCTTGGGTCCCAGACACAGGAGCTCCCGCTGCGACGAGCCAAACTGCTTGAGCAGCTTTTGGCAGGCTTTGGGTGAATCCTGCCGATCCCCTTCTGCCGCCACCGCCAGAACCGGAATCTGCACGTCAGCCAACCCAGCCCACCAGTTGCTTTGCGCGTTCCCAAAACGCCCGAACAATCCGTGCCAGCGCAGGGTTTCCCTGACTACAGCAACGGGCTCATCTTCCGGCCCGCGCTTCAGACGATGCCCCGACAGGTACTTGAAGCAACTGAGCAACCCATGCGCAGCCAGTTCCAGCGGCGGAAATTTCAGCGGCCAATAGATCTGACTTACCTGACTGCCAAACAGCGCAATCGATGCAGCTTCGCGGTCGGTCAGGTAGTGACCGCCAAACGCAGCCGCCAGCACCACGCCCCCCAGCGAATGCCCCATCCAGTGAGGCGCATGGCCAGATTGTTCCTGGATGAAGGCCGCGATGGCCGGCAGGTCGTAACGGGCATAGTCCGCTACCCGGTTACGTCGATAGTCACGATTGCGCGGCGACAGGCCATGCCCGCGCATTTCAGGTATCCACACATCGAACCCGGCACGCGCCAGAAAGGCGCCAAAACCGATTCCTCGCGGCGAAAACCAGAATCGTCGATTGGAGAAGCTGCCGTGCAACAGGACGACCGGAATGCCCCGCTTGCCCGGCTCTTGTGCCCGGCCCAGTCGGGTGACGGCCAGTTCGACCGTCTCGTCGGGGCTGTTGCGGGGTTTCAGCAGGTAAACATCTTCGCTCAGATCGCCGCAAAGGTCGGCGCTGAGCAGTACAACAGGAAAAAGCCGACTGCTACTTTGCATTTTTTGATTTTCTTGAACATAAAAAAAGGCGGGTAGAAACACCCGCCTTGCCAGTATGGTCGATAGACTCAGACTTGACCTTCCGCCAGGAAGAACCAGGTATCGAGAACCGAGTCAGGATTCAGCGACACGCTTTCGATGCCTTGTTCCATCAGCCATTTGGCCAGATCCGGATGATCCGAGGGGCCCTGGCCGCATATGCCGATGTACTTGCCGGCCTTGTTGCAAGCCTGGATGGCGCTGGACAGCAGCTTCTTGACCGCCGGATTACGCTCGTCAAACAGGTGGGCAATGATGCCCGAATCACGGTCCAGGCCAAGGGCCAGCTGGGTCATGTCATTGGAGCCGATGGAGAAGCCGTCGAAGAATTCCAGGAACTCGTCAGCCAACAGGGCGTTGGAAGGCAACTCGCACATCATGATCACGCGCAGGCCGTTCTCGCCGCGCTTGAGGCCATACTGGGCAAGCAGATCCACCACCTGGGAGGCTTCGCCCAGGGTGCGCACGAATGGCACCATCAGCTCGACGTTGGTCAGGCCCATGACGTCGCGCACCTTTTTCATGGCGCGGCATTCCAGTTCGAAGCAGTCGCGGAAGGACTCGCTGATGTAGCGCGAGGCACCACGGAATCCGAGCATCGGGTTTTCTTCTTCCGGCTCGTAGAGCTTGCCGCCGATCAGGTTGGCGTACTCGTTGGACTTGAAGTCCGACAGGCGCACGATGACTTTCTTGGGCCAGAACGCAGCAGCCAGAGTGCTGACGCCCTCGACCAGTTTCTCGACGTAGAAATTGACCGGATCGTCATAACCCGCGATGCGCTTCTGCACGCTGTCCTTGATTTCCGGCGGCAGGCTGGCGTAGTTCAGCAGCGCCTTGGGGTGCACGCCGATCATGCGGTTGATGATGAACTCCAGTCGCGCCAGGCCAACACCGGCGTTGGGCAATTGGGCGAAGTCGAAGGCGCGGTCCGGGTTGCCAACGTTCATCATGATCTTGAACGGCAGTTCGGGCATGGCGTCGACGGAGTTCTTGCGAATATCGAAACCCAGCTCACCTTCAAAAATGAACCCGGTATCGCCTTCAGCGCAGGATACGGTCACACCCTGGCCATCTTTCAGCACCTGGGTGGCATTGCCGCAACCGACCACAGCCGGAATACCCAGCTCGCGCGCGATGATTGCCGCGTGGCAGGTGCGCCCGCCACGGTTGGTAACGATGGCGCTGGCGCGCTTCATGACCGGCTCCCAGTCCGGATCGGTCATGTCGGAGACCAGCACGTCGCCAGGCTGAACCTTGTCCATCTCGGACACGTCGTTGATGATCCGGACCGGACCGGCGCCGATGCGCTGGCCGATGGCACGACCTTCAACCAGTACGGTACCCTTTTCTTTCAGCAGGTAACGTTCCATGACGTTACCGCTGGTGCGACTCTTCACGGTTTCCGGACGCGCCTGCACGATGTACAGCTGGCCGTCGTCACCGTCCTTGGCCCACTCGATGTCCATCGGACGGCCATAGTGTTTCTCGATGATCAGCGCCTGTTTGGCGAGGCTGGTCACTTCTTCGTCGGTCAGGGCGAAACGGGCACGGTCGGCACGATCGACTTCGACGGTTTTCACCGATTTGCCGGCCTTGGCTTCGTCGCCATAGACCATCTTGATCGCCTTGCTGCCCAGGTTGCGACGCAGGATGGCCGGACGGCCCGCCTCCAGGGTCTGCTTGTGAACATAGAATTCATCGGGGTTGACCGCGCCCTGCACGACGGTTTCGCCCAGGCCGTAGGCACCGGTAATGAACACGACATCGCGGAAACCGGATTCGGTATCCAGGGTGAACATGACGCCCGCGGTAGCGGTTTCCGAACGGACCATGCGCTGTACGCCAGCAGACAGGGCGACCAGTTTGTGATCGAAGCCCTGATGCACACGGTAGGCAATGGCACGGTCGTTGAACAAGGATGCGAAGACTTCCTTGGCGGCGCGAATCACGTTCTCCACACCACGAATGTTGAGGAAGGTTTCCTGCTGGCCGGCGAACGAGGCATCCGGCAGGTCTTCAGCGGTGGCTGAGGAGCGCACGGCAACGGCCATGTTCGGGTTGCCCTGGGACATTTCGGCGAAGGCGGTGCGGATATCGGCATTCAGTTGCTCGGGAAACTCAGCTTCCATCACCCACTGGCGAATCTGCGCACCAGCCTTGGCCAGGGCATTCACGTCATCGACGTCAAGCGAATCGAGCAGCGCGTGGATTTGGTCGTTCAGACCGCTCTGCTCCAGAAAGTCGCGATACGCCTGGGCGGTGGTCGCAAAACCACCGGGTACGGAAACGCCGGCACCTGCGAGGTTACTGATCATCTCGCCCAGGGAGGCGTTCTTGCCCCCTACGCGCTCGACGTCGTGATTGCCGAGCTTATCGAGGGAAACTACGTACTCAACCAAGGTATTCTCTCCACGCTGTATGGGATAGGCTCATGCGGATCTGCTCCGCTCGATTGGCCTGCCCCGGGGAAATAAGTGACAATGCCCACCGACCCGGCGTGGACATAGCCCGGGTATGATAGCCAAGAATCGTTCCTACCTTAAGGCCTTCGGCGCAAATGAAACGAACTGCTTTCTTCATCTCGGATGGAACCGGCATCACCGCCGAAACGCTTGGGCAAAGCCTGCTTGCACAATTTGAAAACATCACGTTTCAGAAGCTGACCCGGCCTTATATCGACAGTGCCGAAAAAGCGCGGGCCATGGTACAGCAAATCAATACTGCGGCAGAAAAAGACGGCATGCGCCCGATCATCTTCGACACCATCGTGAACCAGAGCATCCGCGACATCCTGGCGCAGTCAGACGGTTTCATGATCGACATCTTTTCCTGCTTCCTGTCGCCGCTGGAGCAGGAACTCAACGCCAGCTCCTCTTACTCGGTGGGCAAGTCGCACTCCATCTCGCACAGCGCCAACTATATGGAGCGCATCGAGGCGGTGAACTTTGCCCTCGACAATGACGACGGTGCGCGCACGCATTACTACGACAAGGCCGATCTGATTCTGGTTGGCGTATCGCGTTGCGGCAAGACGCCGACCTGCCTTTATATGGCTATGCAATACGGCATCCGCGCCGCCAACTACCCGCTGACCGAAGAAGACATGGAGCGCCTGCAATTGCCGGCGGCCCTCAAGCAATACAAGAGCAAGCTGTTCGGCCTGACCATCGATCCGGACCGGCTGACCGCCATCCGCAACGAGCGCAAGCCCAACAGCCGGTACGCCAGCTTCGCCCAGTGCGAATTCGAGGTGCGCGAGGTGGAGAATCTGTTCCGCCGCGAGAACATCCCCCACATCAATTCCACGCATTTCTCGGTGGAAGAGATCTCCGCCAAGATTCTGGTCGAGATCGGTGTGGAGCGGCGACTCAAGTAAAGCCGCGCCTCTTGGACAGGGCGTGACGTCGCGCCCTGCCGTCTTGCTCAGATCACAAACAACTCCATGAAGCGGTTAACCGGCATCGCCTCCAGCCGAGCCTGATCCGAGCACAACTCGACGATCTGCGCACATCGCTGAGGGGCGAAACGCGTAGCCAGGCTCGCCTTGAACTTCTCCGCCAGTAAGGGGATGCCCTCGGTACGGCGCCGCCGGTGGCCCAGCGGATACTCCACCTCCACATTCTCGGTACACGAGCCATCCTGGAAGAACACCTGCACGGCATTGGCAATGGAGCGCTTGTCAGGGTCCAGATAGTCACGGCTGTAACGCGGCTGCTCGACCACGCCCATCTTTTCGCGCAGCTCATCGATGATCGGGTGAGCAGCATGGAATCCATCCTCGTAATGCTCGGCAGTCAGGTGGCCGAAGATCAGCGGCACGGCAGTCATGTACTGCAGGCAATGGTCACGGTCGGCGGGGTTGGCCAGCGGGCCGACCTTGGAAATGATGCGGATTGCCGATTCCTGGGTGGTGATAACGATCCGGTCGATCGCATGTAGCCGCCCCCGCACCTGCGGATGCAGTATCACCGCCGCCTCGCATGCGGTCTGTGCATGGAACTCGGCGGGAAAGCTGATCTTGAACAGCACGTTTTCCATGACGTAACTTCCGTAGCCACGTGAAAAACGGAACTCGCGCTCGTTCTGTGTTTTGGTCTGCAAATCAACATTTGTGTGACTGAACGACACGTCATAAAAGCCCCACTGCCGCGTGCTCAGCACACCGGGTATGCCCATTTCGCCGCGCCGGGCGATATCGGCCAAACGCACGCCACGGCTGGACGCATCGCCCGCCGCCCAGGATTTTCGCGAACCGGCGTTGGGTGCGTGGCGATAGGTACGCAACGCCTGTCCGTCCACAAAGGCATGGGACAGTGCAGACAATACCTGCTCACGGCTCGCTCCCATCAGCTTGGCACACACCGCGGTGGAGGCCACCTTGACCAGCAGCACGTGATCGAGGCCGACACGATTGAATGCGTTATCCAGGGCCAGCACGCCCTGGATCTCATGGGCCATGATCATCGACTCGAGCACGACACGCAGCGGCAACGGTGCATCGCCTCGGGAAACCGCGAGCTGCGAGAGATGATCGGCTACGGCGAGAATCGCGCCCAGGTTGTCCGAGGGATGCCCCCACTCCGCCGCCAGCCAGGTGTCGTTGTAATCCAGCCAGCGGACCAGGCAGCCAATGTCCCAGGCGGCCTTGACCGGATCCAGGCAGAAACGTGTGCCTGGTACGCGCGCGCCCTGCGGCACTACCGTGCCTTCGACGAGGGGGCCCAGATGCTTGGTGCATTCGGGAAAGCGCAGCGCCAGCAACGCACAACCCAGGCTGTCCATCAGACAATGACGCGCAGTACTCAGCGCCTCTTGCGACTTGACCCGGTAGCCCAGGACATAGTCGGCGATATCCTGCAGAACCTGGTCGTACTCGGGGCGATCGTTCAGATCAACGTTGGCGCTCATGACACTGACCCTCGGTAATGAGGATCAGTGTAGGAGACCCGCTCTGGCAGGCCGGCTAAAAGGCGTCGCCGGGCACGCGCACCCAGCCATCCATCAGCACCCGGGCGCTGCGACTCATGATGGCCTTGGTAACCGTCCACTGACCCTTGACCTGGCGGGCTTCGGCACCCACCCGAAGGCTGCCCGACGGGTGACCGAAGCGCACCGCGCTGCGCTCGCCACCGCCCGCAGCGAGGTTGACCAGGGTGCCGGGAATAGCTGCAGCAGTACCGATTGCCACCGCAGCCGTGCCCATCATCGCATGGTGCAGCTTGCCCATCGACATTGCGCGTACTAGCAGATCCACGTCGCCAGCGTTCACGGCCTTGCCACTGGAAGAAACGTAATCGGCCGGCGGCGCCACGAAGGCCACCTTCGGCGTGTGCTGACGCTGGGCCGCCTCGGACAGGTCCTTGATCAACCCCATGCGCACTGCACCTTGGGCACGAATGCTTTCGAACAGCTCCAGCGCCTTGGCATCGCCATTGATCGCTTCCTGCAATTCGGTGCCGGTGTAGCCGAGCTCCTGTGCATTGACGAAGATCGTAGGAATACCGGCATTGATCATTGTCGCCTTGAGCGTACCGATACCCGGCACCTCCAATTCATCCACCAGATTGCCGGTGGGGAACATCGCACCGCCCTCACCTTCGCCCTCATCGGCTGGATCGAGAAACTCCAGCTGCACTTCGGCCGCGGGGAATGTCACCCCATCCAGCTCGAAGTCGCCGGTTTCCTGTACATCCCATTGAGTGATAGGTACATGGGCGATGATGGTCTTGCCGATATTCGCCTGCCAGATCCGCACGGTTGCCACACCGTGCTCAGGAATCCTGCTGGCCTCCACCAGACCGCCACTGATGGCAAACGAGCCGACCGCTGCCGACAGGTTGCCGCAATTGCCGCTCCAGTCCACGAAGGGTTTGTCGATCGATACCTGGCCGAACAGATAGTCGACGTCGTGATCGGGCCGGGTGCTCTTGGACAGGATGACTGTCTTGCTGGTGCTGGAAGTCGCTCCGCCCATACCATCAATCTGTTTGCCGTACGGGTCGGGACTGCCGATCACCCGCAGCAACAGCGCATCGCGCGCAGCCCCTGGCACCTGAGCGGCTTCGGGCAAATCCTGCAGGCGAAAGAACACGCCCTTGCTGGTACCGCCGCGCATGTAGGTGGCGGGAATCTTGATTTGGGGTAGGTGTGCCATGAATGCTGTCCTGAATAATGGCCAGAGGCTGCACGACCGCAGCCGCTGGCCCAGAGCGATTTAACGGGCCTCGTCCGACTCCAGGAAGTCCTGGGCGAAACGCTGCAATACGCCGCCGGCGTCGTAGATCGACACCTCTTCATCACTGTCCAGGCGACATGTCACCGGCACGTCCAGGCGTTCGCCGTTGCGCCGAGTGATGATCAGCGTCAGGGTTGCTCGTGGAGTGCGTTCGCCGATCACATCGAAGGTTTCGCTACCATCGATGCCCAGCGTCTTGCGGTCGGTGCCCGGCTTGAACTCCAGCGGCAACACACCCATACCCACCAGGTTGGTGCGGTGAATGCGCTCGAAGCCTTCGGCCACGATGGCCTCTACACCGGCCAGGCGCACGCCCTTGGCCGCCCAGTCGCGAGACGATCCTTGTCCGTAATCGGCGCCGGCGATAATGATCAACGGCTGCTTGCGATTCATGTAGGTTTCGATGGCTTCCCACATGCGCATCACCTGCCCTTCGGGCTCGACACGGGTCAGTGAACCCTTTTTCACCTGCCCATCAACCACGGCCATTTCATTGACCAGCTGCGGGTTGGCGAAGGTGGCGCGCTGCGCCGTCAAGTGGTCGCCGCGGTGCGTTGCGTAGGAGTTGAAGTCCTCTTCCGGCAGGCCCATCTTCGCCAGGTATTCACCCGCAGCGCTGTCGGGCAGGATGGCGTTGGAGGGCGACAGGTGGTCGGTGGTGATGTTGTCCGGCAGCACTGCCAGCGGGCGCATCCCCTTGAGTGTGCGCTCCCCAGCCAGGGCGCCTTCCCAGTAGGGCGGACGGCGAATATAGGTGGACATCGGGCGCCAGTCGTACAGCGGGCTCTTGGCCTCTTCCACCGTACCCAAATCGAACATCGGAATGTAGACCTGCTTGAACTGCTCCGGTTTGACGCTGGCAGCAACGATGGCGTCGATTTCCTCGTCGCTCGGCCACAGGTCCTTCAAGGTCACGGGGTTGCCTTGGGCGTCGTGGCCCAGCACATCCTGCTCGATGTCGAAGCGCACGGTGCCGGCAAGGGCATAGGCCACCACCAGCGGTGGCGAGGCGAGAAACGCCTGCTTGGCATAGGGATGGATACGGCCATCGAAGTTGCGGTTGCCGGACAGCACGGCCGTGGCATACAGGTCGCGGTCGATGATTTCCTGCTGAATCACCGGGTCCAGCGCACCGGACATGCCGTTGCAGGTGGTGCAGGCGTAGCCGACGATGCCGAAACCGAGCTTTTCCAGTTCGGGCAGCAGGCCGGCCTCTTCCAGATACAGCTTGGCGACCTTGGAACCCGGAGCGAAGGACGTCTTGACCCAGGGCTTGCGCAGCAGACCCAGTTCGTTGGCCTTCTTCGCCACCAGGCCGGCAGCGACCACGTTGCGCGGGTTGGAGGTGTTGGTGCAACTGGTGATGGCGGCAATGATCACTGCGCCATCGGGCATCAGGCCTTGGGCTTCCTCGGCGCGGGCCGCAGCCAGCTGGGTGTCGCTGGCGATACCGCGCTCCTGCAGCGCACTGGTCGGCAGGCGACGGTGCGGGTTGCTCGGGCCGGCCATGTTGCGCACGACGCTGGACAGGTCGAACGACAGCACGCGCTCATACTGGGCGGTTTTCAGTGCATCAGCCCAAAGGCCAGTGGTGCGGGCGTAATTCTCGACCAGCGCCACCTGCTCCGGCTCGCGACCGGTTAGCTTGAGGTACTCGAGGGTCTGCTGGTCGATGTAGAACATCGCCGCCGTCGCGCCGTATTCGGGGCACATGTTGGAGATGGTGGCACGGTCGCCGATGGACAGGCTGTCGGCACCTTCGCCAAAGAACTCGACCCAGGCACCGACTACGCGCTCCTGACGCAGGAATTCAGTCAGAGCCAGGACAATATCGGTGGCAGTGATGCCCGGCTGACGCTTGCCGGTCAGCTTGACGCCGACGATATCCGGCAGGCGCATCATCGACGCGCGGCCCAGCATCACGGTTTCGGCCTCCAGGCCGCCGACACCGATGGCGATGACGCCCAGGGCATCCACATGGGGCGTATGCGAGTCGGTACCGACGCAGGTGTCCGGGAAGGCCACACCGTCGCGCGCCTGGATCACCGGGCTCATCTTCTCCAGGTTGATCTGGTGCATGATCCCGTTACCGGCTGGGATCACGTCGACATTCTTGAATGCAGTCTTGGTCCACTCGATAAAGTGGAAACGGTCTTCGTTGCGACGCTCTTCCACGGCGCGATTTTTCTCGAACGCGTCCGGGTCGAAGCCGGCATGTTCCACCGCCAGTGAGTGGTCGACAATCAGTTGGGTCGGCACCACCGGGTTGACCTTGGACGGGTCGCCCCCTTGCTCGGCAATCGCATCGCGCAGGCCTGCCAGATCCACCAGCGCGGTCTGGCCAAGGATGTCATGGCACACCACGCGAGCCGGGTACCAAGGAAAGTCCAGGTCCTGCCGGCGCTCGATGATCTGCCTCAGTGAGTCGCTCAGCATGGCCGGATCGCAGCGGCGTACGAGCTGCTCAGCCAGAACTCGCGAGGTATAGGGAAGCGTGTCGTAGGCGCCCGGCTGGATGGCTTCGACCGCGGCCCGGGTATCGAAATAGTCCAGCTGGGTGCCTGGCAGGGATTTACGGAATTCGGTGTTCATGCCTTGGACTCATGGTGATGTTTCATAAAGCGGATGAGCGGACCGGTGCCGGCCCGCTCCTGGCAAATCAGCGCTGGTCGATCGGCACGACCTTGCGCAACTCCACGCCGACGTACTCGGCACTCGGTCGGATGATGCGGTTGTTGGCACGCTGCTCGAAGACGTGACTGCACCAACCGGCCATGCGCGAGCAGACAAAGATCGGCGTGAACAGCGGCGTCGGAATGCCCATGAAGTGATAAGCCGAGGCGTGGTAGAAATCCGCGTTGGGGAAGAGCTTCTTCTGTTCCCACATGGTTTCATCGATGGCCACCGAGACCGGGTAAAGCACGGTGTCGCCCACAGTGTCGGCAAGTTTTTTCGCCCATTGCTTGATCACTTCGTTACGCGGGTCGCTGTCTTTGTAGATCGCATGGCCGAAACCCATGATCTTTTCCTTGCGCTCAATCAGCGCCAAGGTGCCGGCACGGGCCTCTTCCGGCGTCTTGTAGCTGGCGATCATCTCCATCGCCGCTTCGTTTGCACCGCCGTGCAGCGGGCCGCGCAGCGTGCCGATGGCGCCGGTGACGCAGGAATAGATGTCGGACAGGGTCGAAGCACACACCCGCGCCGCAAACGTGGAGGCGTTGAACTCATGCTCCGCGTACAGAATCAAGGAGACGTTCATCACCTTGACCTCCAGCTCGCTCGGCTTGCGCCCATGCAGAAGTGCCAGAAAATGTCCGCCGAGGCTTTCTTCATCACTGGTGCAGTTGATGCGCACGCCGCCATGGCTGAAGCGGTACCAGTAGGCCATGACCGAAGGGCCCATGGCCAACAGCCGGTCTGCCTTGTCCTGCTGCTGGGAGAACTCGGTTTCCGGTTCCAGCATGCCCAGCACCGAGCAGGCGGTACGGATCACATCCATGGGGTGCGCATTGGCCGGAGCGCGCTCCAGGACTTCCTTCAGCACATCGGGCAGGTCGCGCCACTGGTGCAGCCGCTCGCGATAGGCGGCCAGCTGGGCAGCATTCGGCAACTCGCCATGGAATAACAGGTAGGCCACTTCCTCAAAACAGGCATGCTCGGCCAGATCACGCACGTCATAACCGCGATAGGTCAGACCGGCGCCCTCCTTGCCAACCGTGGACAGGGCGGTTTGCCCGGCGATTTGCCCGCGCAGTCCTGCGCCGGTGAGTACTTTTGCGTCAGCCATTGCTTTCTCCTTCTTGGATTTGTTCTGGATAGTGCACAATTGCCTTGCCGGCTCCTTGTCAGGCGCCTTGTTCGTTTCAGCCCTTCTTCTGCGCAAACAACGCATCGAGACTTTGCTCGAAGGCGTGATAATTAATGCGTTCGTACAGCTCCATGCGCGTCTGCATGGTATCGATCACGTTCTTCTGCGATCCATCGCGACGGATCGCGGTGTAAACGTTCTCGGCCGCCTTGTTCATGGCCCGGAACGCAGAGAGTGGATACAACACCAGAGATACAGCGGCACTGGCCAGCTCTTCGGTGGTGTACAACGGTGTGGCACCAAATTCTGTGATATTGGCCAGAATCGGCGCCTTTACACGCTCGGCGAACGTGCGGTACATGGCCAATTCGGTAATCGCCTCGGGAAACACCATGTCGGCACCGGCTTCCACGCAGGCGGCTGCGCGGTCCAGTGCGGCGTTCAGGCCTTCCACCGCCAGCGCATCGGTACGCGCCATGATCACGAAGCTGTCGTCCGTGCGGGCATCGACCGCCGCCTTGATGCGATCGACCATTTCCTGTTGGGAAACGATTTCCTTGTTGGGACGATGACCGCACCGCTTGGCGCCTACCTGGTCCTCAATATGAATCGCGGCAGCGCCGAACTTGATCATCGACTTGACCGTGCGCGCCACGTTGAAGGCCGAGGCGCCAAAGCCGGTGTCGACATCCACTAGCAGCGGCAAGTCGCAGACATCAGTGATACGGCGTACATCGGTCAGGACATCATCCAGACCGGTGATGCCCAGATCCGGCACCCCTAGAGAACCGGCGGCCACCCCGCCCCCCGACAGATAGATCGCTTTGAAACCCGCGCGCTTGGCCAGCAGTGCATGGTTGGCATTGATGGCACCGACCACCTGCAGGGGATGCTCGGCAGCCACCGCGTCACGAAAACGCTGGCCCGGAGTACTTTGGCTCATGACTCACCTCTTTGCTGATTGTCCTGAAAGTATTGCTCGGCATTGCGCCGCGACGCGGCTATGTGCCGACGCATCAATAATTCGGCCAGTTCGCCGTCTCGCTCGGCGATAGCATCGAGAATACGATGATGCTCGCTGAAGGCCTGATGCGGCCGGTTTGGCGTTTTGGAAAACTGAATGCGGTACATGCGTACCAACTGGTACAGCTCGTCGCAGAGCAACTTCACAAGCGTCTGATTGCCACTGCCCTGGATAATCCGGTAGTGGAAATCAAAATCGCCCTCCTGCTGGTAATAACCACGCCCAGCCCGGAATGCTTCGTCGCGCTCATGGGTTTCCAGAACGCGCCGCAATTCGTCGACGTCCCCTTGGGTCATGCGCTCAGCCGCCAAACGGCAGGCCATGCCTTCCAGCGACTCACGTATTTCGTACAGCTCGATAAGCTCGCTCTGGCCCAATGACACAACTCGCGCACCCACATGGGGAACTCTTACTAAAAGTCGCTGTCCCTCAAGGCGGTGAATGGCTTCCCGAAGCGGTCCGCGACTGATGCCATACACTCGCGCAAGCTCCGGCTCGGAAATCTTGCTCCCCGGAGCAATCTCTCCCCTGACAATTGCCGCCTGAATGCTGCGAAACACTTGTTCGGACAGGGTTTCCCCGTCCTCGCCCTTGACCTGAGCAGCGAACTCAATTTCAAACATTGTCGACACCTTGAATTCTCCTGCGGGCAAGGATAGCCGAAAACCGGGCAAATCAACTAGCCGATTACCCAATATTGTCGACACTCATCGAGAAACGCCATGCTACCTTCGTCACCCTTTCCGGCCCCCGATCGCGTAACAGCGATGCAATCGCAGTCACAAAACCTGCGTGTTAGAATCTGCGCCCCAAGCGCTAACCTGAGCACCGCGAATCAGTCCATTTCCCTGAACTCGCTGGCACCCATAGGCTTCCGCCACGCCGCCAGTCATCTTTGACCCCGCCGCCGATAGCAATTACTGGACCCTATGAGACGCACGTTTTCGATCGCCTTCAGCTTTCTGTTTTGCTTTGCCAGCCAAAGCTTTGCCCTTGAAAAAACCATCTATGGTTTGAACGAGTACGCCCTGCTTGCCGACCTCGATAAACAATTGGCAGCCAAACTCGACACGGGGGCGAAAACCTCATCCCTCAGCGCCCATGACATTCAACGCTTCAGTCGTGAGGGAGAAACCTGGGTTCGTTTCCGTCTGGGCCTTGAGGGGGCCGACGATTCGGTGATCGAGCGGCCGTTATCGCGCATCAGCAAGATCAAGCGTCGTGCTGGTGATATTGATCCTGAGGAAAACAAGACCTACACCGCTCGCCCAGTCATTGAGCTGCAGCTCTGCCTGGGGCAGGCACAACGTACGATTGAGGTAAACCTCACAGATCGCAGCGCCTTTCAATATCCATTATTGATAGGCTCCGAAGCGCTCAAACAATTTGAAGCCTTGGTCGATCCCAGCCTTAAATACGCAGCCGGCAAACCCGACTGCGCACCTGACGCACCCTCTGGCGAGTAAACAGCCCCATGCGCTCTCTTACCCTGCATCTGAAAATCCTGATCACCATCCTGGTGGCCTTGGGCGTTCTGATTACGGCCTATCAGATCTTCATACTGGGCATTCCGGTCACTGAGGACGAAACCGATGATCTGTGGAATATCGACGCCAAAGTCGAGTTTCAAGCCAACCCCAGGGAACCGGTCAAGGTTCAAATGTTCGTCCCGCCGCTGAACCAAGACCATGTCAGCCTCAATGAAAGCTTTATCTCGAACAATTACGGGGTGAGCATCAACCGCATCGATGGCAACCGCAAAGTTACCTGGTCGGCCCGCCGGGCCAACGGCAGCCAGACGCTGTATTACCGCCTGGTGCTTACCAAGCGCTACGGTGTGGAAAAGCCCGAAGAAAAAGGGCCTATCTTCCGCGATAGCATCCCCATCGAAGGGCCGGAAAAAATTGCCGCCGAAGCGCTGCTGGCGCCCATTCGCCAACATTCGGCGGATGTTGAAACGTTCATCAGCGAAACCATCAAGCGGGTCAACAATACCGCTGACGACAATGTCGGGCTGTTATTGGGGGGAGACCGATCAATCCCCAACAAGGCCAAGGTCATCGACCTGTTGCTGTCCGTTGCCCATGTCCCGATGGAACGGGTCAATGCCATTCGGTTGACCGCCGATATCTCCCAGACGCCGGAGCTGTGGCTGCGCAGTTACAACGGCAGCCAATGGTTGTACTTCAATCCGGTTACCGGGGAGCAAGGGCTACCGAGCGACCGGCTGATCTGGTGGGTCGGCGACGACCCGCTGGTCAGCGTCGAAGGCGGCAAACAACCCCATGTCACCTTCACCCTCAATAACAGCGAGATCAATGCGATCCGTCTGGCCAAGCTCACCGATGAGCAAACCGACGCCGGCTTCCTCGAATACTCGCTTTACGGTCTGCCGCTGCAAACCCAGCAGACTTATCAGATCATGATCATGATTCCCATCGGCGTGCTGGTGATCCTGATCCTGCGCAACCTGGGCGGCCTGCAGACCCTTGGCACGTTTACCCCGGTACTGATAGCCCTGGCCTTCCGCGAAACCCAACTGGGTTTCGGTATTGTCCTGTTTACCTTGATTACCGCACTGGGCCTGTCACTGCGATCCTATCTTGAGCACCTCAAACTACAGATGCTGCCACGCCTTTCCGTGGTGCTGACTTTCGTTGTGGTGCTGATTGCAATCATCAGTTTGCTCAGCCACAAGCTGGGCCTTGAGCGCGGCCTGTCCATCGCCCTGTTCCCCATGGTCATCCTGACCATGACCATCGAACGCTTGTCGATCACCTGGGAAGAACGCGGCGGCACCCATGCCTTCAAGGTGGCGATCGGCACGCTGGTTGCGGCGACCCTGGCTTTCATGCTGATGAGCATTCCAGAGCTGACCTATTTCATCTTCACCTTCCCGGCGGTATTGCTGATCATGGTGGGCTTCATGCTGGCAATGGGGCGCTACCGTGGCTACCGCCTGACCGAACTGTTCCGCTTCAAAGCCTTTTTGAAGGACTGAGCCATGTTAGGTCTATGGAGAACCTGGAAGGGCCTGAACGACAAAGGCATCATGGGCATCAATCGGCGCAATGCGGACTACGTGCTGAAGTACAACAAGCGCAGTCTGTACCCGATTGTCGATGACAAGATCATCACCAAGGAACGGGCCATCGAGGCCGGCATTCACGTCCCGGAGATGTACGGGATCATCGAGACGGAAAAGCAGATCGAGAAGCTCGAAAAGATCATCGGCGGGCGCAGTGATTTCGTCATCAAGCCCGCCCAGGGCGCAGGGGGTGACGGCATTCTGGTGATTGCCGACCGTTTCGAAGGCCGTTACCGAACGGTGTCCGGCCGAATCATCAGCCTCGAGGAAATAGAGCAGCAGATCTCCAACATTCTCTCGGGCCTGTACTCCCTGGGCGGCCACCGTGACCGGGCGCTGATCGAGTATCGCGTCACGCCCGATCCGATCTTCAAGAGCATCAGCTACGAAGGCGTACCGGACATCCGCATCATCGTACTGATGGGCTACCCAGTGATGGCCATGCTGCGCCTGCCCACCCGCCAGTCCAACGGCAAGGCCAACCTGCATCAGGGAGCCATCGGCGTGGGCGTGGATCTGGCCACGGGGGTTACCCTGCAAGGCACCTGGCTGAACAACAAGATCAGTAAGCACCCAGACACCACCAATGCCGTGGATGGCGTGCAATTGCCCAACTGGGACGGTTTCATGAAACTCGCCGCGGGTTGCTACGAGCTGTGCGGACTGGGTTACATCGGCGTTGACATGGTCCTCGACCAGGACAAGGGGCCGTTGATTCTCGAACTCAATGCCCGCCCCGGTCTCAACATCCAGATTGCCAACGATTGCGGCCTGACACACCGGGCCCATGCCGTCGAGGCGCACCTGGCAAACCTGAAGAAGAAGGGCGACAAGGACACGCCTGAACAGCGCGTGAAATTTGCCCAGGAGTTGTTCGGGCACGTCCCAGCAAAGGTTTGAACCCAATCACTGCCTATAGAAGAAAGCCCGACCTACGCGTCGGGCTTTTTTACATCGACTCAGCGAATGATGGCCAGTTCGAACTCGCCATGATCTACATGGCGGTGCGTCTGCAGGCCAGTCGAATCAATCGCTGCTCGCTGCAGGGGACGGTTGAAGGGCTTGTTATCCAGAGTGCGCAAGGCGCGGTCTTCATCCGTGGTCAGCAACAGCACATAGCGTTCCCCCTGTCCGGCATGCACGGGAACAGTGCCTTCCAGAAAGGCATAGCGATACCAGGTTTCCGGATGCAGCTGGTACACGGCATCGCTCACCAGGCGAGTGGGACGCTTGGCTTCGTCCAGAAACAATAGAGAGGGATAAACAACTTGCTTGTTGGCGAAACTGCGCACCCGCAAACCGTAGGTGTGCTGCGAGCGCGGCAGGCTGAGGGCCGCGTAGTAGCTTCGCCCCATGGGGAACTGCAAACTTGGCGAGAAGCGGCTCAGCTCCTGGTAGCGAGGCTCCTCTACGGAAAGCTCGGTAAATGCACTGTCCGACAATTGTGTGCAACAACGTTCGAGCAACTCCTGGTATGGACCGCCATCGCGCGCCTGGCTCCCCTTGAGTAACGCCTGCAGCGCTGGGCTGGGCTGGCCATCCAAGGCAGGCAGCCCGGGTGTTGCGCGGGCGAACTCGATTTGCCGCCCCTCGGTGAAGGAAATGGGCGCCGGCACCGCTGCTGGTTCGGCGCCTTGCGGCAGTGGCGAGTTGTGCATGCGCCCCTGGTCATCGACCCAGGTGTAATAAGCCTTGCCGTGTTCACTGCGTACAAAGCTGCGACCTTCCAGAACGTCGGCGTCGATGTAATCGGTGGGTGTATCTCCACTACGCAGTCGTTTGGTATCTGGCCCTGCTTCCTCGGGGCCGGAGTACACACTGTTGTGCAAATTGCCGCTGGCATCGACCCAGGTGAAGTAGCGACGTTTGCTTTCTGCCACCGCACCTGAGGTCCATCCCCCACTCCGTTTCTGGTCGCCAGCCTCGATACGCCGCTCGGCCTGCCGCTGCTGTGCTGCATAGTGCTCATCGACGAACGTGTTATGCACGCGCCCCTGGTCATCGATCCAGGTAAGATAACGTCCATTGTCTGCCTGGGCGCAGGTTCCGACGATCAGCAACATAAGCAGCACAAAAGGCATAGCGCGTACTCAAAAGCGGGTTCGATAAGTCAGGGCAAACACATAGGCTTTTACGGTGGTTTTGATGTCCAGGTCGGCATACGGGTTATAAACCATATCCAGCAGCCCCGAACAGTTCACGTTGCAACTGCTTCCTCCCGGAATGCTTTGTTTGCTGACCATGTAATTGAAGCCGATATCGACCTCGGTCTCTTGATCCCACCGATAACCAGCGCCCAAGCCATAAAGATCGGCATCTCCCAAGGGGGCGAGCGCATCCGCCTTGTTGCCAGGTATCGCCGATTTGCGGGGTTCATATCCCAGGCGCAAGCTCAAGCGATCATTGACGTCATATTGCAGCCCGAAGGCCATGCTCCACACAGACTCATAATCACGAGAGAGAATGATTGAATTGCGCGTGGCGTTATTGGGTGAAAACACACTGGCCACCTTCAGGAAATCCAAAGGCCGGTCAAACTTCAGCTCGAAATCTTCCCACGCTGAATAGTCGGTCCATTTTACATCCATATTGAACTGCCACTGGCGATGCGGTTTTATTTTGATGCCGGTGGAAAAATGTGCCGGATAGGTTAGGTCCATCGACACGTTACCTTGCTCATAGGCATAAAGCCCATCAGCGGACATGACACTCAACGGCGGGAGGATACCGAACACCGAGCTTTTCAATCCTTGCCACAAACCTTGCCAGTCTTTCGTGTAATCAATGCGATAAGTACCTTGCATGTGCATTTTGGCTTCGCTTTGATACACAGCGCCCAAGGCAAACCACTCTTTTGGCTCCCATAGAATCCCAAGGTTCCAGGTCGGCGAAAGAGTTTGCTGCAGGTCCACATCCAATTCGGCAAGATCGGTGAACGGCCCAAACTCATCTCCCCCGCATATATTGAGAAGCACATCCAGCGGGCTGCTGCCTACCACGCACATCGCCTCACGCAAAGCCGCCACTAGCCCGGTGAGCATCCCCGGCGCGCGAAGGTCCTGCTTTAGCGCCAGAGCCTGATGGGAAAAGCCAATCGATAAGCCGACGGACAATTCATCGTTCACCTGATACCCCACCGAAGGGGAGAAATAAGTGATGCGTTGCATCACCACTTCCTTACCCTGATAACGGCCCGGGTCATCGTCATCCCGAACATAACCCACAGCTTGAGGCGTATAAATATTGGTGGCAAAGGTAAATTTGGAGCCAGGCGGATTGATGGAAAGGCCTGCAAGCGGCGCCACCAGCAACGGTATTTCTGTGGTCCCCCCCAACCCCGGCAAATACATCGCCGAACTGGTGGTTCTGCTCCGAGTTCCGGCAATAGGATCGTTCTTGTAGCCGAAGAAGCGTTCTCCATAATCGGCCGGCGCATCGAACTCAGCACGAATATCCATACCACCGGCGATAAGTTTTACTGCAGTTTGCCGACCTTTGAGCTTGGTAAGAGCGGCAGGATTATAATGCACGGCATCGATACCGCTGGAATCCGCAGTGATGGCATTGCCCAAGGCCATGGCCTTAGGGTTGCCAATGGTCAGGTTTTGAGAAAATTGAGCCTGACTTTGCATTGCCCAGAGCAACGTCACCCCGGCAATCGCTCGCGCGAGCGGCGAAATTCGCTTACTCATGAATAGTCCGCCTGCGGGTTATTGGGCCTTCAGGCCCTTGATATCCAAGGGCATGGAGATTCCCAGCAGGACATCGGGCGAATCCTCGGTCATGCCAAACCCGGCATTGACATTAACGATGCGGTCTGGAGAAGTTCGCAGACCCAGCGAGAAATTCATAACCGCACTGGTTTGTTCAGTTCCCTTGCTGGTGCTGTCAATAAACTCGTATTCAGGCTTCAGGTTGTGAGCCATCTGATAGGAAGCAGCCAGCGATACATCGTAGGACAAGGCATAAGCAAATCCCATGCTCAATGAGAAGGTTGACCCAGGTCTGACTTCTTGCAGTAACCTGCTGCCGAATACTTGGTCTATATCTTTAACCGGCAGGTTGTAGGTATAACCCAACGAGCCGAACAGAACGACCGGATCAATGACATAGGACATGTTTGCCCCGAGGCCCAGGCTGTAATAACCGTTACCTGTCGATAAGTCTTCACCGAGATTGATGTCGTATGGGCTTTCGCCGGTGGGAAGACCAAGGTTGGCATACAAGGTAGTGACCGGCCGGCCGCGATGCGAATTCCAGGGTTGCCAGCGCAGGCTGGTGGATATATCGCCCAGGCTATATACATCCAGATCCCGCTCGGTGTCGTATTTGGCAATCAAGGGCAAACGCACACTAAAGGTCAGGTTATCCCAAACGCCATAGTCGAACGTAAACGAGTTGGTAAAGGTGTGCTGAGCCTCGCTTTGGCCTATTACGCTATATACGGGGTTGCTTACATCGTTATTGGCCCGGATGGTCTGAATCACCGTATCGCGAGTAAGGGAGTAATCGAAACCGTAGGTCAGTGTACGCTCTCCTTTCTTCAGCAAGGTATAGCTTTTTTCCGCCGCTTGGAAAACCTCTTCCAGCGCTTTTGCGCTATCTGCGTCTTCCTCTTTTTTGCTTAATGCTTCGCGCGCCTCATTAACGTCCTGTTCGGCTGCCCACACTGGACCAGCACTGGCTATTACCAAAAAAGCCAGCCACGCAACTCCCCTAACTCCCATGGCGCTACCCCTATTATTTTTAGATGCCGACACATCCTGTGCAGCGGGTGCTTATTGCGGCGGATAATTACTTACGGCGGATATATTGAATGCCACCGCCTGAGCCAAGCTCAGCAGCTTGGTTCTGGCTAAATTTCGCCAACTGTGGAAATTCGCGGAAAGCCAGAAGGCTGGTCGTTCGATCATCCACAAGCCGCATATCTCGCTCATCCAATGCCAGCGCATTTATAGAGGGGTTATCCCCCGGGTAGACGATGAATAATACGTTCTGATCCCACACAGCTTCGAAACGTGCCCGGGTAAAGCTGATATTGCCCAAGGCGGGGTCGGCCACAAACACATGGTCGTCACGTACATCCCGCACTACGACGAAATGCTTGAAGCCAGCATATTCAATAGGCACGATTGCAGGATGTTCCAGGCCTTCCAGATCGTCGAATTCAGCTCGAAAACCACCGCTTTCATAGCCCAGCGCTGCTACGAAACGCTTCATATCCAGCAAGGAAAAACCGCGTCGCTCGGCGATTTTTTCTGCCTCCCCGTAGTGCAGCAAGCCTTCCATGACCTGGCGCTCTTCCAGATTGCGCCCCAGGTAGTAATCCAGCAGCGTCGTCAGAGCGGCTGAACCGCAGCTGTAGTCATAGGCCTGACGAATCACATTACGAAACTGCAATTGATTCATCGGCTCCAGCACTACGCTTTCGCGCAATTGCCCTGCAGGAGTAAGTCCGTAGGTCAGATTGACCGTACCCTCGCGGACCGGCTTGGTATCCACTGTCTCGGTAAAACCGACAACGGCCAGCAAGCTGCCCAATAAAATCTCGATCATCTTTGCTGTGCACTCCCTTACCTGAGGAAGCGATCTACCAGCCAGAGCCGGTAGACCACCTTAAGCCTCAAGCCAACTGGTGCTTAGTGACCCCAGATCTTGATGGTAGTACCGGCCAGGTTCTGATCGATAATTGCCAGGGAGCCAATGCTGGCGGCAGAGGCGTCACCGACCTTGATGGCGGCGATTTCGATCTGACCGGTCATTTCCGGCAGGGAGATTTGCAGCTGCTGAGTATCGGTACCGGCGATATCAGTGGTAACCACGTCGATCATCAGCGGGTTGGCATCGGAAATGCTGAAGCCGGTGAAGGTGATACCTTCCAGGCGCAGGCTGCCGCCGTTGGTATCGTTATCGGTGTACACAATGGCGCCGATGCTGCCGTTGAAGTCACCGGACAGGCTAATGCCGTCCTGACCGGTCACGCTTGCCAGGGCGTTGTCATCCATGGCCTTGAGGTCGGCCTGAGCCATGAACGGAGCGGCCAGAAACGCTGCAGCCAGAGCCAGTTGGTTCAATTTCATTATTGTTATCTCCACAGTTCACAGATGGGGTTATCCATAGACACTGCCGCGACACCTGCCTCGACAGTAGGACCCCTCACCGCCCCGTACGGCATCTTCCTTGTGGGGCGGAAAGCGCTGAGCTCGTCCTGCGAACAAAACTAGTGGCGGTTGGGCTGGCTGCCAGCCCATCCAAGGGATGGCGGCCCCATTGATGAGGCTCAGGCTTCGCTGAGCAAGCCGAGACTCTTGCCCTTGAGCACGGCCTGGGTGCGGCTGCGCACGCCGAACTTGGCGAACAGGTTGTGCAGATGCCACTTGATGGTGGCTTCGGAGAGGTGGATGGCCTGGGCGATGTCACGGTTCGACAATCCCGCCGCCACCAGCCTCAATATTTCCCGCTCGCGATGGCTGACATCTTGATTCTCATCGATTTTCAGCGGATCAACAGCCAGCCGGCGACATTGTTCACGCAGCATTTCCCCCAACATTTGCCAGGCCTCGGTGCGCGGTTCACGGGCTTGCCAGGCATTCCAGAGCGGCAGCAGCCACAACGCATCATCCAGAAATGCTCGTCGGTAACCCCGCGCCCAGGCATCTTGCACGGTTTGACGCAGCAATAAGAACGCCTTGTCGCTGTTACCTTTGCGCCAATACGCTACACAGAGTAACAACGACAGTCGCAAGCGCCGGTCACACAGGTGTGCAGCCGTTTGCCTGGCCAGCATGTTTTCCAATGCCAGCTGAGCCTTGTCTGGCCGCTGTTCGGTCAGTGCCAGACGAGCTTGCGCCATCGCCAAGGCAGCAAAGGCATCCGGATAGCGGATGGGATCAAGCTTGTCCAAATGCTGCTCCAGTTGAAGGCAGGCTCGCGATGCCTCGTTGGGGCGGTGCATCCATAACAAAAACTGCACTTTGCAGCCCATCGCCAGGGCGAAGACTCGCTGGTAGCCGGGGTCCTGCAAGCCTTCCAGCCATTCATCGAGATCAGCCAACCCCTGTTCGGCTTCCCCCGCATAAAAACGCGCCTTGGCCATGACCAGGCGTGCGCGATTGACCAGCTCGACAGGGGTGGCCACATCACGCCAGGTGGTCGCCCGAGGCAGCTCGGCAAGAATGGCCGCGTGCCGGTCCTGCTCATAAAGCAAGTCGGAGTACGCCAGCGCCAACGGACCGCCCACCCGGCTGTGTCGTCCAAACACCTGATTCACGCGTTTTCTCGCGGCCTCCGCGAGAGCACGGCCACGCTCCAGCTCGCCGTACTCCTTGCAAATCAGGGACTCGATAAGGCTGATCATGACGCTTAGGTATTCGCTGTCCACGTCGTTGAGATGCGTACGTGCACTGGCAATGGATTTGGCCGCTTCGGCAAAATCGCCCAGCAAGGCGTAGGCCGCTGCCTGCACGCAAAATAGACTGGCGCGGAAGAAAGGCTGCCCTTCGCGTACCGCCCCCAACCAGTGGCGCGCCACTTTCAGGGAAGTCTCCAGCTTATCCTGATACAGCAGAATCAAGGCTTTGAGTACCTGAGCCGCACCGAGTAATTCGGCAAGCCCGGTATGCATCGTTCTGCCCTGCCCTTGCAGCAATCGATTGCTTACGTCTTCTATCAGGGCTTCGGCTTCGGCAAATTTCTGTTCGAATGCCAACTGCCAGGCATAGAACAGTTGAAACACGGTGTGCTCGCGGATCTGTTCGGCAGGCACGCGCTTGAGCATGGCCAGCACACTGTAAACCCGATTCCCCGTTACCAGACGAATGCCCTGGCGCTCCAGCAAGTCGGCTGCAAAGGCGAAGTCCCGGGCGCGCAGCGCGTAACCAATGGCACGGTCGGCATATCCCTGAGTCTCACTCCAGCGAGCTGCCGCGAGCAGCAAGGCCGCCGGCTCGCCTTGCCTGACCAGGCGCCCCTGAAGAAACTCGGTGAACAAATGGTGATAACGAAACCACTCCCCCAGGGTATCGAGCGGGATTATGAACAGCTGCTCGGCCTGCAATCGCTTGAGCATCGCGCGACCCGTGTCATGCCCGGTCAAGGTGTTACAGAGATCGGCACAAAACTCATCGAGAATCGAGGTTTGCTCTAGAAACCAGCGCACGTCCGCTGGCAAACCTTCCAACACATCTTCCGTCAGGTAATCGGCAATATCACGCTCGGTGCCCGACAACTCGACAAGAAACTGGCGGCGGTCCGGATGACGAGCCAGCGCCAGGCTGGCCAGATGAAGCGCGGTGATCCAGCCTTCCGTGCGTTTGTGCAACAGCGCAAGCTCTTCATCGCTCACCTCTTGCTGCCGGATGCAGCGGAAATAATCCGCGGTTTCCTGGCGGCTCAAACGCAGGTCTTCAGCCTTGAGCCAATAGACCCGCTCTGACAGACCTGGAGCCGTGAGATATTGGGGGTTGAAACGGGTGCTGCTGATCAGATGTATCTGCTCTGGAAGATTGCGAAGCAGATACGCCACACCCTGGCCGAAGCCTGGATGACGGATGCGATGTACGTCGTCCAGAATCAGATAGATATGTTCTTCCACCCGGCGCAGATCGGTTATGAACGCTTCCAGCAAGGCTTCCAGCGGCCAGCTCAGGCCATCGCGCAGTAGCCCGGCGGTATTGGCTCCGAAGCCAGGCAATACCGACTCCACCGCAGCCAGCAGGTACTCCAGCAGTCGTTGCGGCTCACTGTCCCCGTCATCGCAGGACAGCCAGGCAACGTTGTGCCCTGTCGCCTGCAAGCGCTGGCGGAGCTGACTGAGCACGGTGCTTTTTCCATACCCGGCCGGTGCACTGAGTACCAGCAAGGGAAACCGTCGGGCCTGGAACAGGCGATCGATGAGTACCTCACGGGACAGCAGCGAGTGTCCCTCCAGTTCGGCAGGAAACAGCTTGGTGCGTAACAACGGCAGCCGCTGAGATTGTGCGGAGATCTGGTTGGTCATGATCAGAGCATCTCCAGCTCGCGGGCACGGCGAATGGCCTGGGTGCGATTGCGTACCTTGAGCTTTGCGTAGATGTTATGCAGGTGCCATTTGACCGTGCCAAGGGCCAGCGACAATTGCTGACCTATTTCTTCATTGGACATGCCTTGGGCTGCAAGGCGCATCACATCGAGCTCCCGTGCGGTCAAACCGTCACTCGGTGCCTCCTGCGCGGCCGGTACCTGGCCGCCCGGCCAAAAGCCCAGCAAATCACGTAGAAAGCCTTGCAGCGCAGGGTGTCTCTCTGCGGCTTCCAACTGCAGCAGCATGACCCGAACAGCCTGCCCTTCTTCGATAAATACACTGCGCAAACCTTCGCGCTCAGCCCTCATCAAGGCTTGAACCAGCAAACTTTGCGCTCGTTCCTGATAGCCCAGACGCTGGTAGCTGAGCGCGGCCAGCACATCCAGACGCAGATGCTGCAAGCCATGCCAGCCTTTTTGCAGCTGCCCTCGAAGCTGGGTGATTTCATGCAATGCCTCGCTGTATTGACCTCGTTTCTGGTACAGACGAATGCGGCTCAGCCCCAGAAAAAGGGTGACAGGATTGAAAGTGCGCTGCGCATAGCTAGCTGCCAGTCGGCTCCATTCGATGCTTTTCAAGCGCTGCTCGGCGCGCTTGAACGAGTCATCGCCCGGTTCTTGCACAATCAGTGCAATCTCTTCCGCAACCGCCTGCGCATAGAATCGCCAGGACTGATTGCGCGAGGCCAGATTCTGCATCGCGGCCAGGCTAGCCATGGCCTCTTTGATATGCCCCTGGGTGCGCTGCAGCCGTGCCAGGCACAGGAGCCCCTGGGCGTACAAATCAATCGGATTGATCACGTCAACATGCTTGAGAGCCCAGTGCAGCCTTTCTTCTAGTCCGCCGAAACGTCCCTGGTGATAGGCAATCAAACACGCGCTGATGACGGGCAGCGCCAGGGCTGGGCTGGTTTCGCCAAACCCTGGCACCATGCGGGCGCGCAACTGCTCGGACAAATGCTGCGCCTGACGCAGCTGGCCCTGTTCCAACGCCAGCATCACCTCGACGTTGCTGAGCTGCATATCCAGGTAACGGCCTTCTAGGAAGTGATTGCGCTGCTGGGCCAGCGCCAGTAAACGACGCGCCTGGTCGGGCTGAGCCAGCATCACCAGGGCCAGCGCACCGATCACCAGCATGGCTACCTCAAGGAAAGCGGCATGCTGGCCCAGCTGGGCTTCGATCTTGCGGGCCAGACTGACGCAAACGTCCAGATCATCTTTTTGCAGGGCCAGCATGGACTTGACCGCCAACGCAGCCAGGTAGCCCTCGCGCAGGGGTACGTCCACCTCGCCGGACCAGCGTGACAGCAACTCATCGAGCAAACGATTGGCTTCAGGCAAGGCCTGTTTAGCCGCCTTGTCCCAGACATCGGCCAGCATCAGCACCGGATAGCGCTCAACAATCGAATCGGGAACCTGCAAGCGCCAGCGATACAATCGGTTGAGTTGCCCCCGGTTGATCAGCTCCAACCCGTAGCCGTCCACCAGCGCGGCCAGCATTTCGGGATCGTCAGCCAGGCTGGCATGCTCAATGGCCAGGTTCTGCATGCGATGATTGGTGAACCAGAGGGACGCCTTGAAATGCAGCTGCTTGAAACGTTCAAAGCTCTGCTGCCGCAACCGGTTACGCAGGAAATCGGCGAAGAGATGGTGGAAGCGATACCACTGCCGCTCGCGGTCCAGCGGCACGAGAAACAACTGCCTGACTTCCAAGCTTTCCAACAATGCCTGGCCATCCTCGCGACCGGTCAAGGCGTTGGCCAGCTCCCCGCTCAATTGGCTGGCCACACTCAACGCCAGCAGCACATCCTGCAGTTCGGCCGAGAGTTGTTCGAAGACTGTGCACAGCAGGTAATCGCCCACCGCGGTTTGATCGCCTGCGGGTATGGACTGCAGGCTGCTGCCCTGTGGTTGATGGCTCAGCCACAAGCTGACCAGTTGCACGCCGATCATCCAGCCTTCGGTTTGCGCATACAGCGTTTGCAGGCCCGTTTCATCCAGCCGCAGGCCCCGGTAATGTAAATAATCGCGGGCCTCGGTCGGATCGAGGCGCAGCTCCTCCGGGCCGATATCCAGCAACAGGCCCTTGGCCCGCAGCGTGGCCAGATTCAAGGCCGGCTGGGTCCGCGCGCCGATCGCCAGGGTAAATCCGGGCGATGCCAGCAGGATCAGGCGCCCCAGGGCAGCGAGCAGCTCCTTATCGGTGACCTGGAAATCGTCCAGCACCACCAGCAGGGGGTGTGTCAGCCGGGTCAGCTCGACCAGCACGCTCTCCATCACGACCGTTACCGGCGTGCTCATCGTGTTGCACAGATACGCCAGCGCGTCCTCGCCGAACCCTGGCAACACCGTACGCAACGCATTGATCAGTCGCATCAGGAATCGCGCAGGATCATCATCACCGTCGCCCAACGCCAGCCAAGCACAGGTGCTGCCGGGTTGCTGAGCCATGACCAGTTCGCCCAGCGCGGTGCTTTTGCCGAATCCCGCCGGCGCGCACAGCAGAATCAGCCGCGCCTGGGGATTGGCGGCAAACAGAGCCTGAATACGCGGGCGCGGCAAGTAGCCGGCCGATGTGGGTGGAGGGAGTCGCGTTGGGCGCGCAAGGCTTCCTGACCCAGATACAACATCCATGATTTAACCCCTTTATATTTATCGTTATGCCCGGATTTTGAAATCCGCAGGGTGTTCCATACTTACCAGCCCCGCTGGGCAGTGCGCAAATATGGCAGAACTCTAGGCCGAAGCAGTCCTACGGAATACAATCGCCTTCACAAAAAACGACGGTTTCCGATGTCCATCTGCATTTGTCATCCCCTGCCCTACCTCGCTGATCCAGCTGACTACTTCGCGCTTGTCCGCCACGCTCCGGGAGCCGTGCTGCTTGACAGCGGCCGGCCCACAGCGGAGCGAGGACGCTATGATCTGCTCTCCGCATGGCCTATGGCACAGCTGACGGCTGCCGCTGGCGGAGCCGCCAACGTCTTTTTCCAACGCTTGCGCGATGCCTTGAGCCTGCTGGGTCCGAGCGAAGCACCCGCGGATCAGCCTCTGCCCTTTGTGGGCGGCCTGATCGGTTACCTGTCCTACGACTTCGGCCGGCGCCTGGAACTCATGCCGAATTCCGCAGTGGATGACCTGGCCCTGCCGGATGCCCATTTCGGCCTGTACGCCTGGGCGTTGATCAGCGATCACCAGCTCCAGCGTAGCCAGTTGGTGTTCCATCCGCGACTGGATGAGGCCGAGCGCCAGCGCCTGATCCGCCTGTTCAGCCAGCCGGCAGCGATAAGTGAAGGCGCCCCCTTCAAGCTGGACGGCCCGTTTCAAGCGGACATCAGCGTTGACAACTACGAGACCGCGATTGGCAAGATCCAGGCGTATATCCAGGCCGGGGATTGCTATCAGGTCAATTTCGCCCAGCGCTTTCGCGCCTCCTGCAGTGGCGATGCCTGGCACGCCTATCAAGCGTTGCGCGCCGCGTGCCCGACCCCCTTCGCCGGCTTTCAGCAACTGCCTGGAGCGAGCATTCTCAGCCTGTCGCCCGAGCGTTTTCTGCGCGTGCACGAAAACCAGGTGGAAACCCGGCCGATCAAAGGCACCCGCCCACGCGGCACCTCCCCGGAAGAAGACCGCCGCCAGGCCGACGCCTTGCTGGCCAGCCCCAAGGACCGCGCGGAAAACCTGATGATCGTAGACCTGCTGCGTAATGACCTAGGCCGCAGTTGCCGCATAGGCTCAGTGCGTGTGCCCGAGCTGTTCGCGCTGGAGAGTTACCCGAACGTGCATCATCTGGTCAGCAGCGTGACCGGCGAGCTGGACGCCAGCAAGGATGCCCTGGACCTGCTGGCCGGCAGCTTTCCCGGCGGTTCGATCACCGGCGCGCCCAAGGTGCGCGCCATGCAGATCATCGACGAGCTGGAACCTGCCCGCCGGGCGCTCTACTGCGGCTCGCTGCTGTACCTGGATGTGCGCGGGGAAATGGACAGCTCAATCGCCATTCGCAGCCTGCTGATCAAGGACGGTCAGATCGCCTGCTGGGGCGGCGGCGGCATCGTCATGGATTCCGACTGGCAAGCCGAATATCAGGAATCCATTACCAAGGTACGCGTGCTGATGGAAACCCTGGAAGCCCTGTAGCGTTTGTTGCTGTGGATCGCTCAGAACTGCTGCACGTGCAGCACAAGCTCCCAAAATGTGATGATTCCCGTCGAAAGCGGCTCGGCAGCAGGCCGCAGCTTGCTTAAACTGCGCCCCTGCTTCGCCTCTACAAAAGGATTCGCATGCCCAGCCTGAATCGCCTCATTCTGATCAACACCCACCTCAAGGGTGTCGTCGAGCTGGTCGTGGACGACCACACCAACATCTGCGGGACCAACGCCTCCGGCAAGACCACATTGCAGCGCCTGGTGCCGGTATTCTACGGCGAGTACCCCAGCCGCGTGGTACCGGCCACTCGTGACAGCTTCGAGCGCTGGTACCTGCCCACCGAGCAGAGCTTCATCGTCTACGAATACCAGCGCAAGGACGACGAGCCCTGCCAGGCGATCCTGGCCACCAGCAGCGACGGCCGTGGCGTGGATTACCGGTTGGTACACAAGGGCTTCGACATGGAGGACTACACTCGCAGCCGCCAGGGCGACAGCATCGTCTGCCGCACCATGAACGAGCTGGGACGGCACTTCCGTTCGTTGGGCATCACCGTCAGCAACCAGCTCAATACACGCCAGTACCGGGCCATCATTCAGAACGACCGCACCCTGCTCTCCGCCGACAGCCAGCGTAGCGAACTGCGCCAACTGGCCCGCCAGTTTTCCCTGTGCAGCGGCGAGCACAGCCTGCGCCACATCGAGAAGCTGGTGCGCGCCGTGCACTCGCGTGAAGGCAAGATGGAAACCATCAAGTCGATGGTCGCCGCCATTCTGGAAGAGGACGGCGTGACACCGCCCACCACCCACCTCAGCCCGCAGAAAGTCGAAGACTGGATTCGCGACAGCCAGTTGATCCAAGGCTTCGCCGACCTGCGCCCCGAATTCGCCCGCTTAGAGCGCGACTTCCAGGAATTGCTGACTTGTGAGGCCCGCCTGAGTGGCCTGCTGCAAGCCTTCCGTACCGACGAGCCGCAATTGTTCGCCCGCCAGGAAACCCTGAAGAGCGAATTGGAACAGCTCGCTTTCGAGCTCAAGCGCCTGGAAGATGATTGGAAGGAGCAGCGGGACGCCCTAAGCCTGGAACTCTCGCAGGTCCAGGCCCGGGTTAAAAGTGACGAAGAACAGCTCAACCATATTGACGACCTGTACCAGCAGTACCTGGACTCCGATATCGACCAGGCCAAGGCCGACCTGGAAAAGCTCGACGGCTGGAAGCTGGAGCTGGACAACCTCAGGGAACGCCTGCACCTGCTCACCGAGCAGCATGCCGACGTTCAGAACGCCTACCTGGAACGCAAGCAGATCGTCCAGGAGCGCCAGCAGGACGCCCTGGATCGCCTGCATGAACAGGAAAGCAAAGTCCGCGACGAACTGGCTGGGCGCACCCAACAGAGGCACGATGCCCTCAGCCAGTTGGACAAATCCTTCGCCACCCGCCGTCAGGAAACCGAAACCACCTTTCGCGAGCAGAAACACGCCCGCGAACTGGAACGCAAGGACTACGAGCAACGCATCAGCCAGTTCGGCTACAGCGAAGAGGAAAGCCGCAGCCTGGACATCCTCGACCGGCGCCAGGAAGAGGCCGACGAGAAGCGCGATGGCGCCAGCCAGCAGGTAGAGACTTTGGCTCAGCAAGAGCGACAGTTGCTGCGCCAGCGGGAAGAACTGGCCCAGCAACATCAGCTTGTAGCCCGCAAGGTAGGTGAGCGCGAGCGGGAAAAAGACGTCGCAACACGCCTGCTCTATCCCGGCCAGCACACCCTGCTGGAATTCCTGCGCCGCGAACAGCCGGGCTGGGAACGACACCTTGGCAAGCTGATCGAGCCGGGCCTACTGGAACGCACCGACCTCAAGCCCGCCCTGAGCGAAACGTCAGCCGACAGCTTCCATGGCCTGCGACTTGACCTGGCCACGCTGCCAATACCTGAGCACGCCGCCGACGAAGCGGTGCTGCGTGCCCGCCTGCAGCTGGCCGAGGACAACCTGCAGGCCGCGCGCAATCAGCAGGAGGCCTTGGAAACCCAGCTGGGCGAACAGACTGCGGCGCTGGACGACCTTAATACCCGGCTGGTGCAGGCGCGTACCGAACTGCAGCGTTGCAAGGATGACCGCCAACGCCTGCGCGACGAGCGCGCCACCCTCAAGGAGCGCCTGGACACCGCCCTGGCCGAGCGCCGGCGCGAAGCCCGCAAGCAGTTGAGTGCGCTGGACGATAGCCTGACCCGCTTGGCTGCGGAGCAGGAGCAGCTGTTGGCCGAACTGAGTGAGCAGCATCAGGAGGCTCGCCTGGAAGCCTCGGCCCACTGGCAACAGGTGATTCAGGACTTGGAACAGCGTCTGGCATCGCTGCGCGGCCAAATGGATGAGCAGCGCGCCCAGGGTAAGAGCGAGCTGGCTGCCTGCGAAAGCTGGTACCAGAACGAGTTGAAATCCCGCGGTGTCGACGAGAATCAGTTAATCGAACTGAGGAATGGCATTCGTCAGCGCGAACAGCGCATCCGCGAGACCGAAGCCCGGCGTTCGGAGGTGCACCGTTACGAAGAGTGGTATGCGCTCACCTGGCTCAAACGCAAACCGCAGCTGCAAGAAGAGCTGATGAGCCGCAAGGCCGAAGCCAGCGACCTCAAGCAGCAACTGGATGCGGCCACCCAGGCTTACAAAAGCCAGCGCGATCAACGGGAGCAGCAGCGCAAGCAGGGCCTGCAACGCCAAGGGCAGATCAGCGAGCAACTGGATCTGCTCAAGGGGCTGCTGCGCCGCCTTGGGGAAGGCAAGTTGCCGCGCGAAGGGCAGACACCTGAAGGCGAACTGGACGAGCGCTTGCGCCTCGGCCAAGAGCTGCTGCAAGGCCGCGAAACGCTGATGACCACCATTCGCCAGCACGTGGATCGCTTCGACAGCCTGCTGGCCGGCAAGAGCGGCTCCAGCCTCACGGAAACCTGGGAGCGTGGCCGCGAGGAGTGCACGCTGGTCAGTGAACGTGGCGTGCCAACCCTCGACTACCGCCGGCTGGTGCCGATTCTCGCCCAACTGCTCAACGAGCTGGTGCCGCAAAGCATCAAAGGCCTCTTGGAACAGGGACGCATTTTTGGCAAGGACCTGTTCGACTACTTCGACGTGCTCGCCGATATCGACAAGCGCATCGCCAGCCAGAGCGCGCGCATCACCCGCGAAGTCAGCGATGAGCTGTTCCTTGACGGCGTGTCCAACTCGGCGGTGACCATCCGCTCGCGGATCACCGAGCTGGAGTTCTGGCCGGAGCTGCGCAGCTTCGTCAACGCCTACCGCGAATGGCAGCACGGCGGCTTCGCCGAACTGCCCGGCGAAGATTACACCGGCAGCATGCGCCGCGCCCTGGAAGTACTCGGCCGCTCGGCACTGACCAGCGGCATCGCCGGTCTCTTGGAAATCGAGTTGCGCCTGCGTGAGGGCAACAGCGACCTGGTGATCCGCACCGACCGACAGCTCAACGAGTCCTCCAGCCACGGCATGGCCTACCTGATCCTCTGCAAGTTCCTGCTGGCCTTCACCCGCCTGCTGCGCGGCGACGCGCCGGCGGTAATCCACTGGCCGATCGACGAACTGGGCACGCTGCACCACAACAACGTGAAGAAGATCTTCGACGCCTGCACCAGCAACCGCATCCGCATCCTCGGCGCGTTCCCCAATCCGGATTCCGAGGTGCTGTCGCTGTTCAAGAACCGCTACATCGTCAACAAGCAGACCCGCCAGCTGCAGGTGGTCAAGCCGCGCCTGGATGTGATCGGCGAGCGCCTGAAGGCGCGCCAGACCGAGGAGATCGCCTGATGCTTTCCAACAAGGGACAGGTCATCGAACGCCTGCTGCAGGGCGCCTTCATCTGCCGCACCACCAACGAGGAAGGCTGGCGCTTTCTGAAAAACCCGACCAACCGCGAACAGGTCGACGATTACCTGACCACCCTTAACCGCGTGGTGGCCAGCGTGGGCAGCGGCGCGGAAGCGGAAGTCTTCTATTGCGCCTACCGCCAGCTGGGTGAAAACGAACGCAAGGTCGTAGGGCAGCAGTTCCGCGACGTCAGCCACGCCCTTACCCCACTGGTGGAATGGCTGCTGCTGGTGCAGGAAGCCAGCGCCCAGGACGCTCCACTCACCGAGGGCAGCCCCATCCGCCTGAACGAGTTGCAGGGCATCGTCGAAGACACCCCGGCGTTTCGCGAGCAACTGGCGCGTATCAGCCATTACCGGCTGTTCGGCTCCATCAGCGCTAGCGTCGACGCGCAAATCAAGCAGGTGTTCAAGAAACTGTGCGACATGGGCTATCTGCTGCGCCCCAATCCGGAAAAGCAGATTTACATTGGCACCGGCAAGCTGGATTACCTTTATGAGGTGATCCGCTTCATCGACGAGGCCGAGGGCCTTGCGCTGGAGGGTCGCGCCGAGGCCGCCAGCCAGAGCAACCTGCTATGAGCGGCAACCTGCACCATGCCGGGGTGCGCTTTTTACGCCAACTGGGCCGGCATGCCGAACCCATCATGGATGCTTACCTGGCCGGCTCCATCAGCGACGAAGCGCTTGAGCCCGGCGTACAAGATCGGCTGGTCAAGGATGGTGTTCTGTACCGCCCGGAGCCCGGTGCCGACCTGCACCTTCGCCGTACGGTCCGCGCCCTGCTGGAAGAAGCCCTGAAGGATGACCGCAACCGGCAGATCGACGCCAACACTGGCACCACCCTGGCCACCTTCAAGACCCTTGCGGCCCACTACACCGAAGCCCGCCACCAGGGCGACTACGCCGCCGCCGACGCCTATCTGGCCGACCTGCGCGAACACGTCTACAGCTTCTGCGAAGGCCTGACCCACAGCATCCGCATGCTGTGGAGCCGCATCAACAACGAGTTCGGCTATGTAGGCAGTCTGAACGCCAAGATCCGCGAGAACGAATTGGCTCAATCCCAAGTCAGCGAGTTGCTGGCGGGGCTGGAGCTGGTCGATTTCCAGCACCTGGCCGACACTGCCGGCGACCTGCGGGAACTGCGTCGCCTGCTGGTCACCCGCTTGCAACGCAGCGTCAGCGACGCCTATCTGGAACTGGGCGTGGTGCAGGCGCGCCTGCTCGACCTGCTCGGCCGCTTCCGCAAGATCCAGGGCCGCACCCGCCTGCTGCGCGGCTGGAGCCTGCATATCGACCAGCACCCGGACTACCAGCCCGGCCAGCACACCGCCCTGCCGCAAATGCCCCAGTTGCTCAATCTGGCTGAGGCATTGCTGGCGCCGGCCGCCGTGGACATCCACGACAGCGTATTGGAAGCTGAACTGCTGGCCCTGGCATCCCAGGTGCGCGCTCAGCGCGCGGAACGCGCCGTGATGGCCCTGCCGGAAGCCGGCGAGCTGTTGCTTGGTGAGGTGGAAAGCTTTGAAGTGCAGAGCAGCGCAATCCAGGACGCGGTGCAGGACTACTTCTGCCAAGTCATCGAAAGTGGACAACAACTCTCGGCGCTGACCTGGCGCGCTGAGCAGCGCTTGCCGTGGGACGAGGAAACCTGGCTGTATCAGGTAATTGGCGGCTACGAAGCCCTGCCCGATGAGCAGAAGGATTATTTCGAGTTGCTGCCCGAAGGCGAGGATCACCCGGTGTTCAGCGGCAACTTCATCGTGCGGGATCTGGCGTTGTGTTTGTCTCTCTGACCCGGGTGCATGCCAAGGCGGTGCACCACTTGCTGCGCAACCGCTTACCGGACGTGCCCTACAGCGCAACCTGGAAGGACATCCATCGCGCGTTCGAATTGGGCCAGGTCGAGCGGCGCCGTCTGCATTTCACTCCGCAGGAGCGCGAGCTGCTGCGCGACGAAGCCCGACGGCGTTTCGGTTGGGATCTGATGAATCCCCTGCCGAATGAGGACCGCATCGAGGCGGCCGCTCAGGCCATCAACGAGAAGCTTGCGCCACGCCAACCCGATGAGGGTTTCGTATTGGCCAAGGGTGTTCTTCCGTTTATGGTCGCCGCGCCCACTCTGCCAAATGAATGCGCGTTGCGTGTTCCGGTCAACCATCTGGACCTGGCGGCCATTTGCAACGTACTGGTGGTCGAAAATCTGGATTGCTTCGATCAAATCCATCGTTTCGCGCTACCAGACAGGCTCGATGCCGCACTGGTGCTCTACCGTGGCCATAGCGCGCTCACCCGGGGAACGCGGCAGCTGCTACAGGGACTGCCCGCTTTGGTTCCGGTTGTGGTCTTTGCAGATTTCGACCCTGCCGGGCTGGCCATCGCTGCAACCCTCCCGCGCGCCAGCCATGCGCTGATACCGCAGCTCACGCCCGACCTGCTCGCCAAAGGCAGCCGCGAGGATTTCCACGGCCAACACAAGGAAAGCAAGCACCTGGACAGCATCGAGCTGGGCGGCTGGCAAGCGATATGGGAAGAGATGACGCAGACGGGCCTCAGCATCAAGCAACAGCACCTGCTGGCGCAAGGCGTACCGTTGCGTTGTATCGCGCGATGATGGCGAGGTCTCGGTGGTGCCGGGTTTATCCCGGCTGACGGAGGTAGGAACGTCGCCAGGATGTAGGCCATCCAGCACGCCGGCGCATGCTCGGCCCGGGATAGCCTCCTTCGTAAAGTGCTTAACAAAGGCGGCCTTTCGGGCCGCCTTTGGGTCTTACAGACTCAGCGGACGATTGGACGCCGTGAGGAATTCCTGCTTCAGATCTTCGAAGGTATGCACCGCCGGGAACTGCGGGAACTCGCGGATCACGTTGTCCGGGGCGTGGAACAGGATGCCGGCGTGAGCTTCCGAGAGCATGGTGGTGTCGTTGTACGAATCACCCGCTGCAATCACGCGGTAGTAAAGGCTCTTGAGGGCTACCACGGACTGGCGCTTCGGATCCTTCTGGCGCAGCTCATAACCCACCACGCGGTCAGTCTCGTCAACCAGCAGCTTATGGCAAAGCAGGGTCGGGAAGCCCAGCTGGCGCATCAGCGGCTGGGAGAACTCATAGAAGGTGTCGGAGAGGATCACGACCTGGAAGCGCTCACGCAGCCAGTTGATGAACTCCACCGCGCCGTCCAGCGGCTTGAGCGTGGCGATCACTTCCTGGATATCGCCGAGCTTCAGGCCGTGCTCGTCGAGAATGCGCAGACGCTGCTTCATTAGCACGTCGTAATCCGGAATATCCCGGGTCGTGGCCTTGAGCGCATCGATACCAGTTTTTTCCGCGAAGGCAATCCAGATCTCTGGTACCAATACGCCTTCCAGGTCGAGACAGGCAATCTCCACGAGCTACTCCTAAGCGAGGTTTGAAATGAAGCGGCACTCTAGCCGCTCGCCCTACCCCATGCAATGCCGCCGCTTATAACCAGATGAGACAAATGCACGCTGCTTGGTTATTTATGGGCACGGCCAAGGGTTTGTTAGGATGCCGCCGCAGAGCGCGTCCAGCGCCATGATCATGAGGAAGCCTGATGAGTCACCCCTTCAATGTCGCCGAATTGGCGGCTCTGTATGCCGAACGTTCGCCCCAGGACATTCTCAAACTTGCCTTCGAGCACTTTGGCGACGACCTCTGGCTTTCCTTCAGCGGTGCCGAGGATATCGTCCTGGTGGACATGGCCTGGAAGCTCAACAAGAACGTCAAGGTCTTCAGCCTGGACACCGGCCGCCTGCACCCGGAAACCTACCGGTTCATCGATCAGGTGCGCGAGCATTACGGCATTCCTATCGAAGTCCTTTCCCCAGACGCGCGCCTGCTGGAACCGCTGGTCAAGCAAAAAGGCCTGTTCAGCTTTTACAAGGACGGCCATGGCGAATGCTGTGGCATTCGCAAGATCGAACCGCTGCGCCGCAAACTCGCCACGGTGAGCGCCTGGGCGACAGGCCAACGTCGCGATCAGAGTCCGGGCACGCGCAGCCAGGTGGCAGTGCTGGAGCTGGACAGCGCCTTCTCCTCGGCCGAACACGCCCTTTACAAGTTCAACCCACTCGCGCAAATGAGCAGCGAAGAAGTCTGGGGTTATATCCGCATGCTTGAGATTCCCTACAACCCCTTGCATGAGCGCGGCTTCATCAGCATTGGCTGCGAACCTTGCACCCGCCCCGTGCTGCCCAATCAGCATGAGCGCGAAGGCCGCTGGTGGTGGGAAGAGGCCACCCACAAGGAATGCGGGCTGCATGCTGGGAATTTAATTGCCAAGAAGTAGTTGTGGGAAGGAAGCGCATTCACCTGAAATGCCCAGGGTGGAAACCAAGGCGGTTCTCCACCCTTGTTGTCAAACAAGAAGCCTCAGTGAGTCGGCAACTCGACATTTTCGAACAGCTCATCCAGTTCGGCCTTGTTCCGGCACTGCACGGCTTTGGCAACCACATCGCGATTCAGGTGCGGCGCGAATTTTTCGACAAAGTCGCACATGAAGCCGCGCATGAAGGTGCCGCGGCGAAAGCCGATCTTGGTCACGCTGGACTCGAACAGATCACTGGCATCCAGGACGACAAGGTCCGGATCCAGTTGCTCGTCCACGGCCATTTTCGCCACGATCCCCACACCCAGCCCCAGGCGTACATAGGTCTTGATCACGTCGGCATCGGCTGCTGTGAACACCACCCTGGGGCTCAGGCCGCGGCGGCTGAACGCCTCATCTAGCTTCGAGCGGCCGGTGAAACCGAAGACATAGGTCACGATCGGATACTCGGCCAGCGCTTCGAGGGTCAGCTTCGGCACCTTGCACAAGGGATGTCCCTTGGGCACCACCACGCAGCGGTTCCAGCGATAGCAGGGCATCATGATCAGATCGCCGAACAATTCCAGGCCTTCAGTGGCGATGGCGAAATCCACGGTGCCGTCGGCTGCCATTTCCGCAATTTGGGTTGGCGATCCCTGGTGCATGTGCAGGGCAACGTCCGGGTATTGCTTGATAAAGGAACTGATGACTGGCGGCAAAGCGTAGCGGGCCTGGGTATGCGTGGTGGCCAGCGAGAGCACCCCTTTTTTCTCGTTGGAGAATTCCTGGGCAATCTGCTTGATGTTCTCGACCTTGCGCAAAATCTCCCCGGCGGTATGAATGATGCTTTCGCCCGCCGGAGTTACACGCGTCAGGTGCTTGCCGCTACGGGCGAACACTTCCAGCCCCAATTCATCTTCCAGCAGGCGAATCTGCTTGCTGATTCCTGGCTGCGACGTGTAGAGGCTCTTGGCAGTAGCCGACACGTTCAGATCATGGTGTGCCACCTCCCAGATGTAACGCAGTTGCTGAAGCTTCATGGCAGATCCTCAAATGTTACGGCGGCGATGTGGCTAGCGGTTTCTTATAACCATATTAATCCAACCAGACAAAAAACAACTGAGACAAGTATTAAAAAACCGTATCGGTGTCGCGAAAACGTTGCGGCGCCCACCTCGAGCGCAAAGCAACCGGATGGGAATGACCGAGCGAATACACACAGGCAAACAGGGCTTTCGCCAGCCCGCCCCATTGTCGAGCCCGCAGATAAAGCGTTAAGGTTGCTCTCTTCCTCACCATGCCCTTCCTGCTGTGCACGCCGCAAGGGGATGCCTGGCCCCCGACTGACGAGTAACACCGATGGCAGATTTACCGATCAATGACCTGAACGTTGCCTCCAACGAAGCCCTGATCACGCCGGAGCAACTGAAGCACGAAATGCCCCTCACCGAAGCCGCCCGCCGCACCGTGACACACGGTCGCCAGGTGATTCGGGACATTCTTGATGGCAAGGATCATCGCCTGTTCATCGTGATTGGCCCTTGCTCGATCCATGATCTCAAAGCGGCCCATGAATACGCTGAACGCCTTAAAGTGTTGGCTGAGCAAGTATCCGACACGCTGTTCCTGGTCATGCGCGTCTATTTTGAGAAGCCGAGGACCACGGTAGGCTGGAAAGGCCTGATTAACGACCCTTACTTGGATGACTCCTTCAAGATCCAGGACGGACTGAGCATTGGTCGCAAGTTGCTGCTCGACCTGGCCGACATGGGTCTGCCAGCTGCCACCGAAGCCCTGGACCCCATCTCCCCGCAATATTTGCAGGATTTGATTAGTTGGGCCGCCATCGGCGCGCGAACCACCGAATCCCAGACCCACCGGGAAATGGCGTCTGGCCTTTCTTCAGCAGTGGGCTTCAAGAACGGTACGGATGGCGGCTTGGCCGTCGCTATCAATGCCTTGCAATCCGTTTCTCGCCCGCATCGCTTCCTGGGTATCAATCAGCAAGGCGCGGTCTCCATCGTCACCACCAAGGGCAACACCTACGGTCACGTCGTGCTGCGTGGCGGCAACGGCAAACCCAACTATGACTCGGTAAGCGTCGCGGTCTGCGAACAAGAACTGGCCAAAGCCGGTATCACGCCCAACATCATGGTCGACTGCAGTCACGCCAACTCCAACAAGGACCCCGGCCTGCAACCACTGGTCATGGATAACGTTGCCAATCAAATTCTGGAAGGCAACACCTCCATCATCGGGTTGATGGTCGAGAGCCACCTTGGCTGGGGCAGCCAATCCATTCCCAAGGACCTTGACCAACTCCAGTACGGCGTCTCGATTACCGATGCCTGTATCGATTGGCAAACGACTGAGAAAGCCGTGCTTAGCATGCATGAGAAATTGAAGGATAAGCTGCCCGAGCGCCGCAAGCGCTAAGGCTGCGGAACGTAAAAAGCCGGGCATTCGCACTGCCCGGCTTTTTTATGTGTCACTGTTTACCTGCCCTTCGTTCTCGCCGCTCCATATAGCGTTCTACATAGGAGCATGAAGGGATTACCGAATAGCCCATACTCTCGGCATACTGCAAGGCATGCTCGGTCAGGGCCGCCGCAATGCCCTTGCCGCGCAAGGCATTGGGTACATAGGTGCGATAAATATCCAGCGTTTGCTGACCCAGGTCCATATAAGCCAGATAGGCGTGATGGCCTTCCACGGTCGCCTCAAATTGATGACCGGCCACGTCATGATGGATAGCTAGCTCGTTCATGTGATTCCTCGTCAGGCCGAACCGATTACTGTGCAAAGCAAGCCTGCCTGGCCATTGCAATACCTCGTGCCGGGCATCCAGCCGCCACACTGTACACCCCCTTGATGCGCTGACCAAAGCAAACAACGCAAGGCAAACTTCCTGAGCGCCGGTCGAGACAATAAACACTCTTAGAAGTTCATCCCAGTTAAACTTATTTATAGCGCTCTACTTCTCTCGGCAACGGAACCTCTTACCGAAACAAAACTCTATAATAGCTTGCCCCAATAAAACCTAAACTAAAGAAAGCGCCATCACAGTTAAAACCTCTGCAGAACAATAAAAAAACCACCTAACTTGCACCATATCCGTTTACTTACTAAAAGTTACAGGTACTATGTACGCCGCTGATTTCCCCAACGGGAAATTGCACTTTAGAAAGCCCAAAGAAGGGGAACACGATGAACAACGTTCTGAAATTCTCTGCTCTGGCCCTGGCCGCAGTTCTGGCTACCGGTTGCAGCAGCATGTCACAGGAATCCGAAGCACGCCTGACCGCCAGCGAGGATGCTGCCGCTCGCGCTCAAGCTCGTGCCGACGAAGCCTACCGCCTGGCTGATGAAGCAATGGCCGCTGCGCAGAAAGCACAGCAGACCGCAGACGAGGCCAACGAACGCGCCTTGCGCATGCTGGAGCGCGCCAGCCGCAAGTAAGAGTCTGGCCTCAGGCTATCAAGCCGACCCTAACAGGGTCGGCTTTTTTTATGAGCGGCGTAGCTTAACGATTGGCAAACAAGCGAACCCGAATCAGCGGGGTGTTATCTCAGCAGCGAGCGCCGTATTTCTTGTGGCAATCTCGATTGGCAGTCCATCTTCTGCCGCAATCACTTCGCGCAACATTTCCCAGTCCAACTGCAGGTTCTGCAATTCGTCCCAGCGCAGTAAGGTATTGATCACCTTCGCATGTTTGTCCACCACCGAGAGTTTGCCCTCTTTACCTTCCAGTGGCGCATGCACTTCAAGGTAGTATTTATTAGCACTGACCCCCACCTTATAGGGCTGATCAATAATACGCACCGCAGTGCCAACCGAAGCCATCGCTGCCAATTCCAACACGTTGTGATTGAGCATGCGAAAGCATCCATGACTGACACGCATGCCAATACCGAACTTCTTGTTCGAACCATGAATGAGATAACCCGGTAAAGCCAAGGTCATCTTGTAGGGTCCCAAGGGATTATCGGGACCGGGTGGCACCACGCTCGGCAAGGGATCACCCTCGGCAGCATGCTCTTCGCGAATCGACTTGGGTGGATACCAAGCGGGATTGGCAAACTTGGCCGCGATGCGAGTTTCAGCGACGGGCGATGACCAGCCCTCACGACCAATTCCGAGGGGATAGGTATGCACCACCGCCTGCCCTTTCGGATAGTAATAAAGACGGTATTCCGCAAGGTTGATCACGATCCCTTCACGTGGACCCGGCGGCAGAATGAAGCGTGTCGGAAGAATGATCTCGGTACCCTCGCCAGGGAGCCAGGGGTCCACCCCCGGATTGGCGGCAACCATTTCCAGGTAGCCAAGGTCATGGCTCTCGGCAATTGCGGCAAAGGTATCTTCGTAACGCGCCTTGATAACCTGAACCTGCCCTACCACGTCCTCGTGGGGCGGAGGCAGAGGAAACTCCATGGCATGGACTGCGCCAGTGCTCACCAAAGCCATCAATGAGAGACTGCGAAAGACCGTGGAAGCACACGCGAACATCCGGATTGTATCCTTGAAGTGACAAATCGAAGGCCGGTTTGAAAGGCCGGCTATGTCAGACTTCAAAACCGGATAATCGTTCACCCCGACGATGTGCTTCAAGCGTAGCCTGGCAAACTGGGCACAGCCGCGAGTCACGCAGCAATTCCCGACTCAACGAACGCCAGCGCGGCTGAGCCGGCAGCAGACCGCCGCACAAGGTGCGATCCACATGTCCCGCCAATTCCAGCTGCCGCTCGATCAGATGCAGGCGCACCTCGCGGCAGGCGAACAGATCCAACTGCTCGTCTGGCTCGATCAATTTATAGGCATACAGGGACCAGGCGCGGCGTGGCATGTTGGGCTCCATGAAGGGGGCGCAACATTAGCCGAAAGCCTGGGCGCGGAAAAGCCTCGAGAGCCCCTTAAAGCATCTGTTTGAGCAATGGCCAGAGATTGTCGAGCATCCGTTGCTGGGCTGCTGGCGCCGGATGAATGCCATCAGCCTGCATCATGCCCTCGACACCGCCGACGCCTTCCAGAAAAAACGGCACCCAAGGTACTTGTGTCTGCGCCGCAAGGTCCGAATACACCTGCTCGAATGCTCGGGTGTAGCGCAGTCCATAGTTGGGCGGTAACCGCATGCCAAGCAACAGCACCTGGGCCCCGCTGTCACGGCTGCGTTCAATCATGGCGAGCAGATTTTGCTGCATTTGCGCTGGGGGCAAGCCTCGTAGGCCGTCATTGCCACCCAACTCAAGAATCACCCACTCCGGCTGATGCTCGGCGAGCAGCCTGGGCAATCGAACCAGACCGCCAGCGGTTGTGTCACCACTGATCGACGCGTTGACCACCCGATGATCCAGGCCCTCTTCCTCCAAGCGCTGTTCCAGCAAGGCGACCCAACCCTGGCGGGTATCCATGCCCAGAGCGGCGCTGATACTATCGCCGACGACCAGCAGGGTGCCGGCCAAGGAATTTTGCGACCACAGCAGCACAGCCATGGCCCCCGCAATACACCAAGCCCGCATCGGAATCTCCATGAACACCTGCATTCTCAATGCCCGCAACCTTAGCAAAGTGGTCCCCAGCGCGGAAGGCGACCTGACCATTCTGCACAGCCTGTCTCTGGATCTGAGCGCCGGCGACAGCCTGGCCATCGTTGGCAGCTCCGGTTCGGGTAAATCGACGCTGCTGGGCCTTCTCGCCGGACTGGATCGCCCCAGCAGCGGCGAAGTCATGCTCGCCGGCCACGCGCTGGAGCAACTGGACGAAGATCAGCGTGCGCGTGTGCGCGCCGAACACGTCGGCTTTGTGTTTCAGTCCTTTCAGTTATTGGACAGCCTCAATGCACTGGAAAACGTCATGCTGCCTCTGGAACTGGATGGGCGTCTCGATGCGCGCCGGCGTGCCGACGAACTGCTGCAGCGGGTAGGTCTGGAACATCGTCTGCAGCATTACCCCCGCCAGCTTTCCGGCGGAGAACAGCAACGCGTGGCGATTGCCCGCGCCTTCGCTGCCGAACCGGACGTGCTGTTTGCCGACGAACCCACCGGCAATCTCGACACCCAGACCGGCGAGCGTATCAGCGACCTGCTTTTCGCCCTCAATCAGGAGCGCGGCGCCACCCTGGTACTGGTGACCCACGACCAACGCCTGGCCCATCGCTGTCGACGGCAGATCCGCCTTGAAGCGGGACACCTTGTCACCCGGGACGAACCCTGATGGCCGGCCTGCCGTTACGCCGCCTGCTGACCCTCGCGACGCGGCAACTGCGGCGTGATGCCCGCTCTGGAGAATTGCGCGTGCTGTTCGCCGCCGTGTTGGTCGCCGTCGCCGCCAGCACGGCCATCGGATATTTCAGCACGCGACTGAACGATGCCATGTTGCTGCGCGCCAGCGAATTTCTCGGTGCCGATCTGGTGCTCAATGGCTCGGCGCCGGCCGCCCCGGAACAGCTGCGAAGCGGCCGTCAGCTAGGTCTACAGCATGCCCGTGTAGTGGAGTTCTCCAGCGTGATTGCCACTGACCAAGGCATTCAGCTGGCCAGCGTCAAAGCGGCAGACAGTGAATACCCGCTACGTGGCGAACTGCGCAGCGCACCCGCGCCTTATGAAGCAGAAACCCCTGGCAGCGGGCCGTCCCGCGGCGAAGCCTGGGCCGAGGCTCGTCTGTTCGCTGCGCTGGATCTCAAGGTCGGCGACAGTATCGAAGTCGGTGAAAAACAACTGCGCCTGAGCCGTGTCCTCACCTACGAGCCGGACCGCGCTGGCGATTTCTACAGCCTGACACCCCGCGTGCTGATGCACCTCGACGACCTGGATGCCACCGGCATCGTGCAGCCGGGCAGCCGGGTCCGCTACCGAGAGCTATGGACCGGCGACACCCAGCAATTGGCGGACTATCGCGCCGCTCTCGCTGGCCAGCTGAGCCCCCAGCAGCGCCTGGAAGACACCCGTGACGGCAATCGGCAAATCGGCACTGCGCTGGGCCGCGCCGAACGCTACCTGAATCTCGCCAGCCTGGCAGCCGTCTTGCTTGCTGGGGTGGCCGTGGCGCTGTCGGCCAGCCGGTTCGCCATTCGCCGCTACGACGCCAGCGCGTTGTTGCGTTGCCTGGGTCTATCACGGCACGAGGCCTTGGGACTCTATGCCGTGCAATTGCTGCTGCTCGGAGTGCTGGCCAGCAGCCTGGGCGCCGCGCTCGGCTGGCTGGCGCAGCATGGGCTGTTCCACCTGCTGCGGGATTTACTGCCCACCGACATTCCACCTGGCGGCCTGCTGCCGGCGCTGGCTGGAATGGCCATCGGCTTGCTGGCCCTGGCGGGTTTCGCCCTGCCACCCCTGGCAGCGTTGGGCCGAGTCCCACCGTTGCGCGTATTACGCAGCGATGTCTTGCCTTTGCCACCCAGCGCATGGCTGGTGTACGGCTCCGCGCTCGTGGCGCTGGGCATCATCATGTGGCGCCTGAGCCTGGACCTGACGCTCACCCTGGCCATGATCGGCGGGGGGCTGTTGGCCGTCTTGCTGCTGGGTGGACTGTTGCTGTTCGGCCTACAGGGCCTGCGCCGCCTGCTGAGCAATGCGAGCCTGCCTTGGCGCCTCGGACTGGGCCAATTGTTGCGCCATCCACTGGCCGCTGCCGGACAGGCGTTGGCGTTCGGCCTGATCCTGCTGGCCATGGCGCTCATCGCCTTGCTACGCGGCGAACTGCTGGATACCTGGCAGGCGCAATTGCCGGCCGATGCACCCAACCATTTCGCCCTGAATATTCTGCCTGGCGACAAGGACGCCTTTAACACACGCCTAGCGGCCTTGCAGGTGCAAGCCGCCCCGTTGTATCCCGTGGTGCCGGGCCGCCTGATCGCCATTAATGACCAGCCAGTACGCCAACGGGTAAGCAAGGAATCACAAGGCGAGCGGGCGATCCGCCGCGACCTCAGCCTGACCTGGGCCGCCGACCTGCCCGCTGACAACCTGCTCAAGGCCGGCCACTGGTGGCAACCGGAAAACGCAGCGGATTCGCTGCCGGGCGTTTCGGTGGAGAGCGAACTGGCCGAAAGCCTGGGACTGCAACTGGGTGACAGGCTGCGCTTCAACGTGGGCAGCAATGAGCGCGAAACACGCGTCACCAGCCTACGGGAGGTGGACTGGAACAATTTCCAGCCCAACTTCTACATGATCTTCGAACCAGGCACGCTGCAATATCTGCCGACCACCTACCTGACCAGCTTCTATTTACCCGCCGGCCAGGAACGCCAGCTAGTCGAGCTGGCACGCGCCTTTCCCACCGTCACCCTGCTGCAAGTGGACGCCCTGCTGGCGCAACTGCGCAGTATCCTCTCCCAAGTGACTCTAGCCATCGAATATGTGTTGTTGTTTGTACTGGCCGCCGGCCTGGCCGTTCTGTTTGCCGGCTTACAGGCGACCCTGGACGAACGCATTCGCCAAGGTGCGCTGTTGCGGGCGCTGGGCGCCCGGCGGCGCTTGCTGATCAAGGCCCGCCGCAGCGAATTCGCTTTACTCGGTGCTACCAGCGGCGTACTCGCGGCACTGGGTTGCGAGTTGATCAGCGCGCTGCTTTATCGTTTCGCCTTCGACCTCGCGTGGCATCCGCATCCCTGGCTGCTGCTATTGCCGGTGCTGGGCGCCTTGCTGATCGGCGGGGCCGGCATGCTCGGCACCCGCCGAGCCCTCAATGCCAGCCCCCTGCAGGTGCTGCGCGAAGGTTGACCTTGTACCCTTATCCTTTTGCCAGACGTGGAATGCCATGAGCCGTTATCGTCCGCCCCGCAGCGCCGGTACGCCGCTGATCACCCCGGAAGGGGAAGCGCGCCTGCGCGCCGAATTGCATGAACTGTGGAATGTACGTCGCCCCCAGGTGACCCAATCGGTGAGCGAGGCCGCCGCGCAGGGTGATCGCTCGGAGAACGCCGAATACACCTACGGCAAGAAAATGCTGCGCGAGATTGACAGCCGCGTACGCTTTTTGCGCAAGCGTCTGGAAAGCCTCAAAGTGGTCAGCGAACGGCCCAGCGATCCCGACAAGGTCTACTTTGGCGCCTGGGTCACGCTGGAGGACGACGAGGGCGAGACCGCGCGCTACCGCATCGTCGGTCCAGACGAACTGGATCTGAAGAACCACCTGATCAGCATCGACGCCCCGCTGGCACGGGCCCTGGTCGGCAAGGCGCTGGACGCCGAAGTGCGCGTCGCCACGCCGACCGGTGAGAAAACCTGGTACGTGATGGCGATCGATTACCCTTGAGTCGGGCCCGTGCGGCGGGTGATCAATCCCTTGCGAGCAATGCGAGTCAGGTCATGAATATAGTCAGCCGCCTGTTCACCGCGCGGTGCTTCGATAACGGCCAAATCGAAACTGTCCGTTGCGTAAGCGGACAACGAATCACCTTCGGCACTGAATTGGATCAGCAGGGTTTTGGGCTTACCCCAGCGCTTCGGCACGCCATCCAGGTAGCGTAAAAGCGTGGGTTGATGACAACCGCCCAGGAGAATCTTGGGATCGCGGCAGATCAGCCCGGACGTGATCGGGGCCAGACGTAGCTTGCTGTGCTGTACATTCATTTGGAGAACTTCCGCCTCAAAGGGAACCGCTGGACAGCGGTGGGAGGCGACACCGGAACCAGCGCTTTAGCGGTATTTCGAAGTCATGGACTCCAGGCGCCCCGCAAGTAGCTGACTAAATCGGCGCAAGGCATGAATCCTATGGAAATCAGCCCGTTACTGTCAACCAGCGAGTGCTCATGAACTCACCTCATTTGCGTCTGTTTTTTGCCTTGCCCTGCCCACCGCAGCTTGCCGCGCAAATAGCCACGTGGCGAGACAGTCTGGGAATAGAAGGGCAACCGGTGATGCCCGCCGGCCTGCACGTGACCCTGGCATTTCTCGGTCAACAGCCGCTGGACAAGCTGCCCTTGCTTGAGCGGATGGCCGCTGGGCTCCAGATCGCACGCTTTCACCTGCAACTCGATCAGTTGCAGCAGTGGCACTCCGGCCTTTTAGTGCTCACCCCCAGCCAGCCACCTGAAGCGCTCCTGTACCTGCAGCGCGAACTTCAACGCCACTTGCTCGCCGCCGGCCTACCTGTAGACGCACGTCCATTCCGCCCACACCTGACGCTGTTGCGCCGAGGACACACCAGAATTGTCCCTGCGGAGCCATGTTTCGCCTGGACCGCTGAAGAGTGGGGTTTATTGGCTTCCGAGCCCCGTTCCGTCAGCTCCCGTTACCGGTTGTTGCAAGCTTGGCCGTTGCTGCGGCACAGCGACTCCTGATGGGTCATGGCGTAACAACCCCTCCGCTCGAGCGTCTCTGCAATTGCTAGGAAACGCCTGACCCAGAGCCGTTACATATAAATCTGAAAAATCGGCATGTTTCCTGCTTAGCACTGTTTCCATGCGTGCGTCCATGGTTGCGCCGCAGCCCGTACCGAGTCCTGGCCATGAATAAGCCTCTGCTTGCCCTTTTACTGGTTCTCATCATTGGTTTATCCGGCCTCGGACTTCTGTTGCCGCCCTCCCAAGCCCTGTTTGCCGGAACGCCCGTGGCCGATGGCCGCAGTGAACAGGATCGGCCCCGGCCGGCGGACTGGGAGCAGCGTTTACGCGCGTATCACAAGGCCAGCGCACGCTTGCAGCTCAATGAGAGCCTGTCTCCCGAGGACAGGCGCACAGCGCTGGAGCGTTTGCGCGACGAGCACTTCAGTGACGAGGAGCTCCGCTGGCTGGAGCGCTACCCGGCCTCCGACACCGCTTTGCAACCGCCCTCTGCCTCGCCAATTGAGTAAACTGGCCGCTTCGTAACATCGCAGCGAACGCCATGCACCTTATCGATATCGGCCTCAACCTCACCCATCCCAGTCTTGCTCGTGATCTTGACGGTGTGCTGGAACGCGCCGAAGACGCCGGCGTCAAGCAAATGATCATTACCGGCACAAGCCTGCCGGAAAGCGAGCAGGCACTGCAGCTCTGCGAGGAGCATGACCCTGAGCAACGGCGCCTGTTCAGCACCGCAGGGGTACATCCCCACGCCGCCAGCCAATGGAATGCAGCCGTCGCTGTTGAACTGCGCGCGTTGCTGCAACACAGCCGAGTACGCGCAGTGGGTGAATGCGGCCTCGACTTCAATCGTGATTTCTCACCGCGCCCGCAGCAGGAAAAAGCACTGGAAGAACAGCTTGAGCTGGCGGTCGAACTGCAAATGCCGGTCTTTCTTCATGAACGCGATGCGGACCACCGCCTTTTGGCCATCCTGCGTGACTATCGCGACCGCTTGCCGGCCGCCGTGGTGCACTGTTTTACCGGCGAGCGTCAGGCGCTGTTCGGCTATCTGGACCTGGATCTGCACATCGGCATCACAGGCTGGATCTGCGATGAGCGCCGCGGCACCCACCTGCATCCCCTGGTTCGGGAGATCCCAGTTGGCCGGTTGATGCTAGAAAGCGATGCACCCTATCTGCTGCCGCGCACACTGCGTCCAAAACCGAAAAGTGGTCACAACGAACCGGCTTATCTGGGCGAAGTGTTGCGCTGCGTCGCCCTGCATCGCAACGAAAGCATCGAAGCCGTAGCCGCGCACACCAGTGCATGCGCCCGACAGTTTTTCGCATTACCGGATTAACGGACTCAAGTCGGGGCAACCTCAGGCCGTTACAGGGTAGAGCAAAGAGTTGATTACCATCACAGGGCCGGGCATTCTGGCCAATCAATGATGGCAACACGCCACCCAATTTCTCCAACAATAGAGCAGTCTAATGGCCCTCTGGATTCGCGATCTTTCCCTGAAATACAAATTTTGGGCCCTTAACGCTGTCTCCTTCGCCACCACCCTATTGTTGGTGATCTTTGCCATGCTGCAAGAGCAGGATGGCCGGGCCAGCGAAGCCCGCCATCAGGCGCAGCTCAAGGCACAACTGCTGGCCAGTTGGCCTAGCCAACAAGCGCTGCCGCACGATCCGTTACTGGTGTCCTTCGCCAAGGGCGACAGCCCCCAGCTGCAAGGCCAGCGCGCCACTCGCCTGGCCAATGCAACCGGCTGGGTAGCACTGGAACATGACGCGCTGTTTGGCCAACAGCCCTTGATCGGCGTCCAAGTGATCGAGCGTGACAACGGCCAGCGGCTGGCCGTATTGGCCCGCGCGCCCAGCCTGAGCCAGATCTTCTTTGATCGCATGGGTCAATACGCCCTCGCCGTGCTGATTTTGATGCTGGCTCTGCTGGCCAGCTCGCAGCTGCTGATCCGTTTTCTGCTCGGCCACCTCGACACACTCAAAGCCGTCATGCTGCATGTCGAGAAAACCGGCGACCTGGCAGCCCGCGTGCCACTTGAAGGCGGCGACGAGGTTGGCCAGATGGCCAGCGCCTTCAATGCCATGCAAAATGGCTATCAGCGCATCGTCAACGTCGTGGCGCAGACGGCCAGCCGCCTCGATCAGGGCGCTTCACGCCTGGCGGCAGACATGAACGACGTGCAGCAGGGCATGCTCGGCCAGCAAAGTGAAACCGACCAGACCGCCACGGCGATCAACGAAATGTCGACCACCGTCGCCCACATCGCCCAGCATGCGGCCGATACGCGCGATCAGTCCCAGTCAGCCGATGAATTGGCCGGTGCCGGCCAATCGGTAGTGCACCGCGTCGAGGGTTCCATCGCCACGCTGTCCAAGGGAGTGCAGGAAACCGCCCAGATGATCGAGCGACTGGCCGAGGACAGTCAAAAGATCAGCAGTGTAGTGGGCGTTATTCACGGCATCGCCGACCAGACCAACCTGCTGGCCCTGAACGCCGCCATCGAAGCCGCTCGCGCCGGCGAACAAGGCCGGGGGTTTGCCGTGGTCGCCGATGAAGTGCGTCACCTGGCCAAACGTGTTCAGGTCTCAACCGACGAAATCACCCAGATGGTCACCGCGCTGCAAGGCGGCACCCGGGACGCCGTGGAATTCATGCAGGAAAGCTCTCTGCGGGCCGACGACTGCGTACAGCTGGCCCAAGAGGCTGGCACCGCACTCACCGCCATCACCAATGCGGTGGCGCAAATGCGCGAGAGCAATACGCAGATTGCGGTTGCCGCCGAACAGCAAAGCCAAGTGGCGGAAGAAATGACCCGGTCGGTGGTGGGCATCCGTGATCTATCCGAACTGACCGTGCGCAAAACCAGCGCCTCCACCTCCACCAGTAACGAACTCGCCCACCTGGCCGCCGAGCTGAGCAAGGCGATTCGCCAACTCAAGCTCTGAAGCTCTGACAGGTGCCGCCTCAGTCGAAGACCACCACGGTTTGCCGACTCAGCGCCAGCAACTCTCCGGCGGGCGACCACAAGCCCGCCGCGATATGCCCATAGCCATCGCGGGCATGCTCGATGCGCGCCTGGTAGTGGCACCAGTCGCGGCTGCTGATCAGCGGTTGCGGCTGGATAAACTCAATGGTCCAGGTCAATGAACTGCCTGGAGCTGGGCTGCTCAGGTAGCTGAGCAGTGCGGGCGGCCAGGCGTCTACCAGCGCGAGCACCAGGCGCTCATCCACCGCGACATCTGGCACTTCACCTCGCAGGCGCACCCAGCCGCCCATCTCGCGCGCCGCAGTGTTGCTGAACGGTAAACCGCCCTGCCCCCAACGCATGGCCAGATGGCGTGTGAACTCTGGCGTCACGCCGCGCAGATAAGGCAGCTCCTGACAGTTCTCCACCGCCTTGATCGGCGGAGCAGGCTCGGCCTCCACAGTCACGGTAGAAGTGCGCCCCGAGCCGAAACTGCCCTGCACCAGCGTCACCACTTGACCATCCTGCACAGCGCGTCCCAACACCTGACTGACGGCACGTCCTTCGCGCAATACCTCGACCTCGAAACGCACCTCCTTGGCGCACACCATCGGGGCAACGAAGGTGACCGCCAGGGAACGCAACGGGCGCGCGGCGGGTACTTGGGCGCGCATGGCCTGATAAACCAGTGCCACGGCCACACCACCGAAAACGGCACGCCCTTGGCCCCATTGTTCCGGCACACTCATGGCAGCTTCGCCACAGCCGGCTCGCATCACGTCGAAAAAATCCATTGGCAACCTTCGGCACAGACTGAGTTAAGGGAGATGCATAGGCCGCGCGCGGCGTCCTGTTCCGGCAACGCTAGCGGACTCAATCGCCTCGACCAACAGGCACCTATGCCAAACAGGATGGGGAATCAGCAATCAGGCTCAACGCGCCAAGACCCGCTGCAGGCGTACCAAAGCGCGCTCAGCCTGCTGCTCGGCAGTGGCAAGTTGCACCTGCCAGGCGGCGCAACAGATGCGCAGATCAGGTTCGACCTTGGCACGTTCCAGCCATTGCCAGCGATCATGCCATTCGCCCAGTAACGCTTGCGCGCGCTGCAGGGCCTTGGCCGCCTTGTTCGGGATTCCCGCATGCCTGGGGTAGGCCTGCGCGCCGTAGCGCACCCGTTTGATCAACAGGCGCAAGCGGTGAGGGTCATGGTCAGCGTCATGCAGCGCTTCGGCCAGACGATGGCGCTCCCGGGCCAAGCGCTTGTCGACGCGAGGACCGAGCGGTGGCAAGAGCCGGTTGCGCTCAGCGGTACGCCACAGCGCCGGCCAGGCCGCCAGAATGGCCTGCAATTGTTGTAACGGCTCACCACGCAAGAGCCGGCGATAGCCTTTTTCCAGCTCGGCTCGGCGCCAGTGGACCGCCTCGTGATGCGCCCACTTGTCCAGCTCGACCAGCAAGACTTCCCGCTCACGCAGCGGGCCACTCACCTCACCCAGCGCCTTGGCAGCTTGTTCCAGCACCTCGACACCGGGCAAGCCACGAAGCGGGCGCAGCCGACTGCGCAACTTGCGCAAGGCAATGCGCACATCATGCAGTGCCTCGTCATCAGTACCTGCCGCCAGACGTGCTTGGCACGCCTGCAGTCGAACCTGGGTTCGGATCACTTCGGCGATCAGGTCATCGCTAAAGGACGCCATGGTTCTTTCTCCGCCATTCACGTCGGCCCGCCCCGACATGCCAGGGCAGGCTACGCCGTACCCGGCGCAGGGCCATGCGCATTTGGTCGACCGCTACCTGCTCGCCGGCATACCGCTGAGCCTCGAACACCGCCATGAAGGCCAGAATCGCTTCCGCCTGCTCCGGCAGCGCCGCGGCTGCACGCTGAGCATAGGTGCGCACGCCTTCCCCCGGTTGCCTGGCCACACCCCACCGGGCGAGCAGCCGTTCGAAGCGGATCAGCAGGCGCAACGATACATCCGCTTTGCGCTGCCACGGTTTGAACAAGCCGAGCGCCAGCAGCCCCAGCAACAACGCGCCGCCGCCCAACAACGGCCAACCGATCTGATGCAATTCGAAACCGCCGAACCAGCGCTGCAACAAGCGCAACTGCAGCTCAGCCTGGTAGCCCAGCACCCAGCGTTGCCAGCCATAGTTGGCCCGGTCCCAATTCAGCCGCAATCCATTGAGCCAGCCGACATCGCGGTAGCGCAGCAGGCTTAGCGGGGCGTCCTCCAGAAAACTCTGCTCCTCGGCCAGCGCCTCTTCCAGCCCGTACTCGATACGTTCCGGCGCTACCTGAAACGTTGGGTCGATACTCAGCCAACCCTGCCCCGGCCGCCAATATTCAACCCAGGCATGAGCATCGAACTGGCGAACGGCCAGGTAGTTGCCCGCCGCGTTGTACTCGCCACCGTGATAACCGGCGACCATACGCGCGGGAATGCCAGCGGCGCGCAGAACGAACGTCATGGCCCCGGCGAAATGCAGACAAAAACCCTGGCGGCTGGCGAACAGGAAGTCATCAATGATGTGCACACCCACCGGTGGCGGACGCAGCGTGTAGCCGTAAGGCTCTCGGTTGAAGTGCACCAGCAAGGCCTCAACCAGCGCCGCGGGGTCGGGATGATCCCGGCGCAATTGCTCGGCCCAGGCTCGTGTCTGCGGATTGCCTGACAGCGGCAATTGCAAGGTGCGTTGCTGCATGGCAGGCGACAGCGTCGGCTCTCGCAAGGCCGCAGGCCAGGACGTCACGTCGTACAACAGCGCCTGTTCCACGGGTCGATAGTGCTCAAGACGAAAATCCTCATACATGCGCACGCGCGGCAGCGGTGACTGCGGCACATCCAGGGCGAACAGCCAGGGCTTGCCGCTGGGCTGCATCACAATGCTGTATTGCAGAGCCTCGCCACGCTTGCTCCAGCCCGGTTCAGCGGCCGAAAACCCCAAAGGCGTCTTGCTCCACTCACGGCCATCGAACTGGTCCAGGGTTAGCGCCCGCCAGTACAACTGGTCACGCGCCGGCACCGCACCCTCGAAACGGGCCCGAAATACCAGGGCATCGGAACGGCCGAGCTCAACGATATCCCCCGGCGCCATACGGTCCGACAATCCGGTCAAGCCTTGCTGGCTCGCCTGGGGCAGTGACCAGATCGGCCCAAGGCGGGGAAAGAACACAAACAGCAAAAGCATCAAGGGCAAGGCCTGCAGCAACAGGCTCCCCGCCAGGCGCAGCGTGGCCCAAGGCCGTTCGCCGTCGCCTTCGTGCAAGCCGATCAAGGCCGCCAGCAGGGCGGTGACCGGCAACAGACTATACAGCGCGGCAAACATGCTGCTCTGGAATAGATAACCGGTGACTACGGCGAAAAATCCGAGGTAAATGACAATCAGCGCATCACGCCGGCTGTGCATCTCCACAAGTTTGAGAATAAAGGCGGCAATCAGCAGCGCGCTGGCCACTTCCATGCCGATACGGCCTCCGCTGAACAGATAGACCCCAACAGCCGAGCCCAGCAGCAATACGAGCTTGATTCGGGCCGTAGGAAAGGTGGCGCGCATGCGAAAGATTTGCACGCGCCACGCCGCGCAGCCCAGCCATAGCGCCGCCAGCCAGACCGGCAACTGAGTCAGAAAAGGGGCAAGGACCAGCAGTTGCGCAACCAACAGCCACACCAGGCTGATGCGCGGGATGCCGCCCGCCCCGCTCATGGCCTGTCCTCTCTGCTGCCATACAGCGCCAACGCGCGCAAACACACCTCACGATGCCCTTCACCACGGTCCGGGCCGAGCGTCACGCCCGGCAACCGCAAACAGAAGCGCAATCCTTGTTCAGACAGTTCCAGCACGCCCTGGCACAAACGCGACAAGCACTCCTCCAGCGGCCCGCTGAGGGTTTGTAAATCCAACAGCCATTCTTCGCCCGTTTCCTCGGCGAAGGCTTTTACCAGCAGGCCCTGACCGCGGGAAAACGCTTTCCAGTGCAAGCGCCGCTGGCCATCGCCGGGCTGATAAGTATGCAATCCCTGGAAGTCGTCACAGCCTTCGGCCTGCAACTGGCTGCCCTGGCTTCCCTCGCCAGCGCCCCGCCTGCCGGGTAAGACGCCAACCACGGGCTGCGGATACACCAGCACCCGCTGTTGCAGATCAACCCAGCTCCAGGCCACCAGCAAGCCCAGCGGAAAACGGCTCTCCACCCGTATTCGCGGTGCGACCAGCCAGCCCCGGCGTGACGCGGGCAAGCGCAGATCGCAGTCCGTCTGCCCGAGGGCAGGGACATGCCAGGTTCCTTGCCTGGCGTGGCTCCAGCCCAGACTCACCGCTCGATGGCTACGTGCCCCAGCCTGCAGTACGACCCGTATACGTGCCTGTGTCCCTGCAAACACGGCCGGGGCCGATCCGGCGCTCAACTGCAGGCCAGACAGGTTGCGGTAGGTGTGCAGGATGGCCACGACAAACACCGAGGCGAGCAGAAAGGTGAGCGCATACGCCAGACTGTGCTGGTAGTTGATCGCCAGCAGCAGCATCAACAGCAGCACGCCGGCAAAGGCCACGCCGGCACGACTGGGCAGGATGAAAATGCGCCGCTGGTTCAGGCGCACCTGTCGGGCTGCTGGAATACGTCGCGCCAACCAGCGATCGCCGCGTATGCGCACCTGTTCTGCAAAGGTGGATTCGCCGGCCATCAGACGGCCGGGACGTGATCAAGCAGCCAGCGCACCAGCCCGCCACCATCCTGTTCGCCCTGCTGCGCACGCTCCCGCAGACGATGCCCCGCCACAGCCGGCAGAACCGCCTGGACATCCTCGGGAATCACATAGTCACGCCCGGCCAGGTAGGCCCAGGCGCGCGCGGCGCCGAGCAAGGCCAGGCTACCGCGCGGCGACAGTCCGCAGGCGAACTGCGACTCGCGGCGGGTCGCCTCGGCCAGACGCAGCACATAGTCCACCAGGGCATCGCTGACCCGCACCAGGGCCACGCTTTCCTGGACGCGGGCCAGCTCGGCATGGTCCAGCAACGCTTGCAGGCGTGGCAGCAAATCGCGTCGTGCGGTGCCGAGCAGTAAGGCCCGCTCTGCAGAGCGGGCCGGATAGCCCAGCGACAAGCGCATCAGAAAGCGATCGAGCTGCGATTCAGGCAAGGCGAACGTGCCGCCTTGGTTCGCGGGGTTTTGCGTGGCGATGACAAAGAACGGCTGCGGCAATGCGCGAGTCGCCCCTTCAATGGTCACCTGGCCTTCTTCCATCGCCTCGAGCAAGGCGCTCTGGCTTTTTGGCGTGGCGCGGTTGATTTCATCGGCCAGAACCAGCTCAGCGAAAATCGGTCCCGGATGGAAGATGAATCCCCCACTGGTCTTGTCGAATACCGAGGTGCCGAGAATATCGCCGGGCAGCAGATCGGAGGTGAACTGGATACGCTGGAATTCCAGGCCCAGAACCCGCGCGAGCGCGTGGCTAAGCGTGGTTTTGCCCATGCCGGGCAGGTCCTCGATCAGCAGATGCCCACGAGCCAGTATGCAGGCCAGAGCCAGGCGCACCTGTGGCTCCTTGCCCAATATCACCTCATTGATCGCCGCCAGGCAGCTTTCCAATTGTGCGCGCATGCAGCCTCCTCAGTGAACGACCGATGCTACTGGCCGCTGGAAGCCGCGCAAAGCGCCCCGGGCTGCTACCGGCCATTCCTGTGAACCAGGTTGCGCTTCGCTTACTAGCGCCCCTCGCGGGATTCGCGAATATAGAACCGGGCTTTTTCAGCTTTCTCGGCACACCCCTGGAAGGCTTCGAACTGCTGCTGGGTTTTCGCCGCTGTCAGCAAGGACACCGCCTTGGAATAGCTGACGCTGCCCGCGAAGCCTTCTACCTTAGCGATATCCAGCTCCTTCCAGGCGGCATCCAGATGATTGGCGCAACTGTCACGATACGAGGTTTTCGCTGCGCAACCACCCAGGGCAACGGCGAACAGTGCCACACTGATCCAGACGTTCATTGGTCATGTCTCCGCGCTCAGGTACCACGCTGAGTCTAGGTCTGTTCCCCATTTCGGCGCGAATGTCCTTTGCGCAGCCGTAAGCAAAACGGGAACCGACCCTAGCCCTCGCCCATAACTCTCAGTGCCCTGCTTGGCGCGATACGTTCGGACGCGTATCGTCTTTTTGAAATAAGGAGGTAAGCATGTCGAAACGAGTTGCCCTGGTACTGGGCTCAGGTGGGGCAAGGGGTTATGCGCATATCGGCGTGATCGAGGAACTGGAGTCGCGGGGCTATGAGATTGGCTGCATTGCCGGGTGCTCGATGGGCGCCGTGGTCGGCGGCATCTATGCTGCTGGAAAATTGCCCGAATACCGGGCCTGGACCGAAAGCCTGGATTACCTCGATGTGCTGCGCCTGATGGACGTGAGCTTTTCACTGGGCGCCCTGCGTGGCGACAAGGTCTTCGGCAAGATCCACAGCATGCTCGGCGAAATCAATATCGAAGATCTGCCGATCCCCTATACCGCGGTGGCCACCGACCTCACCAACCAGCAGGAGCTGTGGTTTCAAGAAGGCAGCCTACACCAGGCGATGCGCGCCTCGGCAGCCATTCCCAGCCTGTTCACGCCGGTGATGCAGGGCAATCGCATGCTGGTGGACGGTGGCCTGCTCAATCCGTTGCCTATCGTGCCGGTGGTCTCGAGCCATTGCGACCTCATCGTGGCCGTCAACCTCAACGCCTCGGGGCAAGCCCGCTATAACTTGCCAGTCATCGAACGTCCTCCCGCCATGACCAAACGGATGGATGCCGTGCTCAGGCGCTTGCCCTTCCTACGCGGCAATGGACTCAACGGCAATGGCCATCATGGAGCAGCAGAGCTGTCCTCTGCGACGCCCCCCGAGGACGCGCACCCCGAAGCCCAGCAGCCTGCCGCCGCGCCAGAGCGCGCCGGCGCACCCAAGTCGGCCAGCGGCTCGCGCATCGTCGACCAGGTGGGGCCGGCTTCATTATTGGACTTGATCAACCAGAGCTTCGAGGTCATGCAGACCTCCCTCGCCCAGTACAAGATCGCGGGCTATCCCCCGGATGTGCTGATCAACATTCCCAAGCGGGTGTGTCGCTTCTTCGAGTTCTACAAAGCCCAGGAGTTGATTGTCCTGGGCCGGCAGATCGCCAGCGATACGCTGGATCGTTATGAGGCGAAGCACTGACTTACGGCCGCGGGTTCTGCGACTCCGGCTCTGCCTTGCTCACCCAGTCGTGCAACAGGCTGTAAGCGACCGCCAACAGGGTCGGCCCCAGGAACAATCCCATGAAGCCAAAGGCCAGAAGACCGCCGAAGACCCCGAGCAACACCACCACCAATGGCAGGTTGCCGCCTCGGCTGATCAGATAAGGCTTGAGCACGTTGTCCACGCCGCTGATTACGAAGGTGCCCCAGATGGCCAAGAAGAGTGCCATGCCATACGCCTCCTGACTGACCAGCCAGGCTGCCGCCGGAATCCACACCAGCGGCGGCCCCATGGGAATCAGGCTGAACACAAAAGTGAGCACGCCGAGAATCAGGACACCCGGCACCCCGGCAATCCAGAAGCCGATCGCCGCCAGCGTACCCTGCGCCGCAGCCGTGCCGATCACACCATTGACCACCCGCTGCACGGTGCCGGCGACAAGATCCAAGTAGTGGTCAGCCCGTGCGCCAATCAACCGTTCCAGCATGCTATGGATGAATGCCGCCAGGCGCGGGCCATCGCGATAGAAGAAGAACACCAGAACCAGGCTCAATGCCAATTCCAGCACGCCGCCGGCGATTTGCGCGCTGCGCGCCAACAGCCAGTTGCCGACTCGACCGACATATGGACGCACAGTGTCGAACAACGCCGCCCCTTGGGCGTCCAGGTCGAGCCAGGTTTCCGCCAGCCAGTCGCCAATGAGCGGCACATCCACCAGCCAGGTCGGCATGGTGGGCAATCCGGCACCCTTCAGGTCATTGATCAGGCCCGTGACATCACGAATGTGATCGGCCAGGTTGAACCCCAGCATGACCAGGGGGACCGCTACCAGCAGCATCCAGCCGGCAGTAAGTAACCCGGCGGCAGCGGTTTCCCGGCCCGGCAGCAAGCGGGTGAGCAGGCGCATCAACGGCCAGCTGGCAAATGCCAGGACCGCAGCCCAGAACAAAGCCGACCAGAACGGCGTCAGGACCCAGATGCAGGCGCCCAGCAAACCCAGGAGAAGAATTTGTACCAACAAGCGGTCATTGTTCAGCATCGCATAGGGGACCTGCGCACGTGGGCGTCAACGGCAATAAGGGAAGAATCGCGGACGGCCAGGAAGGCCGCCCATGACAAGATACGGAGTCTACACAGTGTGCTCGGCTATTTTCCGGACCTCTTGCCAGGCCGTTGAAAAATATGCCAAAGCGGCTGCTCGGCGTTTGACAAGCCTGTTGGGTTGCCGAGGATTTCAGCCCATCAACGCAACAACTCGACGTGCAGGCCATCGCCGGAGGTTTTGCCCACTTCCAAGCGGGTAGTCAGAACGCCCCGAGCCACCAGCGCATCGCGCCAGGCCGCTGAATTACTGCCGGACAGTCGGACGCGAGCGGTGGTATCCAGGTTGAGCATCCGCACCAGCACCTCTACCCAGGTCTGGTTCGGCTCCCCTTCAAGCAACCCCAGATCCAGCTCACCCACTTCGCGCAGCTGCAATTGCAACGTGGCCGGTGTCGGCAACAACACACCCAGCTCGGCTTGTGCGTCCAGTCGTTCGGCATGCAGGTAGGCGCGGCGGTTGCCACGGGTGATCGCATAGAGCGCTATAAGGCTGTCCTCCTTGGGCTCGGCCTGCCGCAACAGCGCATAGGCTTGCTGCCCATCAGGGCCATACAAGGTGGCATTGCCGAAGACCGAATTGGCCCACAGGCTGCTGGAGCCGCAGTCGCGCGCCTCGCACCAGTAGAGCAAATGCGCGCCCTGCTCCATCAAAGCCAGTCGGGCAGCTGTGAAGGCCTCTTTCGAAGCGCCCTCCGTGGGCAAGCGATAGGTGACTCTGGTCAAGTCGCCCTGGGCTATCACGGCACGCTCGTAACGCAAGCGGCCACTGATACGGCTGATCGAGCTTTGCGGGTATAGCCGCTCTTCGCTGGCCTGGTGGGTGAAATCGACGATTTCCGCGCGGGGATACCGCGGCAGTTCATCCAGATCGTGACTGCCCGGTACGTCGGCCAGCAGGGAAACGCTATACAAGGCCGAAGCCATCACTAGGAAAAGACGCATTCGGCCCTCAGCGCATCAGCATGGTTTGGGCAGATTTCACCTGCTCGTCTTCATTGCCGCGATCACTGCGCGGGGGAATTTCCAGGCCGCGTTGAACCGCCGGGCGAGCCGCCATAGCGCTCATCCAGCGCTGCAGATGATCGAGGCCATCGACCGGCACGCCGGCCCACTCATGCACGCTCACCCAGGGATAGGTGGCAATATCGGCAATGCTGTAGTCACCGGCCAGGTAGTCGACCTGAGCCAGCCGCCCATCCAGCACCTGGTACAAACGTCGTGTCTCGTGCTGGTAACGCTCGATGGCGCTCGGCAGTTTTTCCGGAAAGTAGCGGTAAAACACGTTGGCCTGGCCCTGCATGGGACCGACCCCGCCCATCTGGAACATCAGCCATTGGATGACCGTCGAGCGGCCTTTCACATCTGCAGGCAAAAGTCGTCCGGTTTTCTCCGCCAGGTAGAGCAGAATCGCGCCGGATTCAAAAACTGCAAAATTATCGTTGTCACGGTCAACAATGGCCGGGATCCGGCCATTGGGGTTGATCTTCAGGAATTCAGGGGACTTTTGTTCCTGCTTGTCGAAACTCAGCACATGAGTTTCATAATCCAGCCCCAGTTCCTCCAGGGCGATGGAAATCTTGTGGCCATTGGGCGTGGCGGCGGTGTACAGATCGATCATAGGAGCTCTCCCGTGGCAATGTGCCCAGCCTCGCCACTTGCCACGGGCAAGTCAAGGCGTCTGGAAAGCACGATTGAAACAGTCTGCTACCAATTGCGCGCCGGCCTCGTCATCCAAATGCAGATGATGCCCTCCGGCCAGACGATGCACCTTGAGTGGCAGATGATCCAGCCAAGCACGCAACAACGGCTCGCCGTTCAACATACCCTGCTCGGCCAGGACGAGATCGACCGGGCATTGCAGCGCTTCGACAAACGCCTTCGCATGGGCACGGGTCAGCCGCACCGGGCTGGGCAGGGTCAGTCGCGCATCGGTGCGCCAGGTGTAACCGCCCGCAGTTGGCATCAACCCGCGACCGGCCAGCAGCTCGGCGGCTTCACGACTGACTGCGCCGACACCCTGCATGCGGGCATCCACGGCACGTTCGATTTGGGCATACACCGGTTTACGCTTGGCGCGCAGGTCGAGCTGCGCCTGCAAGGCTTCGCCAAGCTTTTCGGGGGAGCGATCCGCTTCGCCAACATAGGGCACCAGGCCATCGATCAACGCCAGGCGCTCGATGCGCTGAGGCATGGCGGCCGCCAGCAGCACGGATACGATAGCGCCCATGGAGTGACCGAGCAGGGAAAAACGCTGCCAGCCCAATTGCTCAGCAACCATCAAGACATCGAGGGCGTAATCCCAGAGCAGGTAGCTCGCGCCGGGCGCGCGGTGTCCGGAATGGCCGTGTCCGGCAAAATCCAGCGCCACGATGCGCAACCCCTCCAGCTTCGGCGCCAGACGGCTGAAGCTGGCGGCGTTATCCAGCCAGCCATGCAGGGCCAGCACTGGTTTGCCGTCTTCCGGGCCATAAAGATGAGCCGCCAGCTCGATATGCGGCAGGTTTAAACGAATTTCCTCGACCTTGGCACTCATGGAATTGCTCTCTCGTTCGTCCAACGTTGGAACAGGCCGCGAATCAGCTCGGCGGTTGCCTGCGGTTGTTCAAGGGGAAACATATGCCCGCCCGGCAATGACAGCGACTCGCCCCTTGGCATACGCCGCACCTGGCGGATCTGATGAGGCAGCACGGTACGGCTATGTTGCCCGCGGACCATGGCCAGCGGCACAGCCAAGTGCGGTGCGCGGCCAGGATTGCTATGGGGCACGCTGCGGTAGATACCGATTTCAGTGGCAGGATCAAATTTCAAGCGCAGTCCCTGCTCGCAGGGAGTCAGGCCATGGCGAACGTAGTCGTCCAAGCAGTCGGGATCGAAACGCCTGAACAAACGCTTGCCGGCAAAATAAGCCTGCGCCTCGGCGTGATCAGCAAAGGCTTCGCGCCGGCCCAGGGTACGCCCTGCCGGCGTCAGTCGATCAATGAAGCCAAAACGCTTGGCCGCGCGCACCAGCCAACGGTCAGGCAGGGTCAGCAATGGTGAATCAAGCAGCACCAGGCCCCGATAGAGCTCCGGGCGGCGTAACGCTGCATGATAGTGCAGCACGCCCCCCAGCGAATGACCAACGCCCCACACAGGCTCATCCAAGGTTTCCAGGTGATAGAGCAGCTCGGCAACCAGATTTTCCCAATTGTCATTCACCGGGAAGCGTGGATCGTGAGCGTGCTGCTCCAGATGATGGACGCGATAGTCCGGTTCCAGGGCGGCAAACAGCTTGCCGTAGGTGGCTGAGGGAAAACCGTTGGCATGGGCAAAGAACAGGGTGTCAGACATGAGGAATGGCCACTGGCAGTCGAAGGCGAATTGTCAGCAGTGACGTTCGACGCAACAATGACCATAAGCGCCCATCAGCAGGGCTCTATGGCCAAAATGCGCCGGCAAGGCCATCACTGGCTGCCAACCCAGCGTCAACCACCGGGTTACATGTGCACCTTCGGCCAAATCCCCCTTCCACATCATGTCTTTGGCGGCGCTTCTCCATGGGGGACTACAGCAACAGTAAGCCGAGAAATACAGCTGGCTTTGCGGTCCTCGCCGCTCAGACGAATATCCCACACATGGGTCGTACGGCCCAGATGCACCGCCCGCGCCACGGCCGTCACCCGACCGCTGCGCAGGCCGCGTAGGTGATTGGCATTCACCTCCAGGCCGACGCAGTAAAAGCGCTCGGGATCGATACACAGGTAACTGGCCATCGAGCCTACCGTTTCCGCCAGCACGACCGAGGCGCCGCCATGCAGCAGGCCATAAGGTTGATGGGTGCGCTTATCCACCGCCATGCTGGCGGTGAGGGTCTCGTCATCGAACGCCTCGAAACGGATATCCAGCACTTCACCTATGGTGTTTTCTAACGCCGCAGTGAGTTGCTCAGGATTGGGGGTTTGACGCCAAATTGCCATGGGAACGCTCCTGTGTGTGCGACTTATCGGATTCATCATGCCAATGAACCGGCGTGCCGTACTCCATCCATTCGTGGAAACGTGGCCCGTAGACGCCTTCAATGACGGCCCGCTTGATTTTCAGGGTGGGAGTAAGAAAGCCGTTCTCCACCGCCCATACGTCATCGATCACGATAAGCGCACGCAATCTCTCATGCTTGTCGAGGCTGTCGTTGATCCTTTCCAGCAACTCCACCAAGCTGCCCTGCAACGACTCTCGCAGCTCCTTGCGCCCGGCCTCGGACAATACGCACAACGCGATCGGCTGCGGCAGGCCATCACCCACCACGCACACCTGTTCGATCTCCGAATGTGCCGCCAGGCGATTCTCGATGGGCGCCGGCGCGACGTACTTACCCTTGCTGGTCTTGAAAATTTCCTTGATTCGTCCGGTCAGGCGCAGGTAACCGTCGCCGTCCTGTTCGCCCTTGTCGCCGGTGCGTAGGAAGCCATCCTCGGTGATGGTTTCTGCAGTCAGTTGCGGTTGCTTGTAATAACCTTGGGTGACGGAGCCGCTGCGCACCTGAACTTCACCCTGCTCACTGATGCGTACGTCCACACCGGGATTGCTCTGGCCGATCCAGCCGGATTTACGGCTCCCCGGCCGACCTACGTGGGAATAACCGCAGTTTTCGGTCATGCCATAGACTTCGAGGATTTCCAGGCCCAATCGCTGATACCAGTCCACCAGCGCATCCGGCACCGGCGCCCCGCCGGACATGGCATAGCGCACCGCATCAAGGCCCAAACCGGCCAGCACTTTGCGCGCCATCACCCGTCCCAGGAACGGGATCTTCAGCAGCCGATCAAGTTTCTTGGGCGGCAACTTGCTGAACACACCCATCTGGAATTTGCCCCAAATACGGGGAACACCGAAAAACACTGTGGGCCGAGCGCGGCGAATATCGTGAACGAAGGTGTCCAGGCTTTCGGCAAAGAAAATCGATTGCCCTGCGTAGATCGATACCATTTGTACGAACATGCGTTCGGCCACATGGCATAGCGGCAGATAGGACAACACCCGGTCATCGGCGCCTACATCGAATAGTTCCACGGCCTGGCTGCCGGTGTAGCCGAAGTTGGCGAAGGTGTGCATCACCCCTTTGGGCATGCCGGTGGTGCCAGACGTATAGATGATCGTGGCTAATTGGTCGGCCGCTGGCTGCGGGTTGTCGCTGATGGGCTCAAACGCTTGCAGATCGCTCCACAGGCTGTCGAAACGACCCGCTGGGCGCAACGGCAGACCTACCGTGGGCACACCTTCCGGAACGCCGCCGGACATGGCTGGCCAATCATCCAGCTTGCCGATAAAAGCCAGCACGCTTTCCGAATGCTCAAGTATCTGACGGACCGATTCGGCCGTGAGGTTGGGGTACAACGGCACCGACACATGCCCCGCCATCCAGATCGCCAGGTCGGCAATAATCCAGTGTGCGCAGTTTTTCGAGATGATTGCGATGCGACTGCCCGGCTCCAGCTCCTGGGCGCGCAACCAGGCTGCGGCACGTCGAGCCTGATTTCCGACCTGGGCCCAGCTCAATTCTTCGATCTGCCCTCCGACTTGCGGCTGGACCATGTAGCGTTTATGGGGATGAGTGGTTTCACGCTGATAAAACGCGTCGAGCGGCAATCGTTGCACCATAGCCACGAGGATTCCTCCTTTTTTATTTTTATAAGCAACCAAGCACTTGCTTGGTCGAATATTCCACGCAGGAGGCGTTTGTGCAAGCGGCACGCAACAAGGTTGCTGCCGTCGATCAGCAGTGAGGGTGATGCAGATGGCTCAGAATCAGCCCTCCGGCCAGTATCATTTCTCCTTCCAACCCAGCCAGACTTCCCGTTTGCATGGGCAGTGGCGCTTGGCGATGCCCATGCATCAGAAGACCGGCCAACGCGCCCACCAACGGCTGATGGCTGACCAGCAGAAGTTCGTCTTCTTGGCGTTCGGCCAACCTATCCAGCGCATGCCTGACGTCGCTGTCGGGCGCCAGCCAGTCATGGATTTCAATGATGCCGCGATAATCCAGCGCCTGGCAGACCCTATCCGCTGTTTGTCGGGCGCGCACAAAAGGGCTCACCAGTATGGCCTGCAAGGGTCGACCCAACAGCTGACCGGCACTGTCGAGAGCCTCCTGACATCCATGCTGCGTCAGTGCACGCAACGCATCGCGCGGCGCCTGTTGTACCGCCTGGCCATGGCGCATCAACCAAAGCTTCATGGCTTGGGCTGCGCCTCGGCAGCCTGTGCAGGAGCAGAAGTCACGGCTGGCTCGGTTTCGCACTGCGGTTCACGGGGAGCAGGCCAGTCGGCAAAGGGCCACGGCTTGATCTCGCTGTGGAAGGTCCCGAAGCGGCCAATTTGCGCCAGGTACTGGCTCAGGCTGTCGCCAAAATCCATGACGCTGCGCTTGGGCGCGCCCTTTACCAGCCTGAAACCCAACTGGACCAGCACCACGCCGAGTAGCAGCAGTTCAGCCAGCTGCCAGACAATCATGAAAAACACCATCCAGAGGATGCGCAGCAGCAGCGCTTCGCGCTGCAGTTCGGCTTTGGGGTCTTGCATGGAAAAAACTCCTAATAGATGACTGTCAGCACATTGCACGCTCCGGCAGGCACTTTGTGTGAACTACCCGCCGAGCTTCTACGGCCGGCTAAAAACCGCTGGCTGAAATGAAATCCACATCCGTTTTGGGTTCACCACTCATCAGAGCCTCGATGACCTGTTCCAGTGTACGTCCCTCGAACAAAATGGCATGCAGGCCGGTCACCAGCGGCATATAGACCTGCAACTCATCGGCCTTGGCCTTGAGGACCTTTATGGTATTTACCCCTTCGGCCACTTCGCCGATACGCCCAACCGCGTTTTCCAGGCTCAAGCCTTCGCCTAGCGCATGGCCCACTTGATAATTGCGGCTCTTTGGCGAGGAACAGGTGACAATCAGGTCACCCACGCCGGCCAGGCCCAGGAAGGTCATCGGGTTAGCGCCCAGGTTCACGGCGAAGCGGGTCATCTCCGCCAAGGCGCGGGTGATCAGCATGCTTTTGGTGTTTTCACCCATACCCAGTGCCGCAGCCATGCCGGACATGATCGCGTAGACGTTTTTCAATGCGCCACCCAGCTCGACACCGAAGCGGTCTCGGCTGGCGTAGACGCGAAACGTCCGCCCGTGCAGGGTTTCCTGCACCTTACGACACAGTGCCTCGTCTTCGCTGGCAATCACCGAAGCAGTCAGCGCATGCTCGGCCACTTCGCGCGCCAGATTCGGGCCCGATAGCACGCCGATGCGCGCATCCGGGGCGATTTCCTCAAGGATCTGGCTCATCAGCTTGAAGCTCTGCGCCTCGATGCCCTTAGTGGTACTCACCAGCATTTTCCCGGTCAACGCTGCGCAAACCGGCTGCAGGGCCTGGCGCAAGGCACTGGACGGCAGCGCCACAAATACCAGCTCGCAGGCGGCGAGCGTGGCTGGCAGATCACTGGTCGGTTGAACGCCGTCGAGAATCCTTACCCCTTTCAGATAACGCGGGTTCTCGCGGTTGCTACGAATCGCCTCGGCCTGCTCAGGATCGCGCATCCACAGATGCACAGCCTGGCCGTTTTCCGCCAGCAGATTGGCTATGGCCGTTCCAAAGCTGCCGCCGCCGATCACTGCTATGGGTTGTTGTACTGTCATTCGTTTCCATCTCCAGCCACCGGGTGGCAATACCGGGCATTATACGGTGACAACCTGCCACGACCAGCCACTGGCCTACCGGAAAAAACCATCGGACTCGGTTAACATGCCCGCCTGTTTTTTTGGCCTGAGCTCTCCCCTTGCCCAACCACGCATTGCGCCTCGCTTCCCTTGTGTTCGGCCTGTCAGCAAGCAGTCTGGCTGGCGCCTATGAATTGTTTCTCGATAACCCGCCGCTTCCCGAGGTTCTCACCGCCACTCGTCTGCATCAGGCCCCAGCGGCGGTGCCGGGCAGTATCAGCGTAATCGATCGACAGTTGATCCAGGCCAGCGGCGCGCGGGAGCTGACCGAACTGCTGCGTCTGGTGCCGGGGATGCTTGTTATTCCGGAAGGCAGTGCCACTAATGTTAACTACCACGGAGGCCTGGGCGCGGGCGCGCGGCGCCTGCAAGTTCTGGTGGATGGTCGCTCGGTGTATCGCCCGGCGCTGGCGCAGGTCGACTGGGTGGACATTCCCGTGGCGCTGGAAGATATCGAGCGCATCGAGGTGTTTCGTGGCCCCAACACGGTCAGCTATGGAGCCAACGCCCTGCTGGGCGTGATTAATATCATTACTCAGAAACCGAGCGACAGTCAGGGTAGCCGGCTGTCCTACACCACCGGTAAGCGGGGCATCGAAGACTGGTACGCCCGGCAGGGTTTCGGCTGGGAAAACGGCGCCATGCGCGTCTCACTCTCGGGATTCGATCATGATCGCTTCGACTTGGATCGTCGTGGCAATGACTTTCCCGATAGTCAGCGCCTGTCGCGCTTTAATCTACGTGCCAATCATGAGCTGAATAGCCAACATTCCTTTGACTGGCAACTGGCGTTGAAGGACGGTATTAATCAAGAGCCCAACTATGAACTCATCACGGGCGATGCTCTTTTCAAAAATCACGCAACCCATGAGGACGCAGCCATAGTTGCTGCGCAGGCACCACGAACTGAAATCCAAGCCCGCGACTACGCCGCCAGCCTACGCTGGAATCTCGACTTGTCTCCCCATCACAGCCTGTCTGTACTTGGCGCGGCGCAACATTGGGAACGCCTTCAGGAATGGCGTGCTTGCTTCGAAACGGGCCTGTCTGCCCCTGCATATTCCTGCGGCTTAATTAACAAAAACAGCCGGGAAACCCGCTACGACCTGGAAATCCAAGACATTCTCAGCCTATCGGACAACCTGCGTATTATCAGCGGTGCAGGCTATCGTCACGACGCAGTTGACTCGGAAACATTTTTCAACGGCTCACGCAGCAAGGACATTGTCAGATTATTCGGCCAGTTCGAGTGGTACATGAATCGTCACTGGCTACTGCAGGGCGGCGCCATGTACGAAGATGACAGCATGATCGGCGACTCGCTATCGCCGCGCCTGGCTCTCAACTACTTGTTCTATCCAGGCCATGGCATTCGTGTGGTTTACTCCGAGGCGGTACGCTCGCCGGACATGTTTGAGGAAGCGGCCGATTGGCAGTTCTACATACGCGACCTCACTCCAGCCATCATGGGCCAGACAGCGATGTATTACCCGGCGCGCAGCAAAGTTTCTGGCGGCTTGGTGCAAGAACGGATCATTTCTCGGGAACTGGGTTACAACGGCCACTTTTCCAGCTTGGGCCTGCACCTTGATTTGCGCCTGTTTAACGAAGACATCACTGACCTGATCACCCACTGGCCTGAAATTGGCAATTTCAGCCCTGGCAATGACGACCGTCTGAGCTTCAAGGGCTGGGAAGCTGAAGGCGACTGGCGACTCGGTTTACGTGACCGCCTCCGGTTGAGCTACGCCTATATCGAATTCGAGGCTACCCATCACTACGATAGCGAGCTGACCCCGCGACACAGCGGTTCTTTGAGCTGGCTGCGTGACTGGAGCCGGGGCTGGAACAGCGGCCTGACTTACCTGGGAGCCAACAGCCTCAATACCCTGCGTTTCGAGCGAGTCGATTTATATGTTTCCAAACGCCTGCAGGTCGGTTCGACCCAGACGACGCTAAGCGGTACCTGGCAGCAACGCCTCGACGACAACCACCTCGGAGGAAGAAACACCAATTACAGGCAGCGACATGTCTTCTGGCTGTCAGCGGGACTGGAAATCTAGTCGACATGCCAACATTTTCAGGGAAGAAACAAGTCAATCTATGCCTGCTTCTGGGGCTGATGCTCTGGCTAGCAACGGCCAGAGCGCTCGATATAACGGTTGCGGCCTATAGCAACGGCCCGGCCATGCAGGCGTTCATCGACAGCCTGACCGTAGCCAGGCCCCAGGACCGGGTGCGCTTTATCGCCACCCACGAACTGCCTCCCAGCGCGCAAATGAATCACGACAGCCGTCTGATCCTTATCGGTCCGCAATTACTCGACTGGAGGCAACGCTCCGTTCAAGGCCCTCCCACCATCGTGCTGCAAGTCAGCCGAGTACAGGCACGCAAGATTCTCGACAAGCGCGAACCGCCTGGCATCATTCTGCTCTGGAGCGATCCACCGCTTGCTCGCCAATTGAACCTGATTCGTGAAGCGCTGCCCCACGGCCAGCGAATCGGCGTGCTCTATGGCAATGACAGTGGCTTTTTGGTCAATGAGCTTCGCCAGGCCGCATCGGATCATGGACTCCAGATCAATGCCCAGTTCTGGCCCAACAGCAACGACACACGTCCGTTGCACCGCGTGCTCGATCACAGCGATGTGCTGTTCGGCCTGGATGACGCCCAACTGTACAATTCCTCTACCATCAAGACCCTGCTCCTGAGCAGTTATGGCCGGCGCATTCCCCTGATTGGCCCAACCGCCGCTTTTATCCGCGCAGGAAGCCTGGCCAGCACCTACAGCAATCAGGAAGACTGGCTGAAAAGCATCAATCAGTTGCTTGATCGCGATCCGCTAAGCTGGCCCGCCAGCATTTATCCCGAATCCTTCCAGATTATGCGCAACCTGCAAGTTGGCCGGTCGCTCGGCATTTCGCTCGGCGATAAACACGCTCTGGTCAACCGCCTGCAACACTTGGAGATCACCCCATGAAAAGTTGGGGAAAGGGTTGGTATCACAGCAATATTCACACTCATACTTTATTGGTCAGCTTGGTCCCGGCCCTGTTGTTGGGCGTGATGCTGACCTTGTATTTCACCTTTACCCGGCTGCATGAGCTGCGCATTGAGCTTAATGACACTGGCCAACTGATCGCTAACCAGTTGGCCCCGGCAGTAGAATATGGCGTCATCACCGGCAACGTGGCGGTACTCGACGGCCTTCTCAAGGCCACTCTGAGTACGCCTCATGTGCGCTATGTGGAAGTGCTCAATCGCCAGGAAAGACTGCTGGCTCATGCGGGCACGCCCCCCACCGAAACGGTGGATCGTCAGCTGTTTTTTCGGGCGCCAATCCGCCGACAAAAAATCCTCTTGCACGACCCCTTTCTGTTCCAGCCTGCTGCCAAGGCATCCAGCAGCGACGATCAAGTGGGCTGGGTGAACGTCTACATGACCACCGATGCCGTTTCCCAACGCCAGCAACACCTGCTCCTGCGCGCCGGCCTGTTGGCCATATTCGCGCTGGCCTGCACGTTATGGCTGGCCCGGCGCTTGGCAAGCAGCCTGTCCAAACCGATCAGTGCAATGGGCCGTGCGTTGCAAGCCATCGAGAAAGGCGACTATGCGACGCCCTTGGCTGAGCCTCGCCAGCGGGAACTCGGCGACCTGAGTCGGCACATAAACCAGTTGGCTTCAGCCCTTGATCAGGCCAGCCAAGATCAGCGGCAGATCATTGGTGAGCTGGTCGAGGCGCGAGAAGAGGCTGAAGCAGCCAACCGCACCAAGTCAGAATTTCTGGCCATGATGAGCCACGAACTGCGAACCCCGATGAATGGCGTGCTGGGCATGTTGCAGCTGCTGGAAACCACTGACATGAACTGTGAACAGGCTGAATACACAGCGCTGGCCAACCAGTCCACCGAACATCTGCTCAGAGTGATCAACGATATCCTCGACTTTTCACGCCTCGAGCGCGGCGCTCTGCACTTTGAATCCATTCCTTTCAAGCTGGAAGAGTTGCTTCAAGACACGCTACAAGCCTTCCGGCACTCCGCCTACAAACAACAGCTGAGCCTGGCGCTCACTGCGCAACCGAGCTTGCAAGGCCTGGAAGTCTACGGAGACCCAACGCGCATTCGGCAAATTCTGGTCAACCTGCTGGGTAATGCGTTGAAGTTCACCGAGAGTGGCGGCGTACAAGTGGACGTTCGCTGGCATGCGCTAAACGAGCAACAGTTGTACCTTCGTTGCGCGGTGCATGACACAGGTATCGGCATTTCCAGTGAACGCCTGGAAAACATGTTCGATCCATTTCAACAAGCGGACAATTCGATCTCCCGTCGGTATGGCGGGACCGGGTTGGGACTGTCCATTGCACGCACGTTGGCAGAGGGAATGGCAGGCCGGCTATATGCGCAGAGTCAGCCGGAACAGGGCTCTACCTTCATCCTTGAACTGGAGTTGGCATTTGCGCAATCAGCGCAGCCGACACCCCCGCCCAGCACCCTGGAGCCACTGGGGCATGGCCAATCCGTACTGCTGGTGGAAGACAACCCGGTCAATCAGACCGTCATCGAGGCCATGCTGCGCAGCCTCGGTTATCAGGTGACAATGGCAGGCGATGGCTTGCAGGCCCTGCACTTGGCCAAGCATGGCCGATTTGCGGTCATCTTGATGGACTGCCAGCTACCCGACCTGGACGGCTATGCAACAACCCGACGCATACGTCAGTTGAGAGAACATTTCGCCACACCAATTATCGCCCTGACTGCCAGCGCCCAGCATGAAGACCGGGAGCGCTGCCTGGCTGCGGGGATGAACGATTATCTGGCCAAACCCTTCAAACGGACCGATTTGCATAAAATACTGCTGCACTGGCTTCCTTGCCCAACCAAAGCCGTTAGCGAGGAATGCTAAAGTAAGCCAAATACAAACAAGCTTGTGCACAGTTAAAGTGAACAACTGTACTCTGTTCGCTGTGACTTTCATCCCAAGCTGGATGTCTCTAAGGCTAAGCCGCCCAAGGGACTGCGCCGGCAGAACGCTTGACCCAGCACAGACTAGGTGCCAGGGGATTTTTTTGAGGAGCACGCATGACACAACAGAACGCATTCACTCGGGAAGAGTTGCTGCTTTGCAGCCGCGGTGAGCTGTTTGGCCCGGGTAATGCTCAACTGCCCGCTCCGAACATGCTGATGATCGATCGAATCACTCATATCAGTGAGAATGGCGGCAAATACGGCAAGGGTGAAATTGTTGCCGAGCTCGATATTCATCCTGACTTGTGGTTCTTCGGTTGCCATTTTGAAGGCGACCCGGTCATGCCAGGCTGCTTGGGCCTGGATGCCATGTGGCAACTGGTCGGATTTTTCCTCGGCTGGCAGGGCAACCCTGGGCGAGGCCGTGCGCTGGGCTCGGGCGAAGTGAAATTCTTCGGCCAAGTACTGCCTACCGCCAAGAAAGTTACCTACAACCTGCACATCAAGCGCACCATCAATCGCTCGCTGATCCTCGCCATCGCCGATGGTACTGTCAGCGTCGATGGCCGCGAAATCTACAGTGCCGAAGGCCTGCGCGTCGGTCTGTTCACCTCCACTGACAATTTTTGAAGGGTATCCGCATGCGTCGCGTCGTGATTACCGGTCTGGGCATCGTTTCCTGCCTGGGCACTGACAAAGCCTCTGTTTCCGCCAGCCTGCGCGAAAGCCGTCCGGGCATCCGTTTCAACCCGTCCTATGCCGAAATGGGCTTGCGCAGCCAGGTTTCCGGCTCGGTGGACCTGAACCTGGAAGAGCTGATCGACCGCAAGGTCTACCGGTTCATGGGCGACGCGGCGGCCTATGCCTATCTGTCCATGCAACAGGCCATTGCAGATGCCGGTCTGAGCGAAGAGCTGGTATCCAATACGCGTACCGGCCTGATCGCCGGCTCCGGCGGCGCATCCACCTTCAACCAGATGGAAGCCATGGACATCCTGCGCGAGAAAGGCGTCAAGCGCGTCGGCCCATACCGTGTACCGCGCACCATGGGCAGCACCGTTTCCGCCTGCCTGGCCACGCCCTTCAAGATCAAAGGCGTGAACTACTCGATCTCCTCTGCCTGCGCCACCAGTGCCCACTGCATCGGTAACGCCGTGGAACAAATCCAGCTGGGCAAGCAGGACATCGTCTTTGCCGGCGGCGGTGAAGAAGAGCACTGGAGCCAGAGCTTCCTGTTCGACGCCATGGGTGCACTGTCCACCCAGTACAACGAGACGCCGGAAAAGGCCTCCCGCGCCTATGACGCCAAGCGTGACGGTTTCGTCATCGCCGGCGGCGGCGGCATGGTGGTGGTCGAGGAGCTCGAGCACGCTCTGGCACGCGGCGCCAAGATCTACGCCGAGATCGTCGGCTACGGCGCCACCTCCGATGGCTACGACATGGTTGCCCCGAGCGGCGAAGGCGCGGTGCGCTGCATGCAGCAGGCACTCGCCACTGTCGACACACCAATCGACTACCTGAACACCCATGGCACTTCGACCCCGGTTGGCGACAGCGCCGAAGGCCGCGCGGTGCGTGAAGTGTTTGGCGACAAGGCACCGGCCATCAGCTCCACCAAGAGCCTGTCGGGTCACTCGCTGGGGGCAGCCGGTGTGCAGGAAGCCATCTACTGCATGTTGATGATGGAAGGTAACTTCATCGCCGGCTCGGCCAACATCGACGAACTGGACCCGGAAGTCGCCGACCTGCCGATCCAGCGCAAGACCGTCGAAAATGCCAAGATCGACACCATCATGAGCAACAGCTTCGGCTTTGGCGGTACCAATGCCACGCTGGTACTCAAGCGCTGGCAGGGCAAGTAAGCCCACCACGCCATGAACGTAAAAAGGCGCCTTGCAGGGCGCCTTTTTACGTTCAGAATGTGCAACCTACAGGAGTAGTTACCGCAGTTGCTCGAGCTGGGCCGCATAGTCGTCGCTATTTATTTCATGCGTATCCAGCACGGCTTGCAACTCCTGACGAATCTGCGGATGGGTAATCTCCACCAGCAACGCCTCCACTTTGCGAATGACCCATTTCTGCCCGCGATCTACCAGGGCCAGGCGTTCGCCCAGATCAGCAATCGCCATGCATTTCTCATAGAAAGCACCCCGTTCCCGGCTCGGCTCGGCGCCCAGCAGCAGCACACAATCGCGCAACCGCCTGCAGCTGTCTGCCTCACCGCGATGCACCTGCTGCAGCACGCTGCGCTGTCGGTCTTTAGTGGCTTCCTTGAGGCTGGCGGCGGCGACCTGCGCACCGGCCCGCTCCGCGCTCAGCAATTCATTGAGTGCCTCGATCAACGTGTCACGCTCGATTCCCAGCGTTTGCGTCTGCATAACCTGCTCCTTGTGTCAGAACTGGTCAAAACGCCCCAGTACACATTCAGCTTGATGAACCAGTTGCTCCAGTCGCTCGGCGGCGCTGCAGATCTGGTGAATCTGCCCACAGGATTGGCCAGCATAAATCGGCATATCAGCCAATTTTCCTTGGGCACCCTTCAAGGGTGAATCGGTGGAGAACAGGTGGACCGGCTGGCCGTCCTGCTCACCGATCACAGGTGTTTCCCGCTTGGCGTACAAGACATCGTATTCGCCACGGGTTACCGCGTTGGGCAGTACCCGCACCGGCGCAGTCATCGGCCAATTGCGAAAGAAACGCTCGCTGAGCACGGTGTCCTCAGCGCCCGCCTTCACCAGCTGCTGCTTGTGGTAGTCGTGGGCATTGGCCTCATGGGTGGCCAGGAATGCCGAACCGCAGCACACTCCCTGGGCACCCAGCGCCAAGGCGGCCACCAGCGCCTCGCCACTGGCGATCCCGCCACAGGCCACAACGGGAACCGAGCTAAAGCTAACGATTTCACCCAGCAACGCCAAGCTGCCCGTCGTGCCCCAAACATGCCCGCCGGCCTCGCTGCCCTGCGCGATCAGCGCATCCACGCCAGCCTCCAAGGCCTGTTCGGCATGGGCCCGAGCGGCAATCTGTTGCATGACCAGAACACCCTCGGCCTTGAGGAGGCGAATCAAGGCACTGTCTACATCCCAGAACAGCACGACGGCCGGCACCTTCAGCTCCAGGCAGGCGTGCACCTGGGCGCGCAGCAGCTCGGCCGGTGTCGCGGCGGGAATCAAGTTGACTGCAAAAGGCCGTTCGCTGAGCTGGCGATAGGCAGCCACTTCTGCGCGGATTCGGGCGACTGGCTCGCGCACCATACCCAGACAACCGAAGCCGCCGGCGTTACTGACGGCGGCCGCCAATTGATGACGAGCCACGCCGCCCATTCCGGCGCACAAGACAGGCACGTCACAGCCCAATAGATCAATCAGGGCAGTGTGCAAGGCAGGATGGCTCATATCGCTCAGGCTTCATGAGTGGGCAGGCAGTCATCCTAACCGTCAGTCAGGCACAGGTGACAATGAAATTTACTGCTGCTTAAGTTCAGATTTATTGCATCGCCCCTGCTAGACCATCCCGCGGTAGAGGGTACTAACAGGACATTTAAACGTTTGTATCAAAAATAATGAACTAATCGCTCATTATTATTAGTTTGTTGCGGCACTCCGGGAAGCTCAGACTTACCACCCCGCCAAACAGACACTCTCGACGAGTGCATTGACGCTTACGATCCACCGAGGTCCCCCGTAGAGGAGATCCACGGACCGGGAGCGAGCGGCGAACCTTGCATCCCCCCCTTGCGTGCATCTGGTATTTTCCCATGTTCAAAGAGACTCCACTTGATTCAGCGGACACCTACAACTATACGGTGGTCCGCCAGTTCACTCTGATGACTCTGATCTGGGGCATCGTCGGTATGGGCATGGGCGTATTCATCGCCGCCCAGTTGGTATGGCCGCAACTCAACTTCGACCTGTCGTGGACCAGTTTCGGTCGCCTGCGCCCCATTCATACCAATCTGGTGATCTTTGCCTTTGGCGGCAGTGCGCTGTTCGCCACCTCGTTCTATGTGGTGCAGCGCACCAGCAACGTACGATTGGTATCGGACAGCCTGGCCCGGTTGGTATTCTGGGGCTGGCAAGCAGCCATTCTGGCCATGCTGGTTACTTATCCATTGGGTTACACCACCTCCAAGGAATACGCGGAAATGGAGTGGCCTATCGCCTTGTTGGTCACGGTGGTCTGGCTCGCCTACGCCTATTTATTCTTTGCCACCATTGCCCGACGCCGGGTCAAGCACATCTATGTCGGCAATTGGTTTTATGGCGCCTTCATCGTGGTGACCGCGATGGTGCACATCGTCAACCATGTGCTTATTCCGGTGACTGCGCTTAAGTCCTATCCGCTGTACTCTGGCGCCACCGATGCGATGATTCAGTGGTGGTATGGCCACAGCGTGGTTGGCTTCATTCTCTCGGTCGGCTTTCTGGGAATGATGTACTACTTCGTGCCCAAGCAGGCCGAGCGCCCGATCTATTCCTACCGCCTGTCCATCGTGCACTTCTGGGCGATCATCTCGCTGTACATCTGGGCCGGCCCGCACCATCTGCACTACACCGCGCTCCCGGACTGGGCGCAGTCCCTGGGCATGGTGATGTCGATCATCCTGCTGGCGCCCAGCTGGGGCGGCATGATCAACGGTATGATGACCCTGTCGGGCGCCTGGCATAAGCTGCGCACCGACCCGATCCTGCGTTTCCTGGTCGTGTCCCTGGCGTTCTACGGCATGTCCACCTTCGAAGGTCCGATGATGGCCATCAAGACCGTCAACGCCCTGTCCCACTACACCGACTGGACCATCGGCCACGTACACGCCGGCGCCCTCGGCTGGGTGGCGATGATCAGCATCGGCACGCTGTATCACATGATCCCCCGCCTCTGGGGCCGTGAACGCATGCACAGCGTGGCATCGATCAATACCCACTTCTGGCTGGCCACCATCGGCACCGTGTTGTACATCGCCTCCATGTGGGTCAACGGCATCACGCAGGGCCTGATGTGGCGCGCAGTCAACCAAGACGGTACCCTCACCTATTCCTTCGTTGAAGCGTTGGAAGCCAGCCATTTCGGTTACCTGGTCCGCCTCGGCGGCGGCGGGATCTTCGCCTCAGGTATGCTGCTGATGGCCTGGAATACCTGGAAAACCGTCCGCACCAGCGAACGCGCCCCGTCGTCGCTCGTCGCCGCAGTGAGCTAAGCCCATGTGGTCGCTGATTTTTCTCACTGGCATGCTGATGTACTGCGCAGCTCTTAGCCTGTTGCGCCTGTCGGGTCACGATGAAGAGCAAGCCGCGTTGCTGCCCTTCGCCGACGATCCCGAGGCGGCCCGACTGATGACTGCCGAGACCGGGAGAATCTGCGAGCGGGTGGAATCCCACCCGCAGGCCGACGGGCATTTCGACGCCTAAAAGAGGCCTCGCAACGCCTCTCCTTAGGAGTTTCCGGCACGCTCCACGCACCGCCTTTTCAGGGCACCTCGGTGCCCTCTGTGTTTTATTTCTTACTTAGTGACCATGACTCGACCCACTTCTTCGCTACGCACCTGGCTCGGCGGTTTTCTTCCGGCCCCCACCACAACCCGCCCACGTGAATGGCTGCGCGCCTCCTTAGGCGCAGCACTGGCCATCCTGTGCAGCGCTGAAATCTGTCGCCAGTTGTTCGGCGAGGCGATCACCCTGCAACTGATCGGGCCGCTGGGCGCCTCGGCGATTTTGCTGTTTGCGGTGTCATCTGGTGCCCTGGCACAGCCCTGGTCCATCGTTGGCAGTTATCTGACGGCCTCGCTGGTCGCCAGCGTGACCGTGCATGTGGCCGGCCAAACCCTGTATGCCGCAAGCCTTGCGATTGGCGCATCGTTGCTGCTGATGTACCTGCTGCGCTGCCTGCATCCGCCAGGTGGCGCGGTGGCACTGTGCGTAACGCTGGGCAGCCCCGCTAGCGAGCAGACCTTTTTTGCGCTGCTGCCCGTGCTGGTGAACGCCGCGTGCCTGCTCTCCTGCGCATTGCTGTACAACAACCTGACCCGGGTGCGTTATCCCAAGGCGCCCACGGTGGCTGCCGACCTGCACCACACCTTGGACCCCGACCCACAAACCCGCGCGGGCATTTCCAGTGAAGACCTGCAGCAGGCACTGGAGGACTTTGGCGAATTCGTCGACGTCACCCGCGAGGATCTCGAAGAGATCATGCGCAGCACACAGCGTCACGCGCTGCGGCGCAGCATGGGTGAAATCCGCGTGAGCCAGATCATGTCCCGCGATTTGCGCTGCGGCACGGTGAACACCACCGTCGACCAGGCACTGGCCACGCTCAAGCAGCACCGCTTGCGCAACCTGCCGGTGCTGGACGAGGCCGGACATCTGGCTGGCATCATCAGCATCGTCGACCTGATCGGAAAATCCTCAGGCAGCGGCCGTTTCAGTTTGCTGGGCCGGCTGAGACGCCGACGGGAAACGCTGCTGGGCGAAGTGATGAGCAGCCCGGTGACCACCATCGACAGCAATGCACACGTTGTCGAGCTGATTCCATTGCTGTCCGGCCAGGGCCTGCATTGCCTGCCGGTACTGGAACAGGGACGCCTGGTGGGCATGCTTACCCAGACCGACCTGATTGCCGGCTTGCAGCAGCACCTGTTGCGTAACCTGGACTTTCGCTTTCCGTTGGAAAGCGACCACAGGCAGAAACTAGCAAGCGCCTGAACTAAATGACCGGGTCCCAGCGCTGGGACCAGTCCTGGTCGCGCTGCACCACCTCTCGGAGGACTCGCAGGGCCTGCTGCAACACGTCCGAGTCGCGCTCGCGCGAATACACCAGCCAAGTGGGATAACTGAACTCTGGCGCGGCGGGAACCCGCGCCAGTACGCCACTCTCCAGATAGCTCTCCACCACCCGGCGGCGAAAATAGCCTGAGCCGCCACTGTCGAGGATGTACTGCAAGGCCAACGGGCCAAGATTGAAACTGATCGCCGCCCTGGCCTTGTCCGGCAAGGCCGCATTGTGCTGGTGTCGAAAGCCTTCGCCCCAGTCGACATACACATAAGGCTCCGGCATCGCCGGCTGGCACACCTGGATCAGTTTTTCCTCCAGGATCTGCTCGACCTGCAACTCTGGCCAATAGGCCGGCTGGTAAACCAGCGCAGCGTCCAGCATGCCCTGCTCGATCTGTCGCAACAGGGTCGGGCCATCGGCTATTTCAGCGCGAGTCGCATGGGAAGGAATCGCCGTGCGCAACGCGCGCACCCAGTCGAGCATCAACGGATTACACAGACTGATTTCGCCCCCCACCCGCAGGATGGTGTGAAACCCCTGGGGCAACGGCAAGTCTCGCTGGGCGGCTTCCCAGGTTTGCACCAGTTGCCTGGCATAGACAATGAACTTGTCGCCATTGGCGGTCAGGCGGGCACCTGCCCGATTGCGTACGAACAGCGTGCAGCCTAGATGGCTCTCAAGTTTCTGCACCCGCGCAGTGATAGCCGTCTGGGTGACGTGCAAACGCTCGGCGGCAGCGATGAAGCTGCCACAGCGGGCAATTTCAATGAAGGTACGGGCAAGCTCAATATCCATTCATACCCCAGGCGCAGAAAGAACGCGCCATTGTAGGCGAGCCTCCTTCTGCGGGGTGAGTCGAATGGCGATGTGGCCCAAGTCTGGAACGGCCAACGGGTTGGCCGGTTTCCGGCACGCCTTATTCAACCAAAGGCGCACCGGTCAGTTTACAACCGGAAACGTGTCACCAGACCATTGAGGTCCACGGCCAGGCGCGAAAGCTCTTGGCTGGCAGCGCTGGTCTGATTGGCGCCCGCGGCGCTTTGCAGTGACAGATCGCGGATATTCACCAGGTTGCGGTCCACCTCCCGCGCCACATGGGCCTGCTCTTCGGCGGCGCTGGCGATCACCAGGTTGCGCTCGTTAATGCCCATGATGGCCGAGGCAATGCGCTCCAGCGCTGCGCCGGCAGCCTGGGCCACTTCCAGACTGCCACGCGCACGCTGGGTGCTGTTCTGCATGGAACTGACCGCCTGGTCGGTTTCGGCATGGATACCCCCGATCATCTGTTCGATTTCCTGGGTGGACTGTTGGGTACGGTGTGCCAAAGCACGCACCTCGTCGGCCACCACCGCAAAACCCCGCCCGTGTTCGCCGGCCCGTGCAGCCTCGATGGCCGCATTGAGCGCCAGCAGGTTGGTCTGGTCGGCAATGGAACGAATTACTTCGAGCACCTGAGCGATGTCTCGCACATTGGCGGCCAGCTTCTCCACCTGGCTGGCGGTGCCGTTCACATCGGCGGCCAGTTGACCGATCGAATCCACCGTCTGCAGCACCTGCTCGCGACCCTGCAGCGCCGTGGTATTGGTTTCGCTGGAGGCTTCAGAGGTGCTAACCGCATTGCGCGCTACCTCCTCTACCGCGCTGGTCATTTCGTTGACAGCGGTAGCCGCCTGCTCGATCTGCTCGTTCTGCTGGTGCAGGCCGCGTGAAGAGTCTTCGGTAACAGCGTTGAGCTCTTCTGCGGCAGAAGCCAGCTGATTGGACGAATCGGAAATCTGTTGCACAGTCGCGCGCAGCTTTTCCTGCATGGTCTGCAGCGCCTGCAGCAGGCGGGCGGGCTCGTCACGTCCCTCTACTTGAATGCTTTGGCTCAGGTCGCCATCAGCAACGCTGCCAGCCACACGCACGGCCTGGTTAAGGGGCTGGACGATGCTGCGGGTAAACAACACGGCAAGCAACACGGTGAGCAAAGCGGCCACTATGATCGCCACAATCACGCCCAGCACCGCGCTTTCGTAGACTTCGGTGGAATAGTTAGCCGCGGCTCTGGCGCCTTGAACATTCATTGTTCTCAGGCTGTCTAGCGCCGAAGTAATGGCATCGGCGTGATTGTTGATCACGCCAGCACCCACTACAGCGGCGCCCTGGACGTCGCCTACCTGCAAACGGGCGATGATTTTCTGCTGCTCGCCGAAATATCTTTGCTGGGCATCCTGAAATCGCGCGAAAGCAGCCTGCTCATTTGGCGAAGAAATGAGGTCATCGAACGTTGCCTGCAGAACATCCAATCCACTGCGAATCTCCTGTAACTGGGCCAGCGTCGTGCGTGTGGTAGCGTCATCACGCTGAACCGACAGACGCAACGTCAACGTCCGGATGCGCTGCATGGACTGCTCCAGTTCACCCAGGGTCACAACGCTCGGCAACCAGAGCTCGTCCACTTCTTTGGCCTGAGTGCGCATGCCCGCCATCTGATTGAGGGCATACAGCCCCATCAACAATACGATGAAGGCAATCAGCCCGAACCCTAGTGCGGCACGAGGGGCGATATTGAGATTTCGAAGCGACATGACAACGTCCTAAAATGATTCACGCCTAGATATCGACCGTGCCCAGCCAACCTGAAAGATAATGACCTACCGTTCGTCAGATGAATTATCAGTCACAGACCCTGTTTACCCGGGAGAATCGCCAGGAAATTATCCCGCGCCACCCGCTGCGCCACCTTGGCGGGCAATGCATCAAGGAACGGCTCGAAGGCTCTCAGGTGTTCCCCCAGATTGCCGAAGCTGCCCACCAAGTCGGAACCGAGCATGAAACGCTCGGGATAGCGCTCTACCAGCGCCAGCCAGTGCGGATCGGGCGTGCCCTCTTCGTCGAGCAAATAGGGCCGCAACAGGGTCCAGGACAGATCGATATACAGGTTGGGATAGTCCGCCAGCAGGCGCTCGAGTGTTGGCCTTAGAAAGGCCAGCTTTTCCTGGTGGCGGTGCAATTCCATGCTGGTGCCAGCGTGGGCCCAGATGAAACGCACATGGGGATGGTTGCGCAGAGGCGCTTCGATTTCCGCCAGGTACAGCGGATTGCGCTCGCGCTTGGAGGTGATATTGGAATGCACCATCACCGGTAAATCATACTCGGCAGCCAGGTGATAGATACGTGTCATCGCCTCGTTGTTGGCCCGGGGAATGTCTCCATAGGTCAAGGCGGTCAGATCGTCGTGGCGGGTGAAGACTTCTCCCAGGCCCTGCCAGAGGCCCGGGTCCAATTCCAGCATGCGCCGCACATGGGCATCGGCATTCTTGTCTGCCGGGTTGAACCCGGAGAGAAAAGGATGCACGCGGCGACGGCGCTCAGGCGGCAACTGCTTCACCGCGGCGGCAACCAGCACATCGGTGGCGCTGTACCAATAAACCCCCGCGTCATCCCCGGCGTAGTAACGCGGCCGTTTCGGCTCGTCTTCGTGCCATTTCTTCGCCACCGGAATACCGGCCAGCATCACATGCTCGGCCCCCGCCGCGTTCATCGCCTTGAACAGGCGGTCCATGCCCTCGCTCTCCTGGAAGAAATCCACATAGTGCAGATGGGCGTCGCTGTAGCGGTAGTCACGGGCCTGCATAGCGGCGCTGCAAGTCATCAGCCAGACGATCAATAACAGACGGAGCACAGGGCTTCTCCTAGGGGATTCGGGGAATAGACAGGGTGCCCAGGCTCCGGTTCGACCAAAACCGTGATGGCTCCGGCAGCATGGCAATTGGCCTTGTCTCCGCGGTCGGGTAGCCTGCAGCTTTCACTGTCAGGTCAATGCCGCCCCTATGTCCTCGGTCATCAATGTCATCCTGCCGATTTTTGCGCTGATTCTGATCGGCTATGTGTGCCGCAAAACCAACCGCCTCGGCCCGCACGCCGCCTCGGAAATCAACCGCTTCGTGGTTTGGCTGGCGCTGCCGGCACTGCTGTTCAGCGTCACGGCCAATTCCAGCTGGGAGAGTCTATGGCAACCAGGCTTTCTGCTCGCCTTCGGCGGAGGCAGCCTCGCGGTATTCATTTTGACTTTGCTCTATCGCCTCAAACGCTCCGCACCGTTGGCCGACGCCAATATCGATGGGCTCAGCGCGGCCTACGCCAATACCGGTTACGTCGGCATTCCGCTGTGCATTCTGGTGTTTGGCGAAGGCGGACTGGAGCCGGCGTTGATCGCCACCCTGGTGGTGGTCTGTGGACTTTTTGCGATCGCCGTGGTGGGCATTGAAGTGGCGCTGCAAGGCGAAAAATCCCTGGGCGCGGCGGTGCGCAAGGTCAGCCTGGCGCTGCTGAAGAATCCGCTGGTGATCTCGCCGATACTCGGCGCGCTCTGGGCCGCAGGCGGCCAGCCGCTGCCCCAGGCTTTGGCCGAACTGCTGCGCCTGCTCGGCGCGGCCACCACGCCCTGCGCACTGGTCTCACTGGGCCTGTTTCTAGCTCACGAGCAACGCGGGGACAGTGAAGGCAGCCTGGCTCTGACGGGCATGAAACTCATTATTCAGCCGCTGATTACCTGGTACGTTGCCTTTCAGCTGCTTGAACTGCCGTCCCTGTGGGCGCACGCCGCCCTGCTGCTCAGCGCCCTGCCCACCGGCACCGGCCCCTATATGCTGGCCGAGTACTACCAGCGCACCGCGACGCGGGTGTCCCGCGCCGTGCTGTATTCGACGCTGGGCTCGCTGGTCACCTTGTCGCTGTGCCTGTACTGGCTGGGTTATTGAAGGGTCCGTAACACCGTCAGCAGCAAATTCCCATAAAAAAACCCCGCAAATGCGGGGTTTTTCGTTCAGCCGAGGATCAATCCTCGCGATAGCGACGCAGCTTGAGAGCCTTGCCAGCAACGCGGGTGTCCTTGAGCTTACCGAGCAGACGGTCCAAACCGTCTTCCGGCAGTTCGATCAGGCTGAAGGTTTCGCGAATCTGGATGCGGCCGATGGCTTCGCGAGCCAGGCCACCTTCGTTGAGAATCGCGCCAAGCAGGTTCTTCGCGGCGATGCCGTCGCGGGTCCCCAGCGAGGTGCGGCAACGTGCGCGACCCTCAGTCAGCTGTACAGGAGCGCGACGCTCACGGTATTCGCTGCGCTCACTGCTGCGATCGCCATCACGTTCGCGACGTTCACGCGTTGCGGACGGCACCAGTGGCTGCTCGCTCTGCACTTCAGCCAGGCTCAGCGCCTGACCATTAGTGGCCTTGCGCAGCATGGCCGCGGCAAGAGCACGCGGACTGCAGTCGAGGTCAGCAACCAGGCGGTCAAACAGCTCGCCGTGACTGACTTCAGCATCAGCAATCAGCGGACGCAGGCTGTTGGTCAGTTTCTTGATACGTGCATCCAGCACCTGCTGCGCGTTGGGCAGCTGGGCTTCGACAACCTTCTGGCCGGTGACACGCTCAATGACCTGCAACATGCGACGCTCACGCGGGGTAACCAGCAGCAGCGCGCGACCTTCGCGACCGGCACGACCGGTACGACCGATACGGTGTACATAGGACTCCGGGTCGTAGGGCATGTCAACGTTGAGCACGTGAGTGATGCGCGGCACGTCAAGGCCACGGGCCGCCACGTCGGTGGCAACGACGATGTCCAGACGGCCATCCTTGAGCGAGTCGATGACGCGCTCACGCTGGTTCTGGGCGATATCGCCATTCAGCGCGGCAGCCTTGTAACCCTTGGCTTCCAGCGCGGCGGCTAGATCCAGAGTGGCTTGCTTGGTACGCACGAAGGCGATCAGCGCATCGAAGTCCTCGACTTCCAGCAGACGGCACACAGCCGAGATCTTCTGGTCGGCGTGAATCATCAGGTGCGCCTGATCAATGCGCGCCACGGTCTGGGTCTTGGCGGCGATCTTGATGTGCTTCGGCTCGCGCAAGTGCTTTTCGGCGATGGCACGGATCGAGTGCGGCAGAGTGGCGGAGAACAGCACGCTCTGACGGCTTTCCGGCATGGCCTCGAAGATCACCTCCAGGTCATCCATAAAGCCCAGCTTGAGCATTTCGTCGGCTTCGTCGAGCACCAGATACTGGATGGTCGAGAGCAGTTTGTCGTTACGGCTCAGGTGATCGACCAGACGGCCCGGCGTCGCCACCAGCACCTGAGCGCCTTGACGAATGGCCTTGAGCTGCGGGCCCATGGGCGCGCCGCCGTAGACGGCAACCACGCCGAGGCCGGGCATCTGGGTGGAATAGGTTTCAAACGCGGTGGCCACCTGCAGGGCCAGCTCGCGGGTCGGCGCGAGGATCAGCGCCTGGGGTTCACGCTTGGCCGGGTCGATCTTGGACAGGATCGGCAGGGCAAACGCGGCGGTCTTGCCGGTCCCGGTCTGCGCCTGGCCGATCATGTCGTGGCCTTCAAGGATCATCGGGATCGCTTGAGCCTGGATCGGAGACGGCTCTTCGTAGCCTGCGGCGATGACTGCAGCGAGAACGGAAGGATTAATACCGAGCGCGGCGAAGCCGACGGTTTCTTGGGTCATGGAGTTTGCCTCAAATGCATCCGCAAACACCCATGAGCCAAAGCTGCGCATGCCATGTACTGACCTTTTGGGTCACCCTGGCAGCCTTGTCGGCGAGGATTTGCGAGAACGCGTGATGATTATGAATGTAACGTCAAGGACGTCCGAAGGGCGGACATACAGCGGAAGCGGCGCTTCGTGGAATTGCCTACCTGAACGGGGCCGAATGATCGACCGGCGAGCACTATACCGGAAACGTTTACGCTTTGCGCCAGCTTTTTGGCTTTTGCACACAACATTTTACGTTTCTAACGCACCAGGTAGCCCGTGGGCAGCCAGTGATCGACTCTTGTTCAAGCACAGCCATTGCATTGCCGGTGCGAGCGCGGGATCTGATTTTAGTCATATCCATACGCTCTAACCCGTGACACACAAGCATATCGCAGCACTGTAAAGCAGATGACGCCGCACGGGCGGCTGGGCATACTGGCGAGCGTTTTTTACCTCAAGGAAGCCTTCCCATGTTCAAAGTCAACGAGTATTTCGACGGCACCGTCAAGTCCATCGCTTTCGGCCTGAATCAAGGCACCGCCACCATCGGCGTCATGGCCCCCGGCGAATACGAATTCGGCACCGGCAAGAGCGAGATCATGCACGTGGTCGCCGGCGCCCTGACCGTCAAGCTGCCGGGCAGCGACAGCTGGGAAACCTACCAGGCTGGTAGCCAGTTCAACGTACCAGCCGATAGCAAGTTCCAGCTGCGCGTCGCCGTGGACACTGCTTACCTGTGCGAATACCACTGAAATAGTAGCTCCGGGGTCGGCCATGCCCGCCCCGGCCGTTGCTGATAACTGTGACTTGCTGTCATGACAGCTTCATCTAAAGTTCCTAGTCTGTATCTGACGTCGATCGATGTGGAACACTGATAAGGAGCCGCCATGAATCCACAAACCAGCACCTCCCAGCGCCCGGATCTCGCTCTGGATCTGCAATCCGTCGCCTTTGGCGCCATCATCGACGAATTGGGGCGTGAAGTTCCGATCACCGAGTCGATGATCCAGCAAGCCTGTCGCGAACTCGACGAAAGCCAGCAACGACAACAGCCCCCAAAAGACTGAACTACCCAGCGTGACCCCTCCAGGTCACCCGCGAAATGATCAAGGCCGGCAGCCTCATAGGTGCCGGCCTTTTCGTATATTCCTATGAATCGCGCCGCCGCGCCCAACCGCAGCCAATGTGGGCCTCGCCCGTTCAGGTATCAGAGCAGTTCTGCCCCCAAGGCCCTCACCAGTCCAGCCAGTTCTGGCGCATCGCCTTGCAGCCGAACCTGCAGCCCGTCGATTTCACGGCGAGGTGGATAATGTTTGCGCAACGCATCGAATCCCAGCCGCCGAGCCTGTGCGTTCCCCACCAACGAGCGACGGAAACTCGCATCGTCGCGCCGTGGGTCATAAACCACACGACACAGCGCAGCCAGTGCCCACTCCAGATCCGCACCCGCCTGCAAGCTCAGCTGCGGCAACCAGGCAGGCGGCAGCAAGGTTTCCAGACTCACCGTGGGCGCCACGCCCAGATGCTCACAGAACGCGCGGTAAATCTGCGCGGTGCCGCGCGCCTTGCCTTCCAGGCTGTAACCGGCGATATGCGGCGTAGCGATACGGCAACGCTGAGCCAGAACGACATCCACCTGCGGCTCACCCTCCCAGACATCCAGCACCGCCTCCAGATCGGGGCGTTGCTGCAGCACGTCAAGCAGCGCCGCGTTATCGACCACCTCGCCACGGCTGGCGTTGATCAGCCAGGCGCCGGGCTTGAGACGCGCGAGCTGTTCAACACCAAACAGATGACGGGTTGGCCACTGCCCCTCGCCGGTCAGCGGCGTATGCAGGCTGATCACATCGCACTCCGCCAAAATGGTTGGCAAGTCGACAAAGTCACCCCCCTCTTCACGCGCTGCCCGGGGCGGATCGCAGACCAGCACGCGCCACCCCAGACCACGCAGCACCTCGACCAGCCGCCCGCCCACCTGCCCGGCGCCGACCACGCCGTAGCAGCGCTCGCTTAACGGCACGCCCTGCGCCTCGGCCAGCGCCAGCAGGCTGCCGAGAACATAATCCACCACACCGCGCGCATTGCAGCCTGGCGCGCTGGCCCAGGCAATGTCGGCGTCCGCCAGGTAATCCAGATCCAGGTGATCGGTGCCAATGGTGCAGGTGCCGACAAAACGCACTGGACTGCCCGCCAGCAACCGAGCATCGACCTGGGTTACCGAACGCACCAGCAGCACATCGGCACGAGCCAACGCCTCGGCCGTGAAGGCGCGTCCCGGCTGGCGCTGGATGCTGCCAAACGACGCGAAGAACGCCTCAACCAGAGGAATATTTTCATCGGCAAGAATATGCATGGCATGGGTCTCCGAAAACGAGGCCGACATTCTAGGCGCAAAACGCGACAGGCGTTGTCAGAGGTCATCGGCTCCCACGCTGCGGCGAAACCGCGCGCAGCTTCCTGCGGCACTCTCCAACGCGTAGAATCGGCGTTTTTCCGCAGTTTGCTCCCACATGCCCGCCCAGTCTCGCAGTACCCGAGTGCGTCGCGAAGTTCGTGCCCTGCTCACCCTCGCCACGCCGATTATCATTGCTCAGCTGTCCACTACCGCCATGGGCTTCGTCGACACGGTGATGGCCGGTCGCGTCAGCCCCCATGACCTGGCTGCCGTGGCGCTGGGCAATTCGATCTGGATGCCGGTCTTTCTGCTGATGACCGGTATTCTGCTGGCCACCACGCCCAAAGTGGCGCGGCGCTTCGGCGCCGGCCAGGAGGCCGAGATCGGCCCGCTGGTGCGCCAGGCACTGTGGCTGGGGCTGTCGATCGGCTGCGCAGCCGCCGTATTGTTGTGGAACGCCGAGCCGGTTTTGCACTGGATGAACGTGGAGGCCGAACTGGTCGAGTTATCCATGGGCTACCTGCGCGGGGTGGCCTGCGGCTTCCCCTTTGTGGCCCTGTATCACGTGCTGCGCTGCTTCAGTGATGCCCTAGGGCATACCCGCCCGAGCATGGTGATAGGCCTGCTGGGCCTTCTACTGAACATTCCCCTCAACTACATCTTCATCTACGGCAAGCTCGGCGTGCCGGCCATGGGCGGAGTGGGCTGCGGCTGGGCCACGGCCATCGTCATGGCCGCCATGCTGTTGGGCATGCTCGTCTGGGTGAAGTGGGCACCGTATTACAAATCCTGCGGGCTGTTCCTGCGCTTCGACCGCCCCCATTGGCCGAGCATTCGCCGCTTGCTGACCATTGGTGTACCCATTGGCATCGCGGTATTCGCCGAAGCGAGCATCTTCTCGGTAATCGCCCTGCTGATTGGCAGCCTGGGTGCCAGCGTGGTGGCCGGGCATCAGATCGCCCTGAACATTTCGTCGATGATTTTCATGGTGCCCTACTCCCTGGGCATGGCGGTAACCGTTCGGGTCGGCCAGGCCCTGGGGCGTCAGGAGCCTCGCGAAGCACGCTTCTCAGCAGGCGTAGGGATTGCCGTGGCGCTGTGCTACGCCTGTTTCTCCTGCAGCCTGGTGTTGCTGTTTACCGAGGAAATCGCGCGCATCTATACCCCTGACCCGGCCGTACTCGCCGTGGCCACCTCGTTGCTGATTTATGCTGCGCTGTTCCAGTTCTCCGACAGCATCCAGGTCACTTCTGCTGGCGCGCTGCGCGGCTATCAGGATACCCGCGCGACCATGCTGATTACCCTGTTCTGCTACTGGGGCATTGGCTTGAGCATGGGCTACAGCCTGGGGCTCACCGATATCTGGGGCGAGCCCAGCGGTCCGCGCGGGCTTTGGCAGGGGCTGATCATCGGCCTGAGCTGCGCCGCGCTACTGCTTGGTTGGCGCTTGGCACGCAGCGCGCGACGAGTGATTCGCGAGGCTCGGAGCAAGGGAGAGGCAAAAGCCGCCATGCTGAGCGCCCAATAAGCGCCCAGGTCGGTGGCTCGGCGCACCACGCCCTTTCAGTCCACCTTCTTGCGAATCCAATACAGGTACTGGCCGTCCTGTTCTGCCTGCTCCAGCAGCTCATGACCGAGGAACACGCAGAACTTGGGAATGTCGCGGCGAGTGGACGGGTCGGTGGCGATCACCTTGAGCAGGTCACCGCCGTGCAGATCGCGCACCTTGTTGTGCAGCATCATCACCGGTTCCGGGCAATTGAGCCCGCTGGCGTCGAGAATGGCGTCGGGTTGCAAAGAAGTCATGGGCTACTCCAGAAACAGGCCGCTATTGTGGCGCAAAGCCCGTTGCGAGCCCAGACAGGAAAGCAACGCCATGGACACATCCTGGTGCGTCAAACGCCTGGACGACAACGGCAACGAATTCGTCCTGCAAGCCAACCTGAGCCGCGAACAGGCTGAGCGCCTTGCTCGCGACTACCAGTCACGCGGCCACAAACAGAGCTACTGGGCGTGCCGACAGGTTACAAACGGCGCAGGTGGCAGGTAACCTCCTCGCGGTCGTGATACAGCTGCTTGCACGCGATGGAGACTTTCACACCACGCGCCTTGAGCCCCTCCGCAATGCGCGCCAGCAGGCGCTGCACTTCCACGTAACGCTGCTTCATGGGCAACTTTAAATTCACCACCGCCTCGCGGCACCGCCCTTCGCCGATCCAGGTTTCCAGCAAGGCGGCATTACGCGCCGGCTTCTCGACGATATCGCAGACCATCCAATCCACCGGATGGCGCGGCTTGAACTGAAAGCCATCGGCCTGCAAATGTTCGACCAGGCCGCTGTCCATCAGGCTCTCGTCCATCGGACCATTGTCCACGGCGATGACACTCATCTGCCGCTTGACCAGTTGCCAGGTCCAACCGCCCGGCGCGGCGCCCAGGTCCACGGCCGTCATCTCAGAAGACAAGCGCTCCGGCCATTGCTCGTGCGGAATGAACTGGTGCCAGGCTTCTTCCAGCTTGAGGGTCGAACGGCTCGGTGCTTCGCGAGGAAATTTCAGACGCGGAATGCCCATGGGCCAGAGGGCTGCATTTCCCGCCTCGGCCAGCCCCACGAAGACTTCCCGCCCGCTCTTGAACGTCAGCTGCAGGCGCGGCTTGCGCGCATCCTCGACCAGCCGACCAGACTTGCTCAAGGCCTTGCGCAATGGCCCTTCGAACCGCTTGCAGAAGGTCGACAATTCCTTGCCGTCGTTGGTGTCCAGCACCTCCAGCCACAGGCTGCCGCACACCGGGTAGGCAATCAGATAATCCAATAACACACTGATGCGGTCGCTTTCCGGCAATTGCAGCCAGCTACCGCGCGCCCACTGGCGGGCAAAGATCAGGTCAGAAAAACGCAGTTTGCGCATCAGGCGCTCGCTGTCACCGTTGCCCTGGCAGATAAACTCGGTAAAGCCGCCGCCCGCCTTGCCCTTGGCATAACATGGGACTTCCAGACGGGCGGCGTGGTGGGAGATTTCAGCGCAGACCTCGCCCTCGAAACCGGGGCGGCAATGGAAAAGCAGGGTATTCATGGAATGTCTCCTTGGAGGGGAGCGCATGATAAAACGGCAGGGGAACCCTTGACGCGCACTTCCGGTCAAGTGCAGAGCAAGCCTGTCGACAGTGTCGCCACCCAGCCAGGAGCCCTCCTCATGCCGTCAAAGGACAGCCTGAACTGCCGCCGCAGCCTTGAAATCAGCGGCCAGACCTATCACTACTTCAGCTTGCCGGAAGCGTCAAAAAGCCTGGGCGATATCAGCCGCCTGCCCCTTTCGCTCAAGGTCTTGCTGGAAAACCTGCTGCGCTGGGAAGACGGAACGACCGTACAGGCCGAGGATTGCCAGGCCATCGCCGACTGGTTGCAACGTCGCTGCTCGGACCATGAGATTGGCTACCGCCCAGCCCGCGTGCTGATGCAGGATTTCACCGGTGTACCCGCCATCGTCGATCTGGCCGCCATGCGCGATGCCATGGCCAAGGCCGGCGCCGACCCGCAGCGCATCAATCCGCTAACCCCAGTGGACCTGGTCATCGACCACTCGGTGATGGTCGATCGCTTCGCCGATCCCAGCGCCTTCGCCGACAACGTCGCCATCGAAATGCAACGCAATGCCGAGCGCTATGCCTTCCTGCGCTGGGGCCAGCAGGCCTTCGCCAATTTCCGCGTGGTGCCGCCCGGCACTGGCATCTGCCACCAGGTCAATCTCGAATACCTGGCCCAGGTAGTGTGGACCCGTGAAGAAGAGGGCCTGACGTACGCCTACCCCGACACCCTGGTCGGCACCGACTCGCATACCACCATGGTCAACGGCCTCGGCGTGCTTGGCTGGGGCGTGGGCGGTATCGAGGCCGAAGCCGCCATGCTCGGCCAGCCGGTGTCGATGCTGATTCCTGAAGTGGTCGGTTTCCGCCTCACCGGCCAATTGCGCGAAGGCGTAACGGCAACCGACCTGGTACTGACCGTCACCCAGCAGTTGCGCAAGCACGGGGTAGTGGGCAAGTTCGTCGAATTCTACGGCCCTGGCCTGGATAGCCTGCCCCTGGCCGATCGCGCCACCATTGCCAACATGGCACCGGAATACGGTGCCACCTGCGGCTTTTTCCCGGTGGACCAGATCACCCTCGACTACCTGCGCCTCTCTGGTCGCGACGAACAGCGCATCGCCCTGGTTGAGGCCTATTGCAAAGCCCAGGGTCTGTGGCGCGATGCAACGGCTCCGGAACCGCTGTTCAGCGAAGCACTGAGACTCGAACTGGACAGCGTGCAACCCTCGCTGGCCGGCCCCAAACGACCGCAAGATCGTGTGTCGCTTCCCGACATTGGCCGCAACTTCGATTTGCTATTGGAAACCAGCGGGCGTATCCGGCAAGCCGAAAGTGCCTTCCCCGTCGCGGGTGAAGAGTTCGCCCTCAAACACGGCTCAGTGGTGATCGCGGCGATCACGTCCTGCACCAACACCTCCAACCCCAGCGTGTTGATGGCTGCCGGCCTGGTGGCGAAAAAAGCCGTCGAACGCGGCCTGCAACGCAAACCCTGGGTCAAATCCTCGCTGGCACCCGGCTCCAAGGTGGTCACCGACTACCTGGACAAGGCGGGCCTGACGCCCTACCTGAACAGCCTGGGTTTCAACCTGGTAGGCTACGGCTGCACCACCTGCATCGGCAACTCCGGACCGCTGGACGAGCCGATTGGCCAAGCGATCATCGACAACGACCTGATTGTTTCCTCGGTACTGTCCGGCAACCGCAACTTCGAAGGCCGCGTGCACCCGATGGTCAAGGCCAACTGGCTGGCCTCGCCCCCGCTGGTGGTGGCCTTTGCGCTGGCCGGGACCACGCGCATCGACATGACCCAGGAACCGCTAGGCTTCGATCCACAGGGCCAGCCGGTGTTCCTGCGCGACCTCTGGCCCAGCAATGCCGAAGTCGCCTCCGCAGTCAGCGCCGTGGACGGCGCCATGTTCCGCAAGCAATACGCCGACGTGTTCAGCGGCGATGCCCACTGGCAGTCCATGCCAGTGAGCGGCGGCGCCACCTACCAATGGGCTGCCGATTCCACCTACGTGCAGAATCCGCCGTATTTCACCGAAATTGGCCAGCCCGCCCGCGAACCGACGGATATCCTCGGCGCGCGCATCCTGGCCCTGTTCGGCGATTCGATCACCACCGACCATATTTCGCCAGCTGGCAATATCAAGGCCAGCTCTCCTGCCGGGCTTTACCTGCAATCCTTGGGCGTTCCGCCACAGGACTTCAACTCCTATGGCTCCCGGCGCGGCAACCATGAGGTCATGATGCGCGGCACCTTCGCCAACATCCGCATCAAGAACGAAATGCTCGGCGGGGAGGAAGGCGGCAATACCCTGCTGCAACCTGGTGGGGAAAAACTGTCGATCTACGACGCCGCCATGCGCTACCAGACTCAGGGCACACCGCTGGTGGTGATTGCCGGCCAGGAATACGGCACCGGCTCATCGCGCGACTGGGCGGCCAAAGGAACTACGCTGCTCGGCATCAAGGCCGTGATCGCCGAAAGCTACGAACGCATTCACCGCTCCAACCTGATCGGCATGGGCGTGCTGGCCCTTCAGTTTGTCGAGGGGCAAAATCGCCACAGCCTGGGCCTGAGCGGCCGGGAAACCCTCAATATCCGCGGGCTCTCCGCGCACCTGGAGCCGCACCAGCAACTGACTGTTGAAGTCCTGCGCGAGGATGGCACGCAGAGCAACTTCCCGGTGCTATGCCGCATCGACACCGCCAACGAAGCCCGCTTCTTCATGGCGGGCGGCATTCTTCATTTTGTCTTGCGTGAATTACTGGCACATTGACGAATTACCCGCCGCTAGCACATAGCCATTATCAAGAAAAATGATTTTGGACAAATGGCTCATTTTTTTTTGCGTCTGGCCGATTTAATAATGACGTCAACTTCTTGCTCCAGCCCATCCGGGAGGAGCCGCCACACGGATACCTACCCATGCGCAACAATCAGCCCATCACTCAGCATGAGCGGAGTTTTCCTGCGCATCAGCGACTGATCTCCACCACCGACCTCAAAGGTCAGATCACCTACTGTAATGATCACTTCATGCACATCAGCGGGTTCACCCGCGAAGAGCTGCTGCGGGCACCGCACAACCTGGTACGCCACCCGGATGTTCCGGCCGCGGTATTCGAGCACATGTGGGCAACCCTGAAAAAAGGCGAGCCGTGGATGGGCATCGTCAAGAACCGTTGCAAGAATGGCGATTTTTACTGGGTCAATGCCTACGTTGTTCCCGTCCTGGTTGATGGCCAGACGATTGGTTACGAGTCGGTACGCGTCAAGCCCACAAGCGAACAGATCCAGCGTGCCGAAGCCCTCTATCAGCGCATCAACGCCGGCAAGCCGCCGGTGCCGCGCCGTGATCGCTGGCTGCCGGTTTTGCTCAACTGGCTGCCGTTCATTCTGGTCAGCCAGATCGGCTTTGCCGTGGGCGCGCAGCTAAACAGTTTCTGGGGGTTTGCGGTCGCCGCCGTGCTCAGCGTTCCCCTGGGCTTGATCGGTTTGCGCTGGCAGACCCGTGGCCTGCGTAGACTGCTGCATCTAGGCCAGCAGCAAAGCATGGCCGACCCCTTGATCGCCCAGATGTATACCGACAGCCGAGGAGTGCAAGGGCGCATCGAACTGGCCATGCTCAGCCAGGAAGCCCACTTGAAAACCTGCCTGACCCGCTTGCAGGACAACGCCGAGCGGCTCACCCGCCAAGCGCTGCAAGCCGACGGGCTGGCCAACAGCAGCTCAGCGGGGTTGAAGCGCCAACGTCAGGAAACCGAAGCCGTCGCGGCCTCGATCCACCTGCTGAGCAGCGCCACTCAGGAAGTTGCACGCAGCATTGGCCACACGGCGACCGCCACTCAGCAAGCCAACGCCTTGGCCAACGAAGGCCGCGCGATTGCTGCGCATGCCAGCCAGACCATTGAGCAGCTGTCCAAAGCTGTGGGGGAATCCAGCACCACCGTCGCCCGACTGGCCGATGACAGCACCGAAATCGGCGGCATGGTGGATGTCATCAAGGGCATCGCCGACCAGACCAACCTGTTGGCGCTCAACGCCGCCATCGAGGCCGCCCGTGCTGGCGAGATGGGACGCGGCTTCGCCGTGGTGGCCGATGAGGTTCGCTCGCTGGCCAAGCGCACCAGTGACTCCACCGAGCATATTCACCAATTGATCGTGAAATTGCAGAGCAATGCGGCGGCCGCGGTTTCTGCCATGGAAAACGGCCGACACCAGGCGGATGCCAGCGTCAGTGAGGTGCTCAAGGCCGATCAGGCGCTGGTGGGCATTGGCGATGCCGTTCACAGCATTTCCACCATGGCCAGCCAGATCGCAACCGCGGCCGAGCAGCAAAGCTCCGTGGCGGAAGAAATCAACCGCACCATCGACACCATCGCCCAGCTTGCCGAGCAGACCACCACCGAGGCCAACAACACGGCGCTGCTCAGCGAAGCGCTGACCAAGACCGCCCAAGGGCAGCATGCGCTGGTGGAGCGCTTCAATCGTTAAAAAAACCCGCAGCAGTGGCAGGGACGAGAAACTCGGCAATCGCCTCGGCACTGCTCTGCAGATGCTGTGTATGGGTGAAACCTGAGCGTTTCAACGGCTTGAGGTCATGGTCGGCAGCGGCGAGCCACTCGATGCGGATCGTCGCCGCCAACCGGTAATTCGCCACTTCGTCACGCGAACCCAGCGCGTCGCGCTCGCCCTGTAAAATCAGCGTCGGCGTACGCAGTTCGGCCAGGTGTTCCACGCGGGTTTTCTCCGGCTTGCCGGCGGCGTGGAAGGGATAACCCAGGCAGATCAGCGCGTCGGCCCGCAGCTCATCGGCGAGCATGCTGGCCATGCGTCCGCCCATGGATTTGCCGCCAATGGCCAGCGGCCCCGTGACCTGTTGCCGCACCCGGGCATACACCTGCCGCCAGTGATCGAGCAACTGCCCTTGCGAATTAGGCGGTCGGCGCGTGCCGTCCACCCTGCGCGCCGCCATATAGGAAAACTCGAAGCGCACCACGGCTACCCCGCAGGCCACAAGGCGTTCAGCCATTTCGTTCATGAACGGGCTGTCCATCGGCGCGCCCGCGCCATGGGCCAGAATAAGCGTGCACAGCGTCTCGGCGGCAGGCCGCGACCAGCACAGACTTTCCTCTCCCGCTTGCCCCTGCCCCTTCTGTGGACATTGACCCGGATCAATATCGGCCATTGTGCCTTTCACCATCCTTACCGCGCTGCAAAAGCTGACGAATCCGGGCTTCTCCGGTCAAGACAGCGCGCAGCTATCTGCCCAAAACCGTGGATGGAAGCCCATACATGAACACAGCAACCAGTACCGCCTATAACTATAAGGTGGTCCGCCAATTCGCCATCATGACGGTGGTGTGGGGCATCGTCGGGATGCTCGTCGGCGTTCTCATCGCCGCCCAATTGGCTTGGCCACTTCTCAACTTCGACCTCCCCTGGACCAGCTTCGGACGCCTGCGTCCGCTGCACACCAATGCGGTGATCTTCGCCTTTGGCGGTTGCGCCCTGTTCGCCACCTCCTATTACTCGGTGCAGCGTACCTGCCAGACCACCCTGTTCGCCCCCAAACTGGCGGCGTTCACCTTCTGGGGCTGGCAACTGGTGATTGTGCTGGCGGCGATTACCCTGCCGCTGGGCCTGACCACCTCGAAAGAATACGCCGAGCTGGAATGGCCGATCGATATCCTGATCGCCGTCGTCTGGGTCAGCTACGCCATCGTGTTCTTCGGAACGCTGCTCAAGCGTAACGTTAAACACCTGTATGTCGGCAACTGGTTCTTCGGCGCCTTCATCCTTGTGGTGGCGATGCTGCACATCGTCAACAACCTGGAAATCCCGGTTACCTGGAGCAAATCCTACTCCCTGTACTCCGGCGCCACCGACGCCATGGTGCAATGGTGGTACGGGCACAACGCCGTGGGCTTCTTTCTGACCACCGCGTTCCTGGGCATGATGTACTACTTCGTGCCCAAGCAGGCCCAGCGTCCGGTCTACTCCTATCGCCTGTCCATCGTGCACTTCTGGGCGCTGATCACCCTGTATATCTGGGCCGGTCCGCACCACTTGCACTACACCGCGCTGCCGGACTGGGCTCAATCCCTGGGCATGGTGATGTCAATCATCCTGCTGGCGCCCAGCTGGGGCGGCATGATCAACGGCATGATGACCCTGTCGGGCGCCTGGCATAAGCTGCGCACCGACCCGATCCTGCGCTTTTTGGTGGTGTCCCTGGCGTTCTACGGCATGTCGACCTTCGAAGGTCCGATGATGTCGATCAAGACCGTAAACGCCCTGTCCCACTACACCGACTGGACCATCGGCCACGTGCACGCCGGCGCCCTCGGCTGGGTGGCGATGATTTCCATCGGCTCCCTGTACCACCTGATCCCGAAAGTGTTCGGCCGCGACGAGATGCACAGCATCCCACTGATCAACGCCCACTTCTGGCTCTCCACCATCGGCACCGTGCTGTACATCGCCTCCATGTGGGTCAACGGCATCGCCCAGGGCCTGATGTGGCGCGCAGTGAACGAAGACGGCACCCTCACCTACTCCTTCGCCGAAACCCTGGTGGCCAGCCACCCAGGCTTTGTGGTGCGGGTAATCGGTGGTGCCCTGTTCTTCTCCGGCATGCTGCTGATGGCCTGGAACACCTGGAAAACCGTCCGTGCAGCCAAGCCTGAAGACGTTGCCGCTGCCGCGAAGTACACGGTCGAAGGAGCCCATTAATGAAATCGCACGAGAAACTCGAGAAGAACATCGGTCTGCTGACCCTGTTCATGATCCTCGCCGTGAGCATCGGCGGCCTGACCCAGATCGTCCCGCTGTTCTTCCAGGACGTGGTCAACGAGCCGGTGGAAGGCATGAAGCCTTACACCGCGCTGCAACTGGAAGGTCGCGACCTGTACATCCGTGAAGGCTGCGTCGGCTGCCACTCGCAGATGATCCGTCCGTTCCGTGCTGA
>NZ_JBQPXM010000008.1:0-215226 GCF_052245235.1 Pseudomonas sp. B392_1p
CACAAGCCGCTGATGATCACCAAGGTGTTCGACAAGTCCTCGCCGCTGATCTTCAACGCCCTGACCTCCGGCGAGCGCCTGAACAAGTGCCGCCTGGAGTGGTACCGCACCTCGGCCACCGGCACTCAGGAGCACTACTTCACCATCGAGCTGGAAGATGCGGTGATCGTCGACGTGCAGTCGCGCATGCCCAACTGCCAGGACCCGGCCATGTCCCATTTCACCCACTTGGAAGACGTCTACTTCACCTACCGCAAGATCGTCTGGACTCACGAAGTTGCCGGCACCTCCGGTTCCGACGACTGGCGCACAGCGAACGTCGGCTAAAGCCAGGCACCCTTCGGCCCCAGGCCGAAGGGGTTTCACGGACGATTCATTCACGGACGATCACGAGGTACCGCCCATGTTCGCGCCCGCCAATCACGCCCAGTTTCGCCTGAGCCTTCCCGGTGTCGAGCACGACTTCCAGGTGCTGGCCTTCACCGGCTTTGAGGCCATCAGCCAGCCCTATGCCTTCGAGCTGGAACTGGTCAGCGAGCGCGCCGATCTCGACCTGCACAGCCTGCTGCATCAGCCGGCGTTTCTGGCCTTTGCTGCAGACGGCAACGGCATACATGGGCTGATCTATCGCATCGCCCAGGGCGACTCCGGGGAGCGCCTGACCCGTTATCAGCTCGGCTTGCGCCCGCACCTCGCGTACCTGGCCCACAGTTATACACAGCGCATCTTTCAGCAGCTGACGGTGGAGGAGATTATCCGTCAGGTGTTCGATGCCCACAGCATGCAAGCCGACGCGTATCGTTTTCAGCTCGGCGCCACCTATCCCGAGCGTACGTACTGCGTGCAGTACGGTGAATCCGATCTGCACTTCGTGCAGCGCCTGTGTGAGGAGGAGGGCATCCATTACCACTTCCAGCACAGTTCAGGCGGGCATGTTCTGGTCTTCGGCGACGATCAGACGCCCTTTCCGAAACTGGCGCCCACCCTGTACCAACCTGGCAGCGGGCAGGTTGCCGACGAGCCGGCCATAAAACAATTCGGCGTACGTGTGGCGACGCGTACCAACCATGTGATTCGTCGCGATTACGATTTTGAAAAACCTCGCCTGCTGCTGGCCGGCGAGGCCGCCGTTGAGACCGGCCCCGCGCTGGAGGATTACGGTTTTCCCGGTCGTTTCGTTGACCGCGAACGCGGCAGACACCTCAGCCAGCGCGCCTTGGAACGCCATCGCCACGATGCTGAGGTGGCGCAGGGTGAAAGCGATCAGCCGCTACTGGCCAGCGGGCATTTCCTCGCCCTGGCCGATCACCCCCGTACTGACTGGAACGATCTCTGGCTGCTTACCGAGCTGCATCACGAGGGTAAACAGCCCCAGGTTTTGGGCGAAATGGGCAGCGACAGTCCGTCGCTCGATGGTTTTATCCAAGGCTATCGCAACCGCTTCAGCGCCACGCCGTGGGACGCCCCGTATCGGCCCGCGTTGCAGCATCCCAAGCCGCGCGTGCTGGGCAGCCAAAGCGCTGTGGTCACCGGGCCAGAGGGCGAAGAGATCCACTGCGATGCCTATGGCCGCATCAAAGTTCAGTTCCATTGGGATCGCGAAGGCCAAGCCGACGACAAGAGCAGTTGCTGGCTGCGGGTAGCCAGCGGCTGGGCCGGCGACCGCTACGGTGCTTTAAGCATTCCCCGCGTGGGCATGGAAGTGCTGGTCAGCTTCCTGGAAGGCGATCCCGACCAGCCGCTGGTCACTGGCTGCCTGTACCACACCGAAAATCCGGTGCCCTACGAGCTGCCGGCCAATAAAACCCGCACAGTGCTCAAAACCCTCAGCTCCCCCGGAGGCGACGGCTTCAATGAACTGCGCATCGAAGATCGCAAAGATGCCGAGCAAATCTATATCCACGCCCAGCGCGACTGGGAGCAGCACATTCAACATGACCAGGTCGTGCACGTCGGCCACGAGCGCCACGACCGCGTCATCGCCAACAGCTACACCGAACTGAGCGCCGAAGAACACCGCATCACCGAGGGCAACCGCCTGGTTGAACTGAAGGCCGATGATCACCTGACCGTTAACGGCAGCCAGCACGTGAAGATCGCCACCGGGCAGTTCATCGATGCCGGTCAGGAAATTCACCTTTCCAGCGGCATGAAAGTGGTCATGGAAGCCGGCAGCGAACTCACCCTCAAGGCCGGCGGCAGCTTCGTCAAGCTAGATGCCAGCGGTGTAACGCTGGTGGGTGGGCAGGTGAAGATTAATTCGGGGGGGAGTGCGGGGAGTGGTTCGGGGGCCAGGCCTATTGTGCCGATTGTTCCCAAACCAACTGATGCCGCCTCTGTGGGTGAACAAATCGGACAAGCCAACATTAATAATCCACAACGGCCGTTGCCCAACCAGGGCGAGCAAGGGCCACAGGCCCTGATCGTCGATGTCTGGGGTGATCCCGAGCAGGGTGGCCAGTTGCAGTTGATCGACGCGGAGGAGAGGGCATGAGTGGGCTGAAGGATCAGCCAATCGCACAGGGCATGCGCAAACGTGCCGAGTACGACAATGCGCGATGGGAACGTTTGGCGCTGAATATCGAGCGCACTGACGGCGGCATGCTGCAGATCGTCATTGAAACGGAGATGCGCAGCCACGAGGAAGAGCCGGAGATTCAGCAGAATACCTTGCTCGGTGTGGTGCCCATGGCGCGTTTGCCCGGGCATGACCGGCACGATAAACCGCCGAAAGGTGCATTGCCTCGGCCGGGGCGCCTCTACGTATTCCAGAACGGCAAGCTGTGGCGAGAGCTGGCCTGCGATGGTCAGGGCAATCTGGCTGATGTGGATGTAGCCCACTGGCGTGAACAAGCGGCGCAAGGCAAACAAGCGGATAACCGCGAGCCCGTGGGCAAGCCCTTGGCGCTGACGCTGGTGCCCATGCTGCTTAAGGGCCGTTTTGTCGGTGATCAGTACAGCATGGCCTACAGCGAAATGGTCTGGACCTGGGAATACATTGCGTGGCTGGAAACCCATGGCGGCAGGGTCAAAAGTCGTTGCCAGAATGTAGCCCCGGCCTGGTCTGCGGCGGTTGTGGGTGGCGAGCAGTGGAAGCCAACCCAGGCCATGCCCGTCGTCGTGATCGACCAGCAAGTCGAGGGGCTGCGCGCACGCGATTTCAATGTGGAAAGCACACTGGTTGATCCGGCAGTCTTTACACCATCGTTTGCTGTATTCGCCGAAACGGAATGGGTCATCAAGCTGCAGCGCATTCAGGAGCAATTGGCCGCTGTTCAGCAAGGCCAACAACCCCATCCTTTGCCCGGGTTGGAAGCAGGCCAGGACGTGCTGGCGCAAAAGAAGCTGCGTGGCTACCCCAAGCTTGTGGGCTTTATGCTCGATGACCCGTTATTTGCATTGCGTCATGCCACGGCACAAGCCCGGCTGGCCGAGGCCTATCTGCTGTCGTTGAATGCCCTGATTGCCCATCGCCCGAACGGTCGTTACGCGCAGGTGGTTTACAGCACTGTCATGCGTCCAGGCGCCAATCCCCTAGCGAAATTCGAGGATCTGCTCGACCAGCCGAGTCTGCTGGAAACCGTGTTCGAGGAAGAGCGCAGGGCAGCGCGCGGACACCTCGAACGTGTGCTCAAGCGGCTGGTTGAACTACTGGAACGACGGATGGAGGTGGTCGTAGCGGATTGGCTGTTCAGTCATGACGAGCGTTTGCTGGAGCCCTACGCCTGGTTGACCGAGGCTCTGGATGCGCTCAACAAAAATCCAGTGCAGTGTGATGCCCTGTGTCATACGTCAACCAGCCCCGAGCTGGACGCCAGCATTGATCGATTGATGCAGGCGCTGCTGCAAGCCAAACATCCCCTGACCCGCAGAATGCTCGCCAGTGTGGACGGCGAACTGCCCGAGGCGGCCAAGCGCGTGCAGGCGCTGCTGATGCAAACGCGTGAGCCCGACCCCGCACGGATGGGCCTGAGCACGCTGTTGCAGGCGGCCAGCATTGATACGCCTGCCGCCGGCACACTCGCCATCTACAAAAATATGACGGCCTTGGTCGGCGAATTTATGGACCTCTTCGCCATCGCCGTGGGCACCCAGCTCAACCGGCTCAGCGGTAGCCTGGTCAATATCGAGCTGTCTCGCCTGTTCGCCCCTTCTTTTGGCATATTGGAAAATCTGTCGCCCTCTTGGAGGGGGCTCAAGCTGATGACCAAGGGCGATGCCACGGCTCAGGGCTGGGTGATTCTTGGGGTTGAGGGCGCGGGCTTGAGGTATGGCCTGACGGCGGAGGAACGCCGCACATTGACCCGTAAGAACTATCGCTACGCCACCCTGCATGACCAGGCTGGGAACTCGATTGGTTCGAGCAGCTCTCGGCATGCAGGGCGTCAGTTGCCTAATCTCGGTCGCATTACCGTGATCGCCGCCCCGGCGGATCATCCCCAGGTGCACAAGCTCAGCGCCTGGAAGCTGCAGTCCAACCGTACCATCCAGGCAACGCTGGAAACCCCAGCGGCGCCCTTGGTGGCGGTGGTATGCGCGCTGTTCAATTTGCAAGCGCAGATTGTGGGGATGAGGGGGTTAAAGGATGAGGAGGGGGATGGCCGCGCTAGATATGCTCTCGGCTTTATAAGTGCTATCTCTGATACCACTGTTGCACTGGGCAATCTGACCAAGCCGATACTGGGTTCTGAAAATGGTTTGGTGAGTGCCCTTAACAAGCCGCGTTTCGATGTGGCGAAAATCTCCAGCAAATGGGCTGCCAACCTGTATGAGCAGACTGGCAGCACCAAGTTGCCTGTATTGAGGCTTGTTTCAGGCTGGGCAATGGTTTTTACCACAGGCCTTGCGACCTGGGATGCCAAGCGCGCTTGGCACCAGGGTGACCATGATGCCGCTCTGGCCTACGGCGTTGCTGCCGCTGGCGGTGCAGCCTGGACGGCCTACACCTTTGGCATGGCCATCAACCCTTTTGTGCTGGTTGCCGGTGGCGTGTTGTTTGTCGGTGGTGGCATCCTGGCCAACTGGCTGGTCGACAGCGATGTCGAAGCGCTGCTGAAAAACGGCCCGTTCGGTCGCGATCACGGCCAGGTCGGTGTGCTCGACGGCCTATTGGGTGATGATCGATGCTTCGCCCACCTGCAAGACCCGCAGGTCGCCTATACCCAGTTGCTCGGTATTCTGGGCAAGCCAGTAATTCAGGTCGTTCGCCTGGAGGACTGGCGTAAACAGGCACTGCCAGTACAACGGGCACTGCTGCAAGGCATCGAAGCCGAACGCCAGGCCAGCGCCCCCGATAGCCACTGGAGTTGCGTCAACCCGGCCCTCCAGGCCTTTGACGACGAGGATTGGGTGCTTACCATTCACTCGCCGCTGCTGGCCATGTTTCGTGGTGAACACGATTTCCAGTTGTTTGCAGAAGAGCAACTCGGCGTGCTGCCGCGCACGGGGGCGTTCAATGTGGAGCGCATTGAACGCCGAGGCATCGACAAGCCCAAATTGAGTGCTTTACCACTGGACGAGGGCACTGTGCTCTATATCCTGCCCCGCCAGTTCGCCCTTATGCAGCTGTCGCCCTTGCAGCGTCATTACACCAGCGTCACCCATCGGCTCAAGGTCAGCGCCCAGTTTCACCTGTGGCAAGCGGGCAGCACTACCCATGCGCTGGTCTTGCCGCAGCCTACGCCCAAGCGCTGGCAAGCTTATGACCCGGCCTTCAGAAACCGTCCGGCGGCAAAGGCCCAAGCGGATGACGTACCCTATTGGCAGATCGAGATCAGCGAGTTCAAGGCATGAGTGTGCAGGAGCAGAACATCCCCTATGGCCCCGGTGCCTACCGTGCCGACGGCATACCGGACCTGCCGCCGAGCAAGGACGAGCATGCCGGGTTTATGCACAGCGCTCTGCACTGGGGTCACTATGCCGGGCTGGACCCTACCACTGAAGTGGAATATCAACTCAACGCCGAGTTGCATAAAGCGTATGAGCGACAGGAGCAGGAGAAACGCGAACAGCGGATATTTTGCGATGCCCAGCGCTGGCGCTTTGAAAATATCAGCAAGATTCCGCATCTCTTATTCGTAATTAAGTGGTGTTGCTTTGGTTTTCCTTGGGTGTTTTGGTTTGTAAAACTTGAAGAGTGTTTGAATCTGACAGTCACTGTCAGTACTACATTTTTCTCAGGTGTTTTTACGGTTGCCATTGCTTTTGGCTCAATGTTCCTCTTTGGCACCCGCAAACAGCACTATGCCTACTGGTTGATGGCCGTAGGTGTCGTAATCACCGCTGCGGTGATCAGTTGGCATGAAGGTGCGCTCTGGGGCTTCTGGGCCGAGCAGACCGCGTTCTGGTGGGGGATGTTTTTGTTCTTTATGGCCTTGATCGGGGCCGATGCCTTGCTCGGGCTCTATGCCCGTTTTTATGAACATGACGGCAGCGAGTTCAACCGCCAGACAGGCACGCTGACCATTGCCCGGCGCTTGCGTAAACCCTTCGTGGCACCATTCTACGAGTTCGATCCGGTGATGCAGCTGATGGTCACGCCCCACGGTGGTCACGACTACGGCCTGTGGCTGCACCATCGGTATACCGGTGCCAAGGTCTGCCTGGCCGGCCGACTGCATAGCCTGGGCCTGGACAAGGCCAACCTGTTGGCCTTCTGGGACTGCCTGCAGCGCTATATGGATGTACAACAGCCCTTGCCGGATCTGCCGATGCTCGAACAGAACCGCCACCTCGATCCGGTGACCGCCGCCCACGATGCCGCGACCAATCGCCCGCCACGCTATTGGCGTGATATCGATGCCAAGGCCTGGCTGCGCACGGAGGGCAAACGACTGCGCGAGAAACTGGTGGCCTACCCCTGGCAGGAGAAGACCTGCATCCTCCAGGCAAAGATCGATCCCGGTCTGAGCATCGAGACCTACTATCGCAGTCAGGAAGCCCAAGGTATCCAGGCCACGCCCAAGGGGGATGACTTCGACAAAGTCCATCGGAGGTAAGGGGCATTTGGGGTAGTTACGCCAAGCATGCGGCATCACGCTACAGAGCAGCGATTTGCCCGCACCGCCGGCAATGCTAGAGTTCGCCACATGCCTTTCTTCCGCCATCCCCATCCGTTGCTCGCCTGGACGCTGTGCATGGGCGTGCTGCTCAGCCTGCACTTTTGTGGCCTGCACCATGGCCAGGCGAGTGGTTTGGCACTGAGTGGGCTGAAAACGGCGTTTTGTACGGCCAGTGGAGCAGGGCCGAGTGATGGGCGAATGGCGGATGAAGGGGCGGACGATTGGCGATGCCCGCTGTGTCAAACGCCGGCTCTCAGCGATACAGGCCAGAATGCGGGATGGCGACTACTGACAGCCCGCCGCGCACCCGTTATAGCGCGCAGGCTCGGCAAGCGTTCGCCACGTCGGCGCTGGCCGATGAAACATCCTCGAGCCCCGTAAGTGGCAATGAAGACACCGGCCGTCAGGCCTCCTTCCTTCTTGCCACTCCTTGAGGAATTTCCATGTCGCTGAAAAAATGTTTGTTGAGCGTTGTTTTCCTAGTCGCGGGCGGTCTGGCGCAGGCCCACAGCTATGAAGCCGGTGCTATCCATATCGACCATCCCTGGTCGCGAGCCATGCCGCCGACGGCGGCCGCCGCGGCCGCCTATTTCGTCTTGCAGAACGCCGGGGCCGAGGCAGATCGTTTGCTGGGGGCCAGTACACCTGTGGCCGGCAAGGCTGAGCTGCACGAGCACGCCCATGTGGATGGCCTGATGAAGATGCGCCACGTGCCTGTCGTGGATATCGGGCCAGGCGAACAGGTGGATTTTGTACCGGGGGGCTACCATGTGATGCTCTTTGAGCTGTCGCGGCAGATGCAGGCCGGGGAGCGTTTTCCCCTGACGCTGCGTTTTGAGAAAGCAGGCGAGGTAACCGTCGAGGTTGCCGTGCAAGCCGACGCACCGCAGTCCGCTCCCGCGCAGCATGGGATGATGCACCACGCCCATTAAAAACGAGGGCTCCCGTACTCACGGGGGCCCTCTTCGTTTTTGCGTTGTGCAATCGAGCCGTTCCAGCCGCCTAGCCGTAGCGCTTGAAGGCTTCCAAGGCCAGGCCGCTGCCGATACCGCCGAAACTATCGCCATCCACCAGTCGTGCATTGGGCAGCAGGCTGGCGATATTGCCACGCAGAGCCGGCACGCTGCTGGAACCGCCGGTGAAAAACAGCGTGTCGACTTGGCCAGCGTTCACGCCTGCATGAGTCAGCAATTCCTCGATACCCGTACGGATGCGTTGCAGTTGGGCATCAATGGCCTGTTCGAACAGCGGTCGGCTGAGCGTGGCATTTAGGCTAGGCTCGAGGCGTGACAGGTCGATGGATCGTTGATCCCGATGGGTGAGTTCGATCTTGCTGTCTTCCACCTGGATTGCCAGCCAATGCCCGGCGCGTTGTTCGATTAGGCGGAACAGGCGGTCGATGCCGGTAGTGTCGACGATGTCGTAGCGCATGTTCTTCAGTGCCAACTGGTGCTTCTGCGCATACACCGCATTGATGGTGTGCCAGGTGGCCAGGTTCATGTGGGTGCTGGTGGGCATCGGCGCATCGCTCTTCATCCGGCTGCCGTAGCCGAACAGGGGCATTACGCCCTGCAGGCTGAGCTGCTTGTCGAAGTCAGTACCACCGATGTGCACACCGCCAGTGGCGAGAATGTCGTCCTGACGTTCGGCGCTGTGCCGGCGTTGCGGGGACAGACGTACCAGAGAGAAGTCCGAGGTGCCGCCGCCAATGTCGACGATCAGAACCAACTCTTCCTTCTGGATGCCTGACTCGTAGTCGAAGGCTGCAGCGAGCGGTTCGTATTGAAAAGACACGTCCTTGAAGCCGAGCGTGCGGGCAACGGCTACCAGGGTGTCTTCAGCCTCCTGATCGGCCTTGGGGTCGTCATCGACGAAGAACACCGGACGGCCCAATACCACCTGATCGAAGCTGCGGCCAGCGACGATTTCGGTGCGTTTTTTCAACTCGCCAATGAATAGAGCGAGGATCTGTTTGAAGGGCACGGCGCTGCCGAGCACGGTGGTCTCGCTTTTCAGCAGTTTGGAGCCCAGCAGGCTTTTCAGCGAGCGCATCAGACGGCCCTCGTAGCCGTCCAGGTATTCGTGCAGAGCCAGGCGGCCAAACGCGGGACGACGCTCTTCCTGATTGAAGAACACCACCGAGGGCAGCGTGAACTTGCCGTCTTCCAACGCGATCAGGGGCGACTGATCAGGACGTAGCCAGCCGACGGTGGAGTTAGAGGTGCCAAAATCGATGCCGCAGGCACGGGCGGGTAGGGCGAGAGTCATGGATCAACAGTCTGTGCAGTCAAACGGGCGCGCAGTGTAGGCGAGAGTGATGTTCAGACGAAGCGGGCACGCGCTCGATTATTGGTTGTTCTTTTCAGCAGACCCCGAGAGGCTGTCATCCCGCTTCTGATGCCATTGCGACCACTCGAAGCCCAGCACCACCAGCAGCGACAGGGCAAAGGGCAGCAGCAAATAGAAACCGCGGAACACGATCAGCGCGGCCAGGACATCGGTCGTGCTGAACTCGGGCATGGCGGCCAGAAAGGTGACTTCCAGGACGCCCAGACCACCCGGTGCATGGGAAAGAAGAGCCAGCGAGAAGGAAGCAAGGAAGACGCCGAGCACCGTCAGGTAACCGGGATTGGCTTCGCTAGGCAGAGCGAAATAGATGATTGCCGCTGCACAGGCCAGTTCCAGCGGGCCGGCTATCAACTGCTTGCGCACAATGCTCAGTCGCGGGTATTCGATATTGAACTTGCCGATGCGTAGCGGTTTGAGCTGGCGCCAGGCACCAAGCACGTACAAGCCGACCAGCCCGACCAGGCTCAGGCCGATGACAATCGACAACCACGAGTCGACATCTGCGACGCGGTGGATCAATTCCGGGCGGATGATCAGCACCACGCCACCGGCGAAGAGGGCGCCCAGGGTGAAGGTGAAGGAGCAGAACACGATCAGCAGACCGATTTCTTGCGGGCTGAGGTTCTTGGTCCGGTAGGCACGGTAACGCACCAGTGCGCCGGAAAACACCGATGCGCCGATGTTGTGGGCCAGCGCGTAGGTGGTAAACGAGCAGAGGGTGATGAACCACCAGGAAATCTTCTTGCCCAGGTGGGCGATGGCGATGCGGTCGTACCAGGCCAGAGCATAGTAAGCGCCGGCGGTGGCCAGGGCGGCGAGCAACCATTTACTCAGCGGAATGGCCAGTAGGCTATCGGCCAGATCATCCAGGGAGATGTCGCGAATTTCTTGGTAAAGCAAAAAGCAGGACAGGGCTACCGCACCAAGGCCTACGAGGCTCCAGACAACATCGCTCCTCTTTAGCATTGGTTTGGCTCCACGGCATGCAATGGTAACGGACAGGTAGGCCTGTCAAAAGACAGTTGGCAGGAGGAAGACCCCTCGTAGAGTGGGGGATCGCGGCGCAGTATTACCAAGCATGCGCCGATCCTCAACCGTTGATGACGACCGGGACGTAACCACGTGTGTCCTGCGGTCAGACACTTCAATTGAGATGGCACACCATGTACGTAGCGGGAATGCAGTAGCTGGCCAGATGCTCGGCATGGGGTGGGTCCAGCTCAGCGTGTTCGGCATACCCCAGGCGCGACCAGAACGGCTGGGAATCCTGTACCGAGACTAGCGCGGAATAGCGCAGCTGGTGATGTCGCGCTCGTTGCAGGGCTTGTTTGACCAATGCGGGGCCAATGCCACGCCCGACTGCACGAGAAGCCACCGCCAGATCGTGCAGGTATAAGCAGTCGGCATCCGCCGGGCTGTTGAAGTCGCCATCCAATGGGGTGACCTGGCCAACCTGCGACGGGTAGCAGAACAGGTAGGCACATACCCCGCTCGCATCCTCGGCAACCCAGGCCAGCTGTGGACTGCTACTGCGGCGCGCACGGATTACGCTTTCGCTTTCCAGCACGGCGGTCTCGTAGGCTTGCTGTTGGATTTTCATAACCTGGGGCAGGTCGTTTTCGGTCATCAATCGTATCGAGTACATCGTAATCTCGGTCAGCCGGTGTCGTGAGCTGGCGTTGTTTCGCGGGCCAGGCATTCTACGGTGCGCCGTGCGACTTGTCGCATGATCCATGGCAAGCCTTGGGAGTTTGCCTGTGTGAAGACTGGCAATCAGCACCGCGCAGCGCCTATACTTAGCTAGCTAACTATAACCCTGCTTGCTTTCTTCCTGAGTCATTTTCCATGAGTTCTTCGAAAAATCCGTTGATCGGCGTTTTGCTGATTCTCGGTTCTGGCCTCTTGCTGGCCAGCCACGACGGCATTTCCAAGCAAATGAGTTTGTTGTATCCGGTCTTTCTTATCGTCTGGGCGCGGTACTTCGCCCAGTTCTTTCTAATGACGCTGATTTTCGCGCCACGCAAGGGCCTGAATATGGTGCGCACCCAACGCCCTTGGTTGCAGTTGGCCCGCGGTTTGTGCCTAACCGGGGTGAGTGGTTTGCTGCTTACGGGGCTGCGCTACATCCCGCTGGGCGAAGCCACGGCGGTGATGTTTCTATCGCCCTTGGTGGTGACCGTACTGTCGGTGCTACTGCTTAAGGAGACGATCAGTCTTGGCCAATGGGGCGCGGTGCTGCTGGGCTTGGTAGGCGTGTTGATCATCGTGCGTCCCGGTGGTGCGCTGTTTACCCCGGCTATCCTGCTGCCATTGGGCGCCGCCATCTGCTTCGGCGTGTATCAGCTGCTGACCCGACGCTTGAATGCCACCGACAATCCGGTGACCAGCAATTACCTCTCCAGCCTGGTCGGCACACTGTTGTTCGGAGCGACCTTGCCCTTTGTCTGGGAAACCCCGGAGCTCATCCACGGCCTGATGATCCTTTCGCTTGGCGCGTTGGCCATGGTTGCCCACCTGATGTTGAGCGTTGCCTACAACTATGCCAGCGCAGCCACCCTGGCACCCTTTACCTACGGGCAGATCGTCTTCGCCGCACTGGTTGGCCTCGTTACCTTTGGTCATGTTCCTGACCTGGGTGGGCTGATTGGGATGGGGGTAATCATTGCCAGTGGCGTGTTCTCGGTATGGGTCCAGCGTCGCGCCGCGACGGCCTGATCCCTGACTGCGATCCATCGCTGCGCTTGCCAGGCGGGCTGGTTTCGGCCATACCTGCCAAGGCATTGATCGTTGTGGAGGGTGTTATGGCCGGTGGGTGGACCAACGACGGGGCGGTGCAAGAGCAGATCGATAACAGCATCGAGGATGCAATCCAGCGTGCCCGCAGCCAACTGCCACGGGGCGAGAGTCGCCGTGACTGCGAAGAGTGCGGCGCGCCCATTCCCCAGGCGCGACGTGAAGCTATACCTGGCGTGCAGCTGTGCATCGCTTGCCAGAGCGAGCACGACAAAGAGCAAGCGGCGTTCAGCCTGTATAACCGCCGCGCGAGCAAGGACAGTCAGCTGCGCTGAGCGCTGATTGGCGGGCTGGTTCAGGGTGTAAGGCGCGAGCTAGTCTCTACGTGATCACATCACGCTGGAGATGCGCAATGACCATTTTTGAAGCCCTGCGCCAGAGTCACGAAATACAGCGCGCCTTGTGTGCCGAGCTGCTCGCCACGCAGGGCGACAGTCCCGAGCGGCATGTGCTGTTCGGACGGCTCAAGCAGGAACTCGCCGCTCATGCGATGGCCGAAGAGCGTCATTTCTACATTCCTTTGTTACAGGCCGACCTGACCCAGACGCTTTCCCGCCATGCGATTGCCGAACACCATGAAATGGATGAACAGGTCGAGTCGTTGGAACAGACCGACCCGAGCAGTTCCAGTTGGCTGGTTCAGGCGAAAAAGCTCGCGGAGAAGGTTCACCATCACCTGGACGAAGAAGAGCATTCCTTCTTTCAGATGGCCGGCAAGGTGCTCGAGGCGCAGCAGAAACTGCTGCTCGCCGGTGACTACCTGGAGGAATATGGCGCGTACCTCAACCAGGCCTGATCAGCCCAGCAGATAGTTTTTCACCCCGGTGAAGATGATTTGAGCGGCCAGGGCGCACACGAACAGACCCATCAAGCGACTGACTATCTGCAGCCCCTGATCGCCGAGCAGCCGCTCGAACTGGTTCGACAGATAAAGAATCGCGCCGACAGTGAATGCAGACAGGCCCAGGGCAGCGATGGTGATCAGCTTCTGGTCCCAGAGCTGATCACCCGCGCCCATAACCAGCAGAGCACCGATGGTGCCCGGTCCTACAGTCAGCGGAATGGTCAGCGGCACTATGGTCACGTCCTGCTGCACGTTGTCGCTGGTCGCCACAGCCTTGCCCTGGGCCATGCCCAGCGCCGAAATGAACAATACCGTGCCGGCCCCGATGCGGAAGGCATCGATGGTGATGCCGAACAGATCGAAAATGTACCGGCCAAACAGGTACAGCAGTAAGCTTGAAATCAGCACGCCAGCGGCCACGCGCCAGGCCAGGTGCTTGCGTTCCTTGACGGTATAGCCACGGGACAGGCTGATGAAGCAGGACAGCACGAAGAAGGGGCTGTAAAGCACCAGCATCCTCAAGTAAACACTGAACAGCTCGGCGAGCATTGCGAGAGTCTCGGGGGAGGGGGACGGGAAAAAATAGCCGCGATTTTAGCCCAGGAGCTAGACAAAAGCTCGGGCTGTCCATCGTTGCCGTAAAGGTCTGCGCGCTACCGGCAACTCGCGGTTCAAGAGCCATAAGAACTGCCGGAACGGCATCAAGACAGTGCGCTGCGGTGCAGGTTCCGTTCAAGCACCCAGTGCTCGATGGTTTCGCGCAACTGCGAAAGCTCCACAGGCTTGGCCATGTGGCCGTCCATGCCGGCCTGGCGGGCGCGTTCCTTGTGCTCATTGAGGATATGCGCGGTGAGGGCTACCACGGGCGTGCGGGGGCGTTGTTCGCGGCGTTCCCATTCACGCAGTTGTTCGGTGGCGGAAAAACCGTCAAGTACCGGCATTTCGCAGTCCATCAAGACCAAGTCGTAATGACCCTCCTTGATCGCCTGCAGGGCTTCAGCGCCGTTACTGGCGGTATCCGGTTGCAGGTTGAGCTTGCCCAGCATGCCGCGGATCACCTTGGTGGAAATACTGTTGTCTTCCGCCACCAGAATGCGGAAATCCGCAGGCAATGGCAGGGCGTCGCTCGCCTGGGTAAATCCGCGTGCACGATTCCCGCCGTTGCGTCGAATCAGCTCTTCGGCAATGGTGGTTTTCAAGGTGTAGCCGGCCACGGGCTTGGTCAGGACGCGTTTGATGCCGGCGTTGCGAGCGATGATCTTGCTTGGCGCGTTGCTCAGGCCCGTAAGCATGATCAGCAGAATATCGCGGTTGAGGAAAGGATCTTCCTTGATTCGCGCAGCCAGTTGCATGCCCGTCATGCCTGGCATGTCCTGATCGAGCAGCACCACATCGAAATCGTCCTGCAAATGGGCCCGGGTACGCAGCAAGGCCAAGGCCTCGGTGCCGGTGGCCACGGCGCTGACGTTCATGCCCCAGGCGCTGCACTGCTGAACCAGCACCTTGCGGCAGGTTTCGTTGTCGTCCACCACCAGGAGGCGAATGTTCTGCAGGGGTGCTTCCAGGTTGGCGTTCGGCTGCTCCAGATGCTCTTCATCCAGAGGCAAGGACAGCCACAGCGTATTGCCCCGCTCTATGCCGCCCTGGATACCGTATTGGCCTTGCATGAGCTGCACCAACTGACGAGCGATGAGCAGGCCGAAGTGTCCGTCCACCTTATGGGTTGAAAGCAGGTCATGACTCAGCAACGGGGTCGTGAGCAAGTAGTCTTGTTCTTCTGGTGAATAGGGCCGACCGCTGTCCTGTACGGCGATGCGTAGGCGCGGTGTCGGACCGTCATCATCCAGGGCAGCCACCAACAGGACTTCGCCCGTATCGGTTTGTTTGAATGCATTGTGCAGCAAGCTCACCAGCACCTGACGCAATCGGGTGGGGTCGCCGGAGATGACCTGTGGCACGCGTGGCTGCACAAAGCTGATCAGCTCGACTTGCTGCTGTTCAGCCTGGTTGCGGAAGATTGTCAGGCAATCATCGAGTAGGGCATGGAGATCGAATTGCACGTCTTCCAGCTCGATGCTGCCCGTTTCCAGTCGTGTGATGTCCAGAATTTCGTTGATCAGGATGAGCAGCTCATTGCCCGCACTGTGCAGGGTTTGCACATAGTCGCGTTGCCGGGTCGATAGCTGGGTGCCAAGCAGCAGCTCGCTCATACCCAGGACGCCATTCATGGGCGTGCGGATTTCATGGCTGACCTTGGCGAGAAAGTCTGCTTTGGTACGCAGCTCTGCATCGGTGACGGCTGTCCTCGTATGCGCAGTGGCGGCGGTTTGCTCAACCAGCCGCTGTTGTTCTACCAAGGCGTGGTACAGCATGAGATTGCTGAGCGCGGCGACACCATAGATGGCCACGATCAGTACCCCGAAGGGCAGTTGCAGATAGCCAAGAAGCGCAGGAATGAAAAACATCAGCGTGCCGCTGAACAGCAGCATGGCAAAAAACACCAACCGTGCCGGCTGATGGCCCCTGTGCCAGTGTGAAGCACCCAGACTGCACACGCTCAACGAAACCACCAAGAGCAATCCGTGCAGCAGGGATGAGTGCCAGGGCCGGGTCTCGAAACACATGAGCACGGCCAGAGCGAGGCCGATCACCAGTTCTACTTTTAACACCGTGCGCCAGGGACTCCGGCGTGGAGCGAAGGCGGTCAGGGCAAGGCTCAGCAAGCTCAGTGAGCCGACTAATTTGGTAAAGGCATTCACCTGCGTTTGCCAGCCAGTACCGGGAAGCAGGTGTAGCAGGCCCAGATGAGCGGCCAGTCCCAGCAGCAGGCTTGCCTGCAGCGCGACCAGGCAGCCATAGGCGGCCGTGCGGGTACTCAGGCCACGAATCAGGCAGTAGACCAGCAATATGGCCAACGCGCCAAACAAGGCGCCAAACAGCAATAGGGGATGCCCTTGATCACGCACCATAGGCCCGTCCAAAATGTTGAACCAGGCCATCAAGGTGTGCTGGGAGGTGATGCGCAGGTAGATGTCGCGTGGCCTGGAGTCGTCGGGCAAGGAAAAATAATAGGGATGGGTGTCGTATATCTGCCCAGTGCCCGACCGATGCTCACCCGTGCGGATTTCTTGTTGCAGATGACCGCCTTCCAGTAGGTAGAAGTCGACATGCTGCAAATAAGGCGCAAATAACCACAGCCAATGAGGTTGGTTGAGTGGCGGAACGGAGGCGTGCAGCCATACCGCGCTCTTTGTGGGCGGATGGGTCAGGGCTTGCAGTTTTAACGGCCGGAACTGTGAACTTCGCGCAATGACCTGCTCCAGGTCCAGTTCAGCGGTGGCGTCGATGAACAATTCCCAGGTTTCACGGGCAGGTTGCGAAGGCGCCCCAGGCGCATCGCTGAAAGAGGTGCTGGCATTCGCCATGGCTGGCCCTGACAGGCCCAGTGATGCCCAAGCAATTAGCAGCAGGCCGAAGAGAAATGCAGTGGCGGTCCTGAGCCTGGGCACTAAGAGAGTATCCAGCAAAAAATTTGACCGATTATAGCCGCGACAAGAATCGGTGTAACAAGGGAAAGGTAGATATAAATCCGCCTTAAGGGCAGTTTTTAGCGTAGTCGCGCGTATCTTGATACTTACCAACCTAAGGTTAGGTGGAGGAAATACTGCCTGTACGCAGGTGCCTGAGCCGTTTGGTTCGATATTTTCAGCGTTCGCTCGAAGCACGTGTCTGCCAGGCGCTTGCTCGGCACGTTGCACCGTTTGGCTGATTTTTTGAGCTGCCGTCTTTAATGAGAACACAAAGTAGTGTGGCGTTTTTGCCTCGCCTGTTTTCTTGAAACGAGTAGCTTTTTCGGCAAACACTCTTAAAAGACGTCCGGCACAGGGCGATCACGCGCTTGCCCGTTGGCGTCCTGGAGGCACCATGAGCGACGCAACGCTGGAGGCCGATCACCCACCGGCCAGAGCCATGACGGCGGAGGAAAGGAAAGTCATTTTCGCTTCTTCCTTGGGTACCGTTTTTGAATGGTACGACTTCTATCTGTACGGATCGCTCTCAGCGATCATCGCGGCGCAGTTCTTCTCAGGGATCAACCCTACGGCAGCCTTCATCTTCGCACTCGGGGCCTTTGCGGCCGGTTTTGCCGTGCGGCCATTCGGTGCGATCTTCTTCGGTCGGCTAGGCGATCTGGTCGGACGCAAGTACACCTTCCTCATCACCATTACGATCATGGGTCTGTCGACTTTTATCGTCGGTGTGTTGCCCAGTTATGCGACATGGGGTATGGCAGCGCCTGTCATCCTCATTGCCCTTCGTCTGTTTCAGGGGTTGGCGCTCGGCGGGGAATACGGAGGCGCCGCGACCTATGTAGCCGAACACGCACCGCACGGCCGGCGGGGGTTCTATACATCATGGATCCAGACGACCGCGACGCTCGGCTTGTTCCTCTCGCTGCTGATCATCCTTGGCACGCGCACCTGGCTTGGCGAGGAAGAATTTGCGGCCTGGGGCTGGCGTATTCCCTTCCTGCTGTCCATCGTGCTGCTGATTATTTCGGTGTGGATTCGTCTGAGCCTGAGCGAGAGTCCGGCCTTCAAGAAAATGAAGGCCGAGGGCAAGATTTCCAAAGCGCCTCTCACCGAGGCCTTTGGCCGCTGGGAAAACGCCAAGGTGGCGCTGATTGCCCTGTTTGGCGGGACGGCGGGACAGGCAGTGGTGTGGTACACCGGCCAGTTCTATGCTTTGTTCTTCCTGACGCAGACGTTGAAGGTGGACGGTGCGACGGCCAACATCCTGATCGCGCTCTCGCTGCTAATCGGCACGCCCTTCTTTATCGTGTTCGGCTGGCTGTCCGACAAGATCGGCCGCAAGCCGATCATCTTGGGCGGCTGCCTTATCGCGGCGTTGACCTACTTCCCGCTGTTCGGCCTGATCACTCACTATGCCAACCCTGCGCTCGAACAGGCCCAAGCCAGCGCGCCGGTGACGGTGGTGGCGGACCCCCGCGAGTGTTCGTTCCAGTTCAACCCGGTCGGCACCTCGAAGTTCGTGACGTCCTGCGATATCGCCAAGAGCTTTCTGGCCCGCAACTCGGTGAATTATTCCAACGAAGCGGCGCCGGCAGGCACTATCGCGAGCATCACAATCGGCGAGGAAACGATTGCATCGTTTTCTGGAGCCGGCCTACCTGCAGACGAGTTCAAGGCACGAGGCGATGCTTTCAACGCGAGCATGACCGAGACGATTCGCAGCCACGGCTATCCCGCCAAGGCGGATCCGGAGCAGATCAACAAACCGATGCTGGTTGTGCTGCTGACGGTTCTGGTGCTGTTTGTGACGATGGTCTACGGTCCCATCGCGGCTATGCTGGTCGAGTTGTTCCCCACGCGCATCCGCTATTCGGCCATGTCGCTGCCTTACCATATCGGCAACGGCTGGTTCGGCGGCTTCCTGCCGACGACCGCCTTCGCCATGGTGGCGGCAACGGGCGATATCTATTACGGACTTTGGTATCCAATCATCGTGGCGGTGATGACGTTCTTCATTGGCCTGTTCCTGATGCCGGAAACCAAGGACAGGGACCTGCGCAACTGGCACTGAGTGCCCGCAAATGAAAAAGGCCCCGCTGATGCGGGGCCTGTTTTTTCTGGGGGACTCAGCCTTCTCCTCGCTCGCGAGCAATGGCGCGGTAGCCAATGTCGCTGCGGTAGAAGCACCCGTTCCAGCGGATTTTTTCTGCCAGACGATACGCCTGCTGCTGGGCATCGGCCACGCTGCTGCCAATTGCCGTGGCGCACAGTACACGACCGCCGGCGGTGATCACCTGATTTTGTGCATTCAGCGCCGTGCCAGCATGGAACACCTTGCCGTCCAGCTGGGCGGCAGCATCCAGGCCTTCGATCACGTCACCCTTGGCGTAGTCGCCTGGGTAGCCGCCGGCAGCGAGGACCACGCCAACTGTCGGACGTGGGTCCCAGGTAGCCTCGACCTTGTCCAGCGCCTTGGCCAGTGCGGCCTCGACCAGCAGGACCAGCGAAGACTCCAGGCGGATCATGATCGGCTGGGTTTCCGGGTCGCCGAAGCGGCAGTTGAACTCGATGACCTTGGGCGTTCCGGCCTTATCGATCATCAGGCCGGCGTACAGGAAGCCGGTGTAGACATTGCCTTCGCCAGCCATGCCGCGCACGGTCGGGTAAATGACTTCGTCCATCACACGCTGGTGGATGGCATCGGTGACCACCGGAGCGGGGGAGTAGGCGCCCATGCCGCCGGTGTTCGGGCCGCTGTCGCCATTGCCGACGCGCTTGTGGTCCTGGCTGGTAGCCATGGGCAACACGTTTTCGCCGTCCACCATGACGATGAAGCTGGCCTCTTCGCCATCGAGAAATTCCTCGATGACCACGCGCGAACCGGCCTCACCGAAGGCATTGCCGGACAGCATGTCACGCACGGCATCTTCGGCCTCGGCCAGGGTCATGGCGACGATCACGCCCTTGCCGGCGGCCAGGCCGTCGGCCTTGATGACAATCGGTGCGCCCTTTTCACGCAGGTAGGCCAGCGCCGGTTCCACTTCGGTGAAGTTCTGGTAATCGGCGGTGGGAATCTTGTGGCGAGCCAGGAAGTCCTTGGTGAACGCCTTGGAGCCTTCCAGCTGGGCGGCGGCTGCAGTCGGGCCAAAGATGTCCAGCTTGCGGGTGCGGAACAGGTCGACCACGCCCTTCACCAGCGGCGCCTCCGGGCCGACGATGGTGAGTTGCACGTTCTTCTCGGCGAAATCGGCCAGCGCCTCAATGTCGAGCACGTCGATGGCGACATTCTCGCATTTCGCCTCGGTGGCGGTGCCGGCGTTACCGGGTGCGACGAAAACCTTCTCGACGCGCTTGTCCTGCGCGACCTTCCAGGCCAGGGCGTGCTCACGACCGCCGCTGCCGATGATCAATACGTTCATTTCTTTCTCCCGTTGGGGGCGGGCCTGTGGCCCGCGGTGGATAAGCAGAGCGTTATCCACCCTACGATGTCTGGCGTTCCCGGTAGAGTGGAGGCCGAAGCCATCCACCAGCGGATCAATGGCGGAAGTGACGCATTCCCGTAAAGACCATCGCAATTCCGGCTTCGTTGGCCGCATCGATGACTTCTGCATCGCGCATCGAGCCACCCGGCTGGATCACGGCGGTGATGCCGACGGCGGCGGCGTTGTCCAGGCCGTCGCGGAACGGGAAGAAGGCATCGGAGGCCATTACGGCACCCTGAACCTGCAGGCCGGCGTGTTCGGCCTTGATTGCGGCGATGCGGGCGGAGTTGACGCGGCTCATTTGCCCGGCGCCTACGCCCACGGTCTGGCGGTTCTTGGCATAGACGATGGCGTTGGACTTGACGAACTTGGCTACTTTCCAGGCGAAGATCAGGTCATGGATTTCCTGCTCGCTCGGCGCGCGCTTGGTCACGACCTTGAGGTCGGCTTCGGTGATCATGCCGATGTCGCGGCTCTGCACCAGCAAGCCGCCGTTGACGCGCTTGTAGTCCAGGCCATTGACGCGCTCGGCAGGCCACTGGCCGCACTCAAGCAGGCGAATGTTGGCCTTGGCGGCGACCACAGCACGAGCGTCGGCGGAAATGCTTGGGGCGATGATCACTTCGACGAACTGACGCTCGACGATAGCTTGAGCGGTAGCACCGTCCAGCTCGCGGTTGAAGGCGATGATGCCGCCGAACGCCGACTCGCTGTCGGTGGCATAGGCCAGGTCATAGGCCTTGCGGATGCCGCCCTCGGCTTCCGGTACCACGGCGACGCCGCACGGGTTGGCGTGCTTGACGATCACACAGGCCGGCTTGGTGAAGCTCTTCACGCACTCCAGCGCAGCGTCGGTGTCGGCCACGTTGTTGTAGGACAGCTCCTTGCCCTGCAGTTGCGTGGCGGTGGCGATACAGGCTTCGGCGGGCTGGGCTTCGACGTAGAAGGCTGCCTGCTGGTGCGGGTTTTCGCCGTAGCGCATGTCCTGCGCCTTGATGAACTGGCTGTTGAAGGTGCGCGGGAATTCGCCGCGACCTGATGTGGACAGGGTCTCGGTGGTCTGGTCGATAGTGCCCAGGTAGTTGGCGATCATGCCGTCGTATGCCGCCGTGTGCTCAAAGGCCTTGAGGGCCAGGTCGAAGCGCTGCGCGTAGCTGAGGCCACCGGCCTTGAGGGATTCGACGATGCCGGCATAGTCGCTGGCGTTGACCACGATGGCCACGTCCTTATGATTTTTCGCGGCGGAACGCACCATGGTCGGCCCGCCGATGTCGATGTTCTCGATGGCGTCGGGCAGCGTGCAGTCCGGCTTGCTCACGGTGGCCGCAAAGGGGTAGAGGTTGACCGCCACCAAGTCGATCGGCTGGATGCCGTGCTCGGCCATCACCGCGCCGTCCAGGTCACGACGGCCAAGAATGCCGCCGTGGATCTTCGGGTGCAGGGTCTTGACCCGGCCATCCATCATTTCCGGAAAACCGGTGTAGTCGGCAACTTCCACAGCGGCAATTCCGCTGTCCTGGAGCAGCTTGAAGGTGCCACCCGTGGAGAGAATCTCGACGCCCAGGGCGGCGAGTTCACGGGCGAAGTCGACGACGCCGGATTTGTCGGACACGCTGATCAGCGCGCGGCGGACGGAAAGACGGGTGGTTTGGTCGGTCATAGCGATTCCATCAAAGGTTTAGCTGACAGCACAAGCCGCAAGTACAGGGAAAACGCATCTGCTTGCGGCTTGGAGCCTGCGGCTTGTGGCTTAAAGAAGGTCGTACTGCTTGAGTTTCTTGCGCAGGGTGCCGCGGTTCAGGCCGAGCAGCTCGGAAGCTTTGGTCTGGTTGCCCTTCACATGATTCATCACAGTTTCCAGCAGCGGGGCTTCCACTTCGGAAAGCACCAGGTTGTACACATCCGTGACGGAGGCGCCCTCGAGATGGGCGAAATAATTTTTCAGCGCCTGCTCCACGCTGCCGCGCAGGGTCGGTTGACCCTCCTCAATAGGCGTGTTCAGGTGCTGTTTCAGGTTGGCTTGCTCACTCACGGGTGTTGTTCCACTTAAAAAGGTCTCGGTCATCGTCGTCATGCGGCCACCTCTTCTTCAGCGTCGATTCGCGCGGCGAAGAATTCTCGAATGCTGGCGCGCTGCGCGTCCGTGTTGTCCAAACGATTGAATTGAGCACGGAACTCCTTGGCGCCCGGCAGGGTTGCCAGGTACCAGCCGACATGCTTGCGGGCGATGCGAACGCCCATGACATCTCCATAGAAAACATGCAGTGCGGCCAGGTGTTCCAGCAGTATGTGTTGCACCTCGATCAGACCTGGTCCCGGCAACTGCTCGCCGGTTTCCAGAAAATGGGCGATTTCACGAAAAATCCACGGGCGGCCCTGAGCAGCCCGGCCAATCAGCAATCCATCGGCGCCTGTGTGTGCGAGCACCGCGTGGGCCTTGTGCGGTGAGTCGATGTCGCCATTGGCGAACACCGGCATCGACACGGCCTGCTTGATGCTTGCGATGCTGTCGTATTCGGCCTCGCCGGTGTACAGGTCGGCGCGGGTGCGGCCATGCACCGCCAGGGCGGCTATGCCTGCCTGCTCAGCGATCCTCCCTATTGTGATGCCGTTTTTGTTCTGACGATCCCATCCCGTACGTATTTTAAGCGTCACCGGTACATCGACCGCGGCTACCACGGCGGCGAGAATCTCAGCCACCAGTCGCTCGTCTTTCATCAGCGCGGACCCAGCGGCCTTGTTACAGACCTTCTTGGCCGGGCAGCCCATATTGATGTCGATGATCTGCGCGCCCAATGCGACATTGGCGCGCGCCGCTTCAGCGAGCATGAGCGCGTCGCCGCCGGCGATCTGCACCGAACGCGGCTCGGGATCATCTTCATGAGGCAGGCGCAGGCGTGACTTGCGGCTGTTCCACAGCCGTACGTCGCTGGTGACCATCTCAGACACCACCAGCCCCGCGCCAAAACGCCGGCAAAGCTGGCGGAATGGCTGATCCGTCACGCCCGCCATGGGCGCCAGGATCAAACGGTTGGGCAATGTGTAGGGGCCGATACGTAGCGCTGACATAGGACTTCCCTGCATGGGGCCTGCTGGTTCAGGTCGAATCGGGGACTGCAAAAAAGGGTGGGCATAATACCCGCTCTTCATGAACGGATAAAGGTCGAACTGAACAAATTCTGAGCAGCTTGGGGCTTATCGCCAAGGGTTGTTTTGTGATAAGCGCAGCCCGAAATTGGCTTTAACCACCATCATTCCGGCGAATGAAAGCCCAGGCTGTAGTTCACTGCCTTAGCGCCGGGGTCCAGGATGTCCAGCGAAATGTGGATCGGCGTTTGCGGTGGCATTTCCCGCTGACCGGCCAATTCGCCACTCAGGTACTCGCTGGGCTTGAAGCGCCGGCTGGCCAGCAATTGGCCGTTGATATCGGAGAAGCGCATTTCCAGCAGTGGGAAGGGTTGTGCGAAGGCGGCGCGGTTATACAGGATCGCATCCACAATCAGCGCGCCGGTATAACGCGGGTGGCTGCGCACCACCAGGTTGCTGCTCTTGATCTGGGTAATGTCCACCTTGGACGGCACGCTGCAACCCACCAGCGGACACAGCTGCTCGAACCAGGGGCGGTAGCGGTCCTGACGTGCCAGTTCTGCATAGTGGTAGTAGGCATACTGCGCGGCCAGACCCAACAGGGCGAGCAGGATCAACAAGCTCCAGCCAATCCAGCGTCCCCAGGGTTTCTTCGGGCGTTGCCATTCCAGTTGCAAGGGAGGTTCATTGAGCTGATCCAGGCCGCCCTCGTAGTGGCGGGCGGACAAATCGCCGTCAGGCTGGGCGTGCATGGACTCGAGCTTGGGCGTGGTGGCGCTGGAGCGCGCACCACGTGTGGGTGCCTCAGGTTCCAGCTCGCCCAGAGCAGGCTCGATGTGCAACTCGTGGCGGGCTTTGCTGTCGGTCGTTTCGTCGAGCAGGGCCTCGGCCCACGCCTCGTCGTCCGTTATCGGGGCGTCCGGCGCGTCATCGAATGAGGGCTCGTCGGTGGCGTGCAGAGAGAGGAACTGCTGAGAAAGTTGATGTTCCTCCTGTTCCAGGCGCTCCAGCTCTCGATCCAGGTCCATGTCGCCCAGGTCTAGGTCATCATGGATGCGCAGGTCATCCTCCACGGGATTGCGGGGTGCTGCCGGGGTGGCCGTCGGGGCAGTCGGGGAAACGCCCGGAGCGGCTGGTTTGGTTTGCGCAGCGGGCTTGGCCGTGGTCGTCGTGGTAGGTCTGGACGCCAAAGCTGGGACTTGAATCGCAGCGTCGCCGAGGACCTGGCGGGCGGCATTGAACACATGTAGACATGCGCCGCAGCGAACCGCGCCATGGGCAGCGCCCAACTGCGCGCGGCTGACGCGAAAGCTGGTTCGGCAATGGGGGCACTGGGCGACAAATGTCTCGGTCATGGAACAATCCGCTGAAAACAGGGGCGTCTAGTCTAGCGCAAGCTCCCAGGCTGGTGGTCAGGGCCTGGGGGAACATCTGATCGTTCAGCCGTGACGCACGCCGCTGATCCGCACCCAGCCGTCTTGTTCGGCGGTGGGATCGAGATTGAAGGCTGCAGCATAGGCGGCGCGCACCTCTTCGGCCTGTTCGGCGAGGATGCCGGACAGCGCCAGCCGCCCGCCCGTCTTGACCAGGGAGGTGATCTGCGGCGCCAAGGCGACCAGCGGCCCGGCAAGAATGTTGGCGACGACGACGTCAGCCTGTTCTTGGGGCAGGTTCTCGGGCAGGTAGACCGGGAAGCGCGCCGGGTCGATGCCGTTACGGGTGGCGTTGTCGCGCGAGGCTTCTACGGCTTGCGGATCGATGTCCGTGCCGACTGCGTGCTCTGCGCCCAAAAGCAGGGCGGCAATGGCCAGGATGCCCGAGCCACAACCGAAGTCGAGCACCGTACAACCCTCCAGTGCCTGACTGTCCAACCATTGCAGGCACAGTGCAGTGGTCGGATGGGTGCCGGTGCCAAAGGCCAGTCCTGGATCGAGCAGCAGGTTGACGGCGTCGGGCTCGGGTGCTTCGTGCCAGCTCGGTATGATCCACAGGCGACGACCGAAGCGCATGGGCTGGAAATTGTCCATCCAGCTGCGTTCCCAGTCCTGATCCTCTATGCGTTCGATCTGGTGCTCCGGAAGCGGATCACCGGACAGCAGGCGCAGGTGGGCGACGACCTGGTCAGCGTCGGCATCGCCTTCGAACAGCGCGAGCAGGTGGGTGTGGCTCCACAGCGGCGTGGTACCCAGGTCCGGTTCGAAGATCGGCTGATCCTCGGCGTCCATGAAGGTGACCGAGACGGCGCCGACTTCGAGTAGCGCATCCTCGTAGATCTCCGCCTGGTCAGGGGTGATGGCGAGACGGACTTGTAGCCAGGGCATAAAAACCTCGTTGTAAAACGGCTGAAGGCTGGAAAGCTGGACGAAAGGGGGATTATCCGCTTTTCCGTCCGGCCATCCAGCCTTCAGCGCTTTTGTCGACTTTTGCTTAGTGCTTGTCCATCCCCAGCTTCTTTTCCAGGTAGTGGATATTCACACCACCCTTGCAGAAGCCTTCGTCACGGGTCAGATCGCGGTGCAGCGGCACGTTGGTCTTGATCCCGTCGATTACAATTTCGTCCAGGGCATTGCGCATGCGCGCCATGGCTTCGTCGCGGGTGGCACCGTAGGTGATGATCTTGCCGATCAGCGAGTCGTAGTTCGGCGGTACGGCATAGCCGCTGTACAGGTGCGAGTCGACGCGCACGCCGTTGCCGCCTGGCGCGTGGTAGTGCTTGATCTTGCCCGGGCTGGGCATGAAGGTCGCCGGGTCTTCGGCGTTGATCCGGCACTCCAGCGCATGGCCACGAATGACCACGTCTTCCTGCTTGATCGACAGCTTGTTGCCGGCGGCGATGCTGAGCATCTCCTTGACGATGTCGAAGCCGGTGACCATTTCGGTGATCGGGTGCTCGACCTGCACGCGCGTATTCATCTCGATGAAGTAGAAACGGCCGTCTTCATAGAGGAACTCGAACGTGCCAGCGCCCCGGTAGCCGATCTCGATGCAGGCATCGACACAGCGCTTGAGCACTTCGGCGCGGGCCTTTTCGTCGATGAACGGCGCAGGCGCTTCTTCCAGAACCTTCTGGTGACGACGCTGCAGCGAGCAGTCGCGATCGCCCAGGTGAATGGCGTTGCCCTGACCGTCGGAGAGTACCTGGATTTCCACGTGACGCGGATTGCCGAGGAACTTCTCCAAGTAGACCATCGGGTTGCCGAACGCGGCACCGGCTTCGGTGCGGGTCAGCTTGGCCGATTTGATCAGGTCTTCTTCCTTGTGCACCACGCGCATGCCGCGACCACCGCCGCCGCCGGCGGCCTTGATGATCACCGGATAGCCGACTTCACGGGCGATGCGCAGGGCTTCCTGCTCATCTTCCGGCAGCGGGCCGTCGGAGCCGGGCACCACCGGTACGCCGGATTTGATCATCGCGTTCTTGGCGGACACCTTGTCGCCCATCAGGCGGATGGTCTCGGCTTTCGGCCCAACGAAGGCGAAGCCGGAGCGTTCGACCTGTTCGGCAAAGTCGGCGTTTTCAGCCAGGAAGCCGTACCCCGGGTGGATCGCCGTGGCGCCGGTGACTTCGGCGGCCGCGATGATGGCCGGGATGGACAGGTAAGACTGGGCAGCGTTTGCCGGGCCGATGCATACCGACTCGTCGGCCAGCGACAAGTGCATCAGCTCACGGTCCGCGGTGGAGTGTACCGCCACGGTCTTGATACCCAGTTCCTTGCAGGCACGCAGGATACGCAGGGCGATCTCGCCGCGGTTGGCAATCAGAACTTTTTCCAGCTGCATCGCAGGTTCCCCGCGCATCAAACGATGGTGAACAGCGGCTGGTCGAATTCTACCGGCTGACCGTTCTCCATCAGGATGGATTCAATGACGCCACTGGCTTCAGCTTCGATGTGGTTCATCATTTTCATCGCTTCGACGATGCACAGGATGTCGCCCTTCTTCACGGTCTGGCCGACTTCAACGAAGTTGGCCGAGGTCGGCGAAGAGGCGCGATAGAAGGTGCCGACCATGGGCGAGCGGACCACGTGGCCGTTCAGCTTGGGTGCGGCCGGCGCAGCGTCGGCAACCGGAGCGGCGGCCGGCGCAGCGGCCGGAGCGGCTACTTGAGCAGGCGCTTGAGCGTAGACGGTCTGAGCGACCTTGTTGTTGTGGCGACTGATGCGGACGGACTCTTCGCCTTCGCGAATTTCCAGTTCGTCGATACCGGACTCTTCCAGCAGCTCGATCAGTTTCTTGACTTTACGGATATCCATTAAGCAATCACTCCCAAGTGGGGTCAGGGGCGTTCAAGGTGTTCTAGTGCCGCCTCCAGGGCCAAGCGATAACCGCTGGCGCCGAGACCGCAAATCACTCCCACCGCAATGTCGGAGAAGTAGGAGTGATGCCGGAAAGGTTCACGTTTATGTACGTTGGACAGGTGAACTTCGATGAATGGGATGCTCACCGCCAGCAGCGCGTCACGTAATGCGACGCTTGTGTGCGTAAAAGCGGCCGGGTTGATGATGATGAACTGCACGCCTTCGCCTTGGGCGGCGTGGATGCGGTCGATCAACTGATACTCGGCATTGCTCTGCAGATGGCTGAGGGTATGGCCGGCGCTGTGAGCGCGTTGCTCGAGGTCCTGATTGATCTGCTCGAGGGTGACAGCCCCATAAAGCCCGGGCTCACGCGTGCCGAGCAGGTTGAGATTGGGGCCGTGCAGCACCAGTAAGCTGGCCATGGGAATCCTTGTCACGGTGGAAAGCGGTGAAATATGCCGGCAAAGGTGGGTGGCTGTCTAGATAAGAACAGTAAGCCGCCGATTGGTGGGGTTTTGCCGAAATTGTCAGGAAAATGGATCTTTTGTCGAAGGGCGCGACCGCCTGGTCAGCGATGCGCCGGTGACGATGTGTCAATGACCGCCTCACTCAGAAGCGGCTATTCGCCTGGCGCAGACGTGCGGCAAAGCTGGCCGCGTCGGTTTCGCCGACGGTGCGCAAATCCTGCCATTCCTCTCCGGTAGGCGCGAACAATTGCAGCGCCGGTGGGCCAAACAGCTGGTAGCGATCGAGTAGTGCACGTTGTGACGCATCGCTGCGGGTAATGTCGAAGCGCACCAGTTGATAGCCGGTGAGGTGCTCGCGGACCTTTGGCGCTTCCAGCACTTCCCGCTCTATAACCTTGCAACTGATGCACCAGTCGGCATACCAGTCGAGCAGCAGTGGCTGATCGGCATTCTTCGCCGCGAGCAGGGCAGCGTCGAGCGCAGCCGGCGTGTCCAGCATTTGCCAGCCATTGCCCGGGGACGAAAGCGTGGCGGTCTGTATCTCCATGCGACCAAGCGGACGCAGGGGATCAGACTCGCCCTGCAGGGCGCCGATCCAGGCACTCAGGCCGTACACCAGCAGTGCCAGGCCGGCCAGTTGGGCGATTTTCTGCTTGCCCGGCTTGGGGATGAACTCCAGCGCGCCCAGCCACAGCGCCGTGCCGGCCGCCAGCAAACCCCACAGTGCCAAGGCCGCTGGGCCGGGTAGCACGCGCTCCAGCAGCCATACCGAAACCGTTAGCAGTAGCACGCCAAAGGCATTGCGCACGGTCACCATCCAGGTGCCGGACTTGGGCAGAAGGGCACCGCCGCCCACGGCGAACAGCACCAGCGGTGTGCCCATTCCCAAGCCCAGGGCGAACAGCTTGAGCCCGCCACCAAGGGCATCGCCACTGGCGCTGATGTAGAGCAGGGCGGCGACCAGTGGAGCGGATACACAAGGCGACACCAGCAGACTGGACAACACGCCCAGCAGCGCAGCGCCCCACAACGAGCCGCCGCGGGTATTGCTGGCCAGTTTATCCAGCGGTTCGCTGATGACGCGGGGCAGGCGCAGCTCGAACGTGCCGAACATGGCCAGGGCGAAGGCTGCGAAAAAAGCAGCAAAGGGCACGAGAATCCAGGGAGATTGCAGGCGCGCCTGCAAATTCAGGCCGGCACCAAACACACCCATCAACGCGCCAAGCAAGGCGAAACAGGCCGCCATCGGCAACACATAAGCTACCGACAGGCTGAGGCCGCGCATCCCGCCGATCTGCCCGCGCAAAACGACACCGGAGAGAATGGGCAGCATCGGCAGTACGCACGGGGTGAAGGTCAGGCCCAAGCCGGCCAGAAAGAACAACGCCAAATCGCCCCAGCTCCAGGCCTGTGCCTCACCCGCTGCGTCGGCTGGGGCATCGCCGATGCTGAACGCACGGATTTCCGGGGGATAACACAGGCCCAAATCGGCGCAGCCCTGATAGCCCACGCTGAGGGTAAACGGCAGGCTTTGCGGGTTGTCCACAGGCACGACAATGTCCGTCACGCCGTAATACACCTCGACATCGCCAAAAAATTCATCTGTCTTGGCAGTTCCGGCAGGCAATTGCGGGTTGCCAATCGTCACGCCTGGCTGGTCACTGTTGAACGTGAAGCGATGCTGGTACAGGTAATAGCCATCGGCATTGATAAAGCGCAGGTGAGCGCTGCCGTCATCGGCCTCGCTAAGCTCAAGTCGAAAGGCTTTGTCCACCGGCAGAAAATCCTGGCTATTGTTCAGTGCGCCACCGGACAAAGCGGAGGGTGGGCGAGGGGCGTCGAACAGGCCGGCACTGGCGGGCAGGGTGAACAGCAGTAGCAGGCATAACAGCAGGCGGGGCATGGGGATCTCGCAGGCGGAAACTGCCGGCATGATAACCAACTTGTTCGTCAGCGTCAGATGACTGCTGGCCGCAGGGCGTGACAACTATTGCGAAATGCTGCTTACAGTGGGTCGCAATCAGCGTCTGGCGCTAAGATGATGGGCGTGTGCACGGCGCGCTGTGCTTGACAAGCCGGCACGGCTATAATCTGCCGCTTTCTCCGACTCTTTCCAGATCCGAAGCCATGACCGACTCCGTGCTCGACTATATGACCCGCCTGGGCCGCGCCGCGCGCGAGGCCTCGCGAGTGACTGCGCGTGCTACTACGGCGCAGAAGAATAATGCCCTGTTGGCCGTCGCGCGCGCCCTTGATGACGCCCGTGTCGAGTTGCTGGCTGCCAATGAGAAGGATTTGGCTGCCGGTCGTGCTTCCGGCCTGGACGACGCCATGCTCGACCGCCTGGCGCTGACGCCGGCACGTATCGACGAGATGATCGAAGGCCTGCGCCAAGTTGCTGCGCTGCCTGATCCGATCGGTGCGATCCGTGACATGCGCTATATGCCGTCCGGCATTCAGGTCGGCAAGATGCGTGTCCCATTGGGAGTGATCGGCATCGTCTACGAGTCGCGGCCCAACGTGACCATTGACGCTGCCAGCCTGTGTCTGAAGTCAGGCAATGCCACCATTCTGCGGGGCGGCTCCGAGGCGATTCATTCCAATCAGGCGATTGCCCGCTGCATTCAGCTGGGCTTGGCCGAGGTTGGCCTACCGGCGGCGTGCGTGCAGGTAGTGGAAACCACGGACCGTGCCGCCGTGGGCGCGCTGATCACCATGCCGGAGTTCGTCGACGTCATCGTGCCGCGCGGCGGCAAGGGGCTGATCGAGCGCATCAGTCGCGATGCCAAGGTGCCGGTGATCAAACATCTGGACGGTGTCTGCCACGTGTACATCGACGTCGCTGCCGACCTGGACAAGGCCATTCGCGTCGCTGACAACGCCAAGACTCAGCGCTATGCGCCGTGCAATGCCATGGAAACCCTGTTGGTGCATGCCGATGTAGCGGACCGGGTATTGCCGCCGCTGGCTTCGGTCTATCGCGATAAGCAGGTTGAGTTGCGCGGGTGCGAACGTACCCGCGAATTGCTGGGCAGCGATGTGCGGGAAGCCGTTGAGGACGACTGGTTCGCCGAATACAACGCACCGATTCTGGCGATTCGCGTGGTCGATTCGCTTGAGCAGGCCGTCGAGCACATCAACCATTACGGCTCGCACCATACCGATTCGATCATCACCGAAAATTTCAGCGATGCGCGGCGTTTTCTCACTGAGGTGGATTCCAGTTCGGTGATGATCAATGCTTCGACCCGTTTTGCCGACGGCTTCGAATATGGCCTGGGGGCGGAGATCGGCATTTCCACCGATAAGCTGCATGCGCGTGGTCCGGTCGGCCTGGACGGCCTGACCAGTGAAAAATACGTGGTCTTTGGCGACGGGCATACCCGCAGCTGATGACACGGCGCATCGGTATTCTGGGCGGCACCTTTGATCCGGTGCACATAGGACACCTGCGCGGAGCGCTAGAGGTCGCGGAGCTGCTCGACCTCGATGAGGTGCGGTTGACTCCCAGCGCCCGCCCGCCCCATCGGGGTACGCCGCAGGTGTCTGCCGAAGACCGGCTGGCCATGGTGCAATGTGCCGTCCAGGGCGTCACGCCACTGACGGTGGATGACCGTGAACTGCGCAGGGACAAGCCGTCCTATACCGTTGATACGCTGCTTTCACTGCGCCAGGAGTTGGCGGTCCACGATCAACTGTTTCTCCTGCTGGGCTGGGATGCCTTTTGCGGGCTGCCCAGCTGGCATCGCTGGGAAGAACTGCTCGACCATTGCCATATCCTCGTGTTGCAACGGCCGGACGCCGACAGCGAGGCGCCCGATGAACTGCGCAACTTGCTGGCTGGGCGCAGTGTCAGTGACCCGCTGACGCTGAATGGTCCGGGCGGGCAAATCTCGTTTATCTGGCAAACGCCGCTGGAAGTCTCCGCCACGCAATTGCGTGAGCGGCTGGCCAGCGGCAGATCGATCCGTTTTCTGGTGCCCGATGCGGTACTGGCATACATACACGCGCATGGGCTGTACCCTGCGTCGAACTGAACCTTAAGTGAAGAGTTTCCGAATGCAAAACGAACAACTGGTCCAGCTGGCGGTCGCCGCCCTGGAAGATATGAAGGCCCAGGACGTCACCGTTATCGATGTGCGCGGCAAGACCAGCGTCACCGACTTCATGGTGATTGCCAGTGGTTCTTCCAGCCGTCACGTCAAGTCGCTGGCCGACAATGTCCTTGAGAAGGTCAAGGAGCAAGGTGTGCGCCCGATCGGCTGTGAAGGCATGGAAGGCGGCGAGTGGGTGCTGCTCGATCTGGGCGATGTGGTAGTGCATACCATGCAAACGGCCACGCGCGAGTTCTACGACCTGGAGCGCCTGTGGCGCGGTGCGGAGCAAAGCCGCGCACAGCACGGCACCGACGCGGAATAAGTCGCAGCCGTGCGAATCAAACTGATTGCGGTCGGCTCGCGCATGCCGCGCTGGGTGGAAGATGGCTGGCATGAATATGCCAAGCGCCTGCCGCCCGAACTGCCGCTGGAACTGGTGGAGATTCCGTTGCACACCCGCGGCAAGAATGCCGACGTGGCGCGGCTGATCCGTCAGGAAGGCGAGGCCATGTTGGCCAAGGTACAACCGGGCGAACGCATCGTCACCCTTGAGGTACATGGCAAGCCCTGGAGTACCGAGCAATTGGCGGCTGAGCTGGAACGCTGGCGTCTCGAAGCGCGCAATGTCAATCTGATGGTTGGTGGGCCCGAAGGCCTGGCGCCAGAAGTGCGCGCGCGCAGTGAGCAGCGTTGGTCGTTGTCGCCCTTGACCTTGCCGCATCCGCTGGTGCGCATTCTGCTCGGCGAGCAGATCTATCGCGCCTGGACCGTCCTCAACGGGCATCCTTATCACAAGTAGTCAGCCGTAACGATGCCGCACTCGATCCCCCTGCATGACCACGAACGCAACACCCGCCTGGTGCGGCGGCGCATGCTCGTGGGCGCCGCCTGTGTCGTGGTGCTGACCCTGCTGCTAATTGCACGAATGTTTTATCTGCAGGTGATCCAGTTTGAGCATCACACTACCCTGTCGGAGAACAACCGTGTTCACGTGCAGCCCGTGCCGCCAACGCGCGGGCTGATTTATGACCGTAACGGGATTTTGCTGGCTGATAACCGACCGAGTTTCAGCCTGACGGTCACTCGTGAGCGGGCCGGTGACTGGGAAGATGTGTTGGACCGCATCGTCGCGGTGCTGCAGCTGGGCGATGAAGAACGTCAGCTGTTCGAGAAGCGCGTGCGCCAGGGGCGCCGGCCCTTCGAGCCGGTGCCGATCATGTTCGAGCTGTCCGAAGAGCAGATTGCCCGCATCGCGGTCGATCAGTTCCGTTTGCCTGGAGTCGAAGTCGCCGCGCAATTGGTTCGTTATTACCCCCAGCAAGAACACTTCGCTCATTCGGTCGGCTATGTCGGGCGCATCAACGAGCAGGAACTCAAGCGTCTCGACACGGTTAATTACAGCGGCACGCACCATATCGGCAAAACCGGCATCGAGCGTTTTTACGAGGATCAGTTGCACGGTCAGGTCGGCTACGAAGAAGTCGAAACCAATGCCCGTGGGCGTGTGTTGCGCGTGCTCAAGCGCACCCCGCCGCAGCCCGGCAAGGATCTGGTGCTCAGTCTGGATGTGCACCTGCAGGCCGCAGCCGAAGGGGCGCTGGCCGGGCGCCGAGGCGCAGTGGTGGCTCTGGAGCCGGCTACCGGTGAAGTGTTGGCCATCGTCAGTCAGCCCAGCTTTGACCCCAACCTGTTCGTCACCGGCATCAGTTTCAAGAAATACGCGGAGCTCAGCGAGTCCATTGATCGTCCGCTGTACAACCGCGTGTTGCGTGGTCTGTATCCGCCAGGCTCGACCATCAAGCCGATGGTGGCAGTCGCCGGGCTGGACAGCGGCACAGTTACGTCGGACACCAAGATATTCGACCCCGGTTATTTCCAGTTGCCCAATCACAGTCACCGTTACCGTAACTGGAACCGTTATGGGGATGGTTGGGTCAGTCTGGAGCTGGCGGTTGCCCGCTCCAATGACACCTATTTTTATGAGTTGGCCCACAAGATGGGCATCGACGAGTTACATCGTTACATGTCGGCTTTCGGCTTCGGCAAGCGCGTGTCCCTGGACATGTTCGAAGAAACCGCAGGCTTGATGCCGTCGCGCGAATGGAAACAGGCGCGCTATCGCCAGGTCTGGTTCCCGGGTGAAACCGTCATTCTCGGCATCGGTCAGGGCTACATGCAGTCCACACCCCTGCAGCTGGCTCAGGCGACTGCGCTGATGGCCACGCGAGGCAAGTGGATTCGACCGCATCTGGCAAAAAGTGTCGGTGGTGTGCCAACGGTGGATCCCAATCCATTTCCGGACATCGAATTGAAAAATCCCCGCTTCTGGGAAGAGGGGCGTCGCGCCATGGAGGCGGTGGTCCACGGGGCCCGTGGCACTGCCCGCAGAGTGGGCCTGGATGCGCCTTACCGGATCGCCGGCAAAAGCGGTACGGTTCAGGTGGTGGCCATTGCACAAGGCGAAAAATATGACCGAGAAAAGCTTGATGAACGGCATCGTGACCACGCACTGTTTGTCGCCTACGCACCGGCTGACGACCCACAGATCGCCGTGGCGGTAATGGTCGAGAACGGCGAGTCGGGCTCTGGGGTGGCCGGTCCGGTGGCGCGCCAGGTGATGGATGCCTGGCTGCTGGGTGAAGACGGTCGCCTCAAGCCTCAGTTTGCCCCGCCGCAACCCGCCGAGGTGGTTCGCCGTGTTCAATGAGTTTGACCGTACCCTGTCCAATCAGGATGCGCTGCGTCGCCGGGCCAGTCCGCTGCAGCGTCTGCATATCGACGGCATCCTGCTGTTGCTGTTGCTGGTTCTGGCGGCCGTCAGCCTGTTCGTGCTGTATTCGGCCAGCGGCAAGAACCTCGAGTTGCTCGCCAAGCAGGCCAGCTCCTTCGGCTTGGGCCTAGCGGCCATGTTGGTTATCGCCCAGTTGGAACCGCGCTTCATGGCCCGTTGGGTGCCGTTTGCATATGTTGTCGGAGTGGGGCTGCTCGTGGTGGTGGACGTAATGGGCCACAACGCCATGGGCGCGACTCGCTGGATCTATATCCCCGGAGTGATTCGCTTCCAGCCGGCGGAATTCATGAAAATCATCATGCCGGCCACCATTGCCTGGTATCTGGCCAGCCGCAGTTTGCCGCCGGGCCTCAAGCACACCAGCATCAGTCTGCTGCTGATCGTTATCCCCTTCGTATTGATCCTGCGTCAGCCTGATCTGGGTACGTCCTTGCTGATTCTCGCCTCAGGTGCCTTTGTATTGTTCATTGCCGGATTGCGCTGGCGCTGGATTATCGGTGCGGTGGCAGCCGTGGTGCCGATTGCCGTGTTCATGTGGTACTTCGTGATGCACCAGTACCAGAAGCAGCGGGTGCTGACCTTCCTTGATCCGGAGAGCGATCCGCTGGGCTCGGGCTGGAACATCATCCAGTCCAAGGCGGCCATTGGTTCGGGCGGTGTGTATGGCAAGGGCTGGCTGCTCGGTACCCAATCACACCTGGACTTTTTGCCGGAAAGCCATACCGACTTTATCATTGCCGTGCTCAGCGAAGAGTTTGGTCTGGTGGGTGTTTGCCTGCTTCTTCTTCTTTATCTGTTGCTGATTGCCCGTGGTACGGTAATTACGCTGCAGGCGCAGACGCTATTTGGCAAACTCCTCGCCGGAAGCATGACGTTAACGTTCTTTGTGTATGTATTCGTCAATATCGGCATGGTCAGCGGTCTCCTGCCGGTGGTGGGAGTACCCCTGCCGTTTATCAGTTACGGTGGTACCTCGTTGGTGACCCTGCTGTCAGGGTTTGGAGTTTTGATGGCCATTCACACCCATCGCAAATGGATCGCACCCCAATGAAGAACACGTTGCAGACTGTACAGGGCTGGCTGACCGCAACCTTTGCCGCGGCGATGCTGGCCGCCTCGGGTGTTGCCAGCGCTACGACTTACCAAGGTTCGCCTCATGCACAGGCGATGATTGACGAACTGACCCGCAGCTATGGTTTCGCCGAAGAACAGCTCCAGGCCCTGTTCGCCGAAGCCGAGCGCAAGCAGGCCATTCTGGATGCCATCTCCAAGCCAGCCGAGCGGGTAAAGCCCTGGAAAGAATACCGGCCGATCTTCATCACCGAGGCGCGTATCGCCCGTGGTGTGGATTTCTGGCGCGAACACCAGGAGGCACTGAGCCGCGCCGAGCGCGAATACGGCGTGCCGGCCTCGGTGATCGTGTCGATCATCGGCGTGGAAACTTTCTATGGCCGCAACACCGGCAACTACCGGGTGCTCGATGCCTTGTCCACCCTGTGCTTCGATTACCCGCCGCGTGCACCATTTTTCTGTCAGCAACTGCGCGAATTCCTGCAACTGACGCGTGAAGAGCAGGTCGATCCGCTGCAGCTCAAGGGCTCCTATGCGGGCGCCATGGGTCTGCCGCAATTCATGCCGGGCAGCTTCCGCGCCTATGCGGTGGACTTCGACGGCGATGGCCGTATCGATATCTGGAATAATCCCGTAGACGCCATCGGCAGCGTGGCCAGTTACTTCAAGCGTCATGGCTGGGCCAGCGGCGAAGCGGTGGTCAGTCGGGCTGAGGTCCAAGGCGAGCGCATCGAGGAGGGTCTCAACACGACCCTTGACCCACAGCACACGGTGGCTCAACTGCGTGTGCTGGGTTGGCAGCCGACTACCGCCTTGGCGGACGATTTGCCGGTCCTCGCCTTTCGTTTCGAGGGCGAGGCGGGTGATGAATACTGGTTCGGACTGCATAATTTTTCAGTGATCACCCGCTATAACCGCAGCACCATGTACGCCATGGCCGTGCATCAACTGGCCGGCGAACTAAGCCGCGTGCGGGGCATGAAGTGATGGTCAGGATGGGGTTGCCGCTGGCTTTGTCTAGCCTGCTGATCGTGGCCGGGTGCTCCAGCCCGCCCGTGTCCAAGCCCACTGCAAGTACGCCAGGGCTGAGCGGGCCGACGAGCTACTCCCGTCCGCACCAGGATGGCGCGCCCTGGTGGGATGTGGATGTCTCGCAGATTCCCGACGCCACGCCGATGCCGCATTACGGCCGCTTCAAGGCCAATCCCTATACGGTGCTGGGCAAGAGCTACTACCCCATGCCCGACGGGCGTAATTACCGCGAGACGGGTACAGCCTCCTGGTACGGCACCAAGTTCCATGGCCAGGCCACCGCCAACGGCGAGTCCTATGATCTTTACGGGATGACCGCCGCACACAAAACCCTGCCGCTGCCTAGTTACGTGAAAGTCACCAACCTGGACAACGGTCGCCAGGTGACGCTGCGGGTCAACGATCGCGGGCCGTTTTATTCCGACCGCATCATCGATTTGTCCTTCGCTGCGGCCAAGAAGCTCGGCTTCGCCGAGAGCGGTACGGCGCGCGTGCGGGTTGAGGGAATCGATCCCCATGAATGGTGGGCCGCGCGCGGCCAGCCAGTGCCTGGCGTGCTGGCACAGCCCGCTGTGGCTGCACCAGCTTCCAGGCTGAGCACCCAGCCCATGGAGCAGTACACACCGCCGCCACAGCAGCATGCCGCGGCCGTGCTGCCCGTGCAGGTCGCCTCGGCGTATCCTCAGGCGGTTCAAAACGGTGCGCTGTACTTACAGGTAGGGGCTTTTGCCAATCCGGATGCGGCAGAGCTGCTCAAGGCCAAGTTGTCTGAAACTGTTTCAGTGCCCGTTTTCCTAAGCTCCGTGTTGCACAATAACCAGATTCTGCACCGTGTTCGCCTGGGGCCGATTGGCAGCCAGAGCGAGGCCCAGCAAGTGCAGGACAGTGTGCGTCTGGCCAATCTTGGTCAGCCCCGTCTAGTGCGTCCCGATTAGGCTGCGCACCTGAATCACGACTGATTCGGTTTGTATCGCTGGCCCACCTGCAGAATATTGGCTCGTGCTGCTATTATCGGGCAATCATGCATCCCCCTCGGTGAACTTAGTCACTCGCTCAGGGTCTGAAGCACGCCCTACGGGCGGCAATCCAGCATTGGGCTGCGTTCCTATTAAAAAATGTCAGGGAGAAGAATGAAAATCTTCAGTTTTGCGCCTTGCTTGCTCGTTTCCGTCTTGAGTTTTGTGACCCCGGCGGCAATGGCCGTCGAGCAGGCTATCCCAGCTCCACCTCAGCTGGCAGCCAAGTCGTATGTATTGATGGATGCGGCCAGCGGCAAAGTGCTGGTGGACAATAATGGCAACGAACGTTTGCCGCCGGCCAGTCTGACCAAACTGATGACGGCCTACATTGCCACGCTGGAAATCAACCGCGGGCAGATTAGCGAGCAAGACCTGGTGACTGTCAGCGAAAAGGCCTGGCGCACCGGCGGCTCGCGCATGTTCATTCAGGTCGGTAGCCAGGTAACGGTGGATGACCTGTTGCATGGCGTGATCATCCAGTCCGGCAACGATGCCAGTGTAGCGCTGGCCGAGCACATCGCCGGCAGTGAAGAATCCTTTGCCGAGATGATGAACCAAAGCGCTACGCGTTTGGGCCTGCAGAATACTCATTTTCGCAATGCAACCGGCCTGCCGGACCCGGAGCATTACTCTTCGGCCCATGACATGGCCAAGCTGGCGCGGGCGATCATCTATCAGGACCCGGAGCATTACGCTGTCTACGCGCAGAAGGAATTCCTCTGGAACAACATCAAACAGCCCAACCGCAACCTTCTGCTGTGGCGCGACAAATCCGTGGATGGCCTGAAAACCGGACATACCGATGAAGCAGGTTATTGCCTGGTGGCCTCAGCGGTGCGTGATGGCCAGCGACTGATTTCGGTGGTGTTTGGCACGAGCAGCGAAGAGGCCCGTTCGGCGGAGACCCAAAAGCTGCTCACCTATGGTTTCCGCTTCTTTGAAACGGAGACCTTCTACAAGCGTGGCGACGAACTGGCGAAGGCGAAGGTCTGGAAGGGCGAGCAGGGTGAGGTGAAGGCAGGTCTGGCCGAGGATCTGACCCTGACCGTGCCGCGTGGCCAGGGCAAGAATCTGAAGGCGAGCATGAGTCTGGATCCTACGCTGGTTGCGCCCATTGAACAGGGCCAGGTGATTGGCGTGGTTGAGGTGCGCAATGGCGAAGAGCTGGTGCACAGCGCCGATTTGATTGCCATGCAAAGCGTTGCCGAGGGTGGCATTTTCCGCCAGCTCTGGGATAGTATCCGACTGTTTTTCTACGGTTTGTTCAACTGATTTTTCCACCGTGATAAACGCCCGCCTATCCGCGGGCTTTTGTCCTTGCGGATCACAAGTCCGCCATAGAAGCTGTCCATGACTGATTCCGATATCAAAGCTCCGAAAATTGAATTTCCCTGCGAGCGCTATCCCATCAAGGTGATCGGTGACGCTGGCGAAGGCTTCGCTGCTCAGGTCATTGAGGTGATGCAGCGCCACTGCCCGGATTTCGACGAAACCACCCTGGTGCTGCGCGACAGCAGTAAGGGCCGATTCATGACCGTGCAGGTGCTAATTACCGCGACCGGTGAAGAGCAATTGCAAGCGATCCACATCGACTTGCGAGCGACCGGCCGCGTACACATGGTGCTGTAATGGCCCAAGACCTTCTCGGCGTACGCGAACTCGGCCTGGTCGACTACTTGCCGACCTGGCAGGCCATGCAGCGCTTTACCAACGAGCGGGATGCCACGCACGGCGATGAAATCTGGATGCTGCAACACCCGCCGGTGTTCACCCAGGGCCAGGCAGGCAAGGCCGAGCATGTGCTGTTTCCTGGTGACATTCCGGTGGTGCAGGCAGATCGCGGCGGCCAGGTGACCTATCACGGCCCAGGCCAACTGGTGGTCTACCTGCTGATCGACGTCAAGCGCCACAAGTTGGGTGTTCGTGAATTGGTCAGTCGCATCGAGCAAAGTCTGGTCGATTTGCTCGCCAGCTATGGCGTTGGCGCGACGGCCAAGCCTGACGCACCCGGTGTTTACGTCAATGGCGCCAAGATCGCTTCCCTCGGCCTGCGCATCCGTCGCGGCTGTTCTTTCCATGGCCTGGCCTTGAACCTGGATATGGACCTGGCGCCGTTCCAGCGGATCAACCCGTGCGGCTATGCTGGGCTGGCCATGACTCAGTTGCGCGACCTGGTTGGGCCCATCGATTTTGCTGAGGTGAGTGGCCGACTGCGCACTCAGCTCGTCTCACACCTCGACTATGTGGATTACAAGACCCTGACGGGCGGGATCGAATCATTATGAGCACCGTTGAAAACACCGGTAAGCCGGCCAAATTGGAAGCTGGCGTCAAGCTGCGCGGAGCCGAGAAGGTCGCGCGGATCCCGGTGAAAGTCATTCCCACCGAAGAACTGCCGAAGAAGCCGGACTGGATCCGCGTACGCATCCCGGTCTCTCCTGAGGTCGATCAGATCAAGCAAACCCTGCGCAAGCACAAGCTGCACAGCGTGTGCGAAGAGGCTTCCTGCCCGAACCTGGGCGAATGCTTTTCCAGCGGCACCGCCACTTTCATGATCATGGGTGACATCTGTACCCGTCGTTGCCCGTTCTGCGACGTCGGCCATGGCCGGCCCAAGCCGCTCGATGTCGACGAGCCGAAGAACCTGGCCCTGGCCATTGCCGACATGCGCCTGAAGTATGTGGTGATTACCTCGGTGGACCGCGACGACCTGCGCGACGGTGGTGCCCAGCATTTTGCCGACTGCCTGCGCGAGATTCGCCAGCTCAGCCCCGGCATTCAATTGGAAACCCTGGTGCCGGATTACCGTGGCCGTATGGACATCGCTCTGGACATCACCGCGACCCAGCCGCCGGATGTGTTCAACCACAACCTGGAAACGGTACCGCGCCTGTACAAATCCTCGCGGCCGGGCTCGGACTTCGAGTGGTCGCTGGACCTGCTGGAAAAGTTCAAGCAGCGCGTACCCGGCGTGCCGACCAAGTCCGGCCTGATGCTGGGTCTGGGCGAGACCGATGAGGAAGTCATCGAAGTCATGCACCGCATGCGCGAGCACGATATCGACATGCTCACCCTCGGCCAGTACCTGCAGCCATCGCGCAACCACTTGCCAGTCAGTCGCTTCGTGCACCCGGATATGTTCGCGTGGTTCGCTGAAGAGGGCATGAAGATGGGCTTCAAGAACGTCGCCTCCGGTCCGTTGGTGCGTTCCTCTTATCATGCCGATCAGCAGGCTCATGGTAATAAGATCGGCTGAGCCTGAGCGCTAAGCAAAAAAACCGGCCCAACGGCCGGGTTTTTTTATGGTTTCGGTTAACGGCAATCGCCGTAGGAAAGTGGCGTGCTGAGTAGACGAGCAACACGTATATCCAAACGACGGTCTGCCGGTGGCTCTGTGGTTACAGCAGGGCGACGCCGCCGGTTATGTCAGCCGCTGCAGCAACAGTGACGTACTGAGCAGCAGGGTGTTGATCGCCCAGGCGGTGGTCAGGAAGCGGGCCATGACGCCGAATAGGGGATTCTTCACATTGTCGGCGCACAGCCAGATCTGGATAAGGATCCAGGTGGTGTAGATCATCAGCGCGGCGAACAGCAGAACCAAGGTGCCGAGCGAGGCGCCGCGCTGGAAGAGAAACAGGATGCTGGCCCAGAACAGGTTGCTGGGCACAGCCCCATAGAGCCAGAACACCTCACGGAGCGGGCGGTTAAGCGACAACATGGCAAGACGGCTGAGTTTCATGGGAAACCTCCGCATGCAAGCTAGCCGCGCGCTGTGGTGGGTATCGTCAACCAGGGCGTTAACGGGTCCTCGGCGCGTTAGGCTTGAACAGGTGCTCCAGAAGCTTTTGGCTGGCATAACCATCGGCGGGCAGGCCACGGCTTTGCTGGAACGCTCGCACCGCTTGGCGAGTATTGGCGCCGATGATGCCGTCGGCACTGCCTGGGTCAAACCCCTGGGCTGCCAAGCGCTCCTGCAGCGCGATACGTTCGCTGCGACTGAGTGGTGGATCATTGCGTGGCCAATCGGCGGCAATCAACCCACGGCCTTGCAGGCGCTCGGAGAGCAGGCCGATGGCCAGAGCGTAGGACGTCGAATTGTTGTATTTGAGGACGGCGCGAAAATTGGTGAATACCAGAAACGCCGGGCCACGGTGGCCGGCGGGCAACAGCAGAGAAGCCGGTTCCTCGCTGGGTGCCGACGTCGTCCTGATCCGTACGCCCAGATGGCGCCACTCGCTGAGGGGCTTCTGGATCTGGAGGTCGGCCTGGGCGTAATCGAACTGCTCTGGCAGTTCCACCTCGAAGCCCCACGGCACTCCAGCACGCCAGCCAGATCTGCCCAGATAATGAGCGCTTGATGCCAGGGCATCAGCTGAAGAATCCCAAATATCGCGACGCCCATCGCCGTCGAAATCCACCGCGTGAACTTGATAGGTGGTGGGAATGAATTGGGTCTGCCCCATAGCGCCGGCCCAGGAGCCAATCATGCGCTCAGGGCGCACATCGCCGTTCTGAAGAATTTTAAGCGCAGCCAGCAACTGGTCATGGGCAAAGCCGGGGCGCCGCCCCTGGTGCGCCAATGTCGCCAGGGAGCGGATGACGGATTTATTGCCTTGGGTCTGACCAAAGTTGCTTTCCAGTCCCCAGATCGCGACCAGGATTTCAGGGGGCACGCCGTAGCGGTGCTCAATGCGGCCCAGCGTGCTGAGGTGCCGGCGCAGCAGGATACGCCCACGAATGACGCGCTGGGACGCCAGGGCATTATCAAGGTATTCCCAGACGGGGCGTGTGAACTCGGGCTGTCCTTGATCCGCTTGAATGATGCTGGGGTCCAGTGTGACGCCGGCAAAAGCCTGGTCGAAGGTGGTCTCGCTGATCCCTGCCTGAAGGGCTTCCTGGCGAAAAGAGGCCAGCCAGGCGGCAAAGGATGGGTCTTGTGCGTCAGCCGGATAGATGTGCGGCTCGCTCGCCATGGATTCAGCCTGGGGAGAGTTCTCGATACAGGCGGTGAGCACGAAAATGGCCGTGAAGGCGAACAGGAATTGCTTGAGGCGGCGTGAGGCCGGGATGAACGGCATGCGAAGCGATCTCGGTCTGTGGCTAAACAGTACCTGACATTATCACGGGCTCGCAGTTTTAGGCGGCCAGAACGACGGAAGCCCCCCAGTTTTGCTGGGAGGCTTCGCGGCGGTAGCTGCCTTTACCCTTCTTGGGGCGTTCCTGACGGCAGCGGAACAGGGGTTGGGCGATCAGGCTTTTGGCCTTGTTGGGGCGAGTCTTGCCGGTTTTTGCCATAAAAAATTCCTCTGTTGGCCTGGAGTCGCCAGGCGCGCCCATCATCGGTGCTTGTTCAAAAAATGTCCAGCCTCTGAAGCGTCCCCCGTGAGAGGCAGCAGGGGATATTCAGTGCCCGTTGTGCTGCAGTCGACGTCAGGTCTCGCGGGGCAACGACAGGTGTTTGCCGGCAATGGCCAATGTCAGACCCGCCAGGCCGCTCCAAGGGCTGCCAGCAGCCTGGCCTTTGATCTGCGCGTCGATGCGCTGGGCATCGAGCAACAGCAGACCCCAGCGCTCGGCGGAGTGACGTTGCAGGGCCTTGCTGAGCAACGGTCGGCGTTTGTCCCAAACCGGGGGGCGGCATTGGCTGAAGGCACGATCCAAGGGAATTCCCTGCTCGTACTGCTGGGCGAGGTTGGCCAGTTGGCGCAGCTCGCGGGCCAGCGCCCAAAGAATCACCGGGGTTTCCACGCCTTCGCCGCGCAGACCTTCAAGCATGCGCAGGGCGTGGGCGGCGTCGCCGTTGAGGGCGGCATCGATCAGGCCGAACACATCGAAGCGCGCGCTGTCGGCCACCGCGGCCTGCACCGTCTCGGCGCTGATCTGGTTATCTTCGGCGAGCAGCTTGAGTTTCTCGATTTCCTGGGCGGCGGCCAGCAAGTTGCCTTCTACGCGCGAGCAGATCATTTCCAGCGCCTCGGGACTCGCCGACAGACCGGCCTGGGCCAGACGCTGACGTACCCAGTTGGGCAACTGATGTATATCCACAGGCCAAATCTGGATGAACTGCACGGCGCCCCCTTCGATCAGCGCCTTGGCCCATTTGGTGCGTTGGGTGCTGGCGTCCAGCTTGGGCAAATCGATCAGCAGCACAGTGTCTTCGGCGGGGCGCGCCAGGTAGTCGAGCAGCGCAGCGGAGCCTTTGTCGCCCGGCTTACCGTTAGGAATGCGCAACTCGATCAGGCGCTTCTGGGCAAACAGCGACAGGCTGGCGCCGGCTTCGTAGAGCTGGCCCCAGTCGAAACTGGCGTCAACGCTGAACACCTGACGCTCATCGAACCCCTGCTGGCGGGCGGCGGCGCGGATCGCATCGCTGGCCTCCTGGCACAGCAACGGCTCATCGCCGCTGATGGCATAAACCGGGGCGAGGTTACCTTGCAGGTGTTTGGCGAGTTGGGAGGGGTTGAGCTTCATGATCTGGCGCTGTCGCGCACCTGCCCCTCAGGGCGTGGGAGGTGAGAGCGGAGAGTCATTATCTGCTGCTGGAGCTTGGGCTTCGGCTTTCGCTTCGGCATCGCGGCGCAGACGATCCAACTGATCGGGCGTCAGCGCTTGTAGGCGGCGGGCCAGTTGCTGGACCAGATCGCGGCGCATTTCCTGAGTCAGTTGCACGCGCTCCTGTTCCGAACCCACCAAGTTGTTCAGGTCGACGGCGTAGATCTTCTGCGCTTCCAGGCGGTTCTCCAGGAGAGGGAGTTGCTGGGTGCGAATTTGATAGGCCAGTGAGGTGCTGAGTTCGTATTCGGCGCTGCGCGCTGCGCTGGTGAAGCTGGCAGTGCGCTGTGATTGCTGTTCGTCGAGCAGCACCAGTTGATAAGGCGCTCCGGCATGCACACGCACGCCGCTGCTGGTCAGCAGGTCTTCCAGTTGCCGGGCGGTTTCGCCAAAGGCATCGCGAGCCTGCAGATCGATTTCCGTGAGTGCAAAGGTTTGCGTGCCACTACCGCGCAGCTGGAAGCCGCAGGCACCGAGCAGCAGTGCCAGGGCAATGACCATCAGGTTGCGGTGCAGCATCTCGGCGATCTCCTGTCTATCGGCCCGGCGCACGCGCCGGGCTCGAGTCGTTTAGTTGGCGACGATATTGACCAGTTTGCCCGGCACCACGATCACTTTGCGAATCGTCAGGCCTTCAGTGAAGCGCACAACGTTCTCGTTGGCACGTGCAGTGGCTTCGACCTCTTCACGGCTGGCGCTGGCCGGCACGTCGATTTGGCCACGCAGCTTGCCGTTGACCTGCACCACCAGGGTCAGGTTGTCTTGGACCAGGGCACTTTCGTCGACGCGCGGCCACTGGGCATCGATGATCGCCCCCTGCTTGCCAAGCTGCCGCCAGAGTTCGTGGCAGATGTGCGGGGTGATCGGCGCAAGCAGCAGAGCCACGGTTTCCAGGCCCTCTTGTAGCAGGGCGCGGTCCTGCTCGCTGGCAGTGGCGGCTTTTTCCAGCACGTTCATCAGCGTCATCACCTGGGCGATGGCGGTGTTGAATTTGTGGTGCTGGCCGACATCGATGCTGGCCTGCTTGATCGCCAGATGAATGGCGCGACGCACGGCTTTCTGCGCGTCATTCAGGCTGGCCATCTGCACAGTGCCAGGCAGGCCGGCGCTGACATGGCTGTGGGCCAGGCGCCAGACGCGGCGCAGGAAACGGTTTGCACCTTCGACGCCGGCGTCCGACCATTCCAGGCTGAGGTCCGGCGGCGAGGCGAACATCATGAACAGTCGGCACGTATCGGCGCCGTACTGGTCGATCATCGCTTGCGGGTCGACACCGTTGTTCTTCGACTTGGACATCTTCTCGGTGCCGCCGATGATCACCGGCAAGCCGTCGGACTTGAGGGTGGCGCCAATGATCTTGGCCTTCGCGTCACGCTCAATGTCCACTTCGGCCGGGTTGAACCACTGGCGGCTGCCATTGGGCTGCAGGCGGTAGTAGGTGTCGGCCACCACCATGCCCTGGGTCAGCAGGTTCTTGAACGGCTCGTTGGACGTCACCAAGCCTTCGTCACGCATCAGTTTGTGGAAGAACCGCGCATACAGCAGGTGCAGGATGGCATGCTCGATGCCGCCGATGTACTGATCTACCGGCAGCCAGTGATTGGCTGCGACCGGGTCGACCAGGCCCTGGTCGTACTGTGGCGAGGCGTAGCGGGCGTAATACCAGGACGATTCGACGAAGGTGTCCATGGTGTCGGTTTCACGCTTGGCCGCGCCGCCGCATTGTGGGCAGCTGCACTCATAGAATTCCGGCATCTTGGCCAGCGGGCTGCCGGCGCCGTCCGGGACTACGTCTTCGGGCAGCACCACCGGCAGTTGGTCTTCGGGCACCGGCACATCGCCACAGCTCGGGCAATGGATAATCGGGATCGGGCAGCCCCAGTAACGCTGACGGCTGATGCCCCAGTCGCGCAGGCGGAACTGGGTGCGGGCCTGGCCGAGACCTTTCGTCTGCAACACGGCTTCGATGGCGTCAAAGGCGCCGACAAAGTCCAGGCCGTCGAAGTCGCCGGAATTGATCAGGGTGCCGTGCTCGCCGTAGGCGTCCTGCCAGGGCGCAGGCGTTTCGTCGCCCGCACTGGTGCGGACTACTGCCTTGATCGGCAACTGGTACTTGTTGGCAAATTCGAAATCGCGCTCGTCGTGGGCCGGAACGGCCATCACCGCGCCTTCGCCGTAAGTCATCAGCACGTAGTTGGCGACCCACACCGGCAGCAGTTCGCCGGTCAGCGGGTGCTGCACACGCAGGGCAGTGGCAATGCCTTTCTTTTCCTGGGTGGCGATGTCGGCTTCAGCCACACCACCGCGCTTGCATTCATCGATGAACGCCTGCAGCTCAGGGCTGGTCTGGGCAGCCAGGGTGGCCAGCGGATGCTCGGCGGCTACGGCCACGTATGTGGCACCCATCAGCGTGTCGGGACGGGTGGTGTAAACCTTGAGTGCGCCTTCGCTGCCAATGGAGGCCGGATCGTAGGGGAAGCTGATCTCCATGCCACGCGACTTGCCGATCCAGTTGCGCTGCATGGTCTTGACCTGCTCGGGCCAGCCCGGCAGTTCGTCGAGACTCTCCAGCAGCTCGTCGGCGTAAGCCGTGATCTTGAAGTAGTACATGGGAATTTCGCGCTTTTCCACCAGCGCGTCGGAGCGCCAGCCGCGACCGTCGATGACCTGCTCGTTGGCCAGTACGGTCTGGTCCACCGGGTCCCAATTCACGGTGCCGTTCTTGCGGTAGATCACACCCTTTTTGTACAGGCGGGTAAACAGCCACTGCTCCCAACGGTAGTAGTCCGGCTTGCAGGTGGTGATCTCGCGGGACCAGTCGATGGCAAGACCCAGGCGCTGGAACTGCGCCTTCATGTAGGCCATGTTGGCATAGGTCCACTTGGCGGGCGCGACCTGGTTCTGGATGGCAGCGTTTTCCGCCGGCATGCCGAACGCGTCCCAGCCCATGGGCTGCAGTACGTTCTTGCCCTGCATACGCTGGTAGCGTGCGATCACGTCGCCGATGGTGTAGTTGCGCACGTGCCCCATGTGCAGCTTGCCGCTGGGGTAGGGGAACATCGACAGGCAATAGAACGTGTCCTTGCCAGGCTGTTCACTCACTTCAAAGGATTTCTGCGCGTCCCAGTGGGACTGCGCGGCGGCTTCGATTTCGCGGGGCTGATACTGTTCGTGCATGGCTTCTGGCGCTAGGAAAGGGGGACTTACGGAAGCCCGCTAGCATACATGACCCCCCTCGGCATAGGGAAACTCTGTTGGCCGCGCAGCATTCGTTTGGTTGACCAGGCGAGGCTATTCGATGCGCTAAAGCCCTTTGCCTGGCCGTGGGATGGCGCTCGGTTGCCCGTCCGTTAAGAACCTTGGGCGAACTAATATCGGCGCCATTGGTCGCGGCGAAAAACCCCGGCAAATGGCAACGCTAAGCTTCGGGTAGTAGGGCAGACAGTGCAGGACATGAGGTAAATCGAATGATCGAGGAGCGGCAGGTCGAGGATGAAAACGGGCTTTATGGGCGTTTGCTGCAACGTCTGGGGCGGGTTTTGGAGCAGGCAGATGAGCCGCCTGGGGAGATGGGCCCCGCAGAGGCCGAGCTGCTGGAGTTGCAGGGACTGAGCGACGCCGAACTGGAATTGATTCGCGCCTATCTGGCGCAGGACCTGCAATGGCTGCGGGGTTGGCATGCCGCTGCCGAGGAAATGGAGCTGATCCGTCGCTCGTCGGCAGGGGCGGGAAGTTCACGCTGGCTGCCGCGGCGCAGTCTCAAACGTCGGTTTGTGCGTCATCCCCAGCTACGCTGCGCGTTGTGCGGCGTGCTATCCACTTGGGCGGCGAATCGCAGCTTGATCCGGTGTTCATGCTGCGGCTCGCAGTTGTTTCGCGCAGCGGGCGCGCAGCATTAGGTGCGGGCGTGTGACCGCCGATACAGCGCCCAGCCCAACAGCGCAATCGACAGCAGCGCCATCGGCCAGCCGCGCCAGCGCAGGTAAGGCGTCAGCCCCTGCATGGGTTCTACTTCGCCGTACAGCGTGGCCTGTTCGAACTGCGGAATCTGCACGCTGATTCGCCCGAACGGGTCGATCAAGGCGGTAACCCCGTTATTGGTGGCGCGAATCATCCAGCGTCCGGCTTCCAGGGCGCGCATCTGCGCCATTTGCAGGTGCTGCAGCGGGCCGATCGAACTGCCGAACCAGGTGTCGTTGCTGACCGTGAGCAGAATGTCGCTCTGTGCCGCCAGACTGGCGGCGAATTCCGGGTAGACCACTTCGTAGCAGATATACGGTGCCAGTGTGTAGCCCTTGGCCTGCAGCAGCGGTTGGCCGGACGGGCCGCGGGCGAAGTCGGACATCGGCAGGTCGAAGAAGGCGATCAGCCCGCGCAACAGGTCCTGCAGCGGCACGTATTCGCCAAACGGCACCAGCTTCTGCTTGAGGTAGGTGCCGGCCCCGTCGCCCAGTACCGTCAGGCCGTTGTAGTAGCGCGGCTCGCCATGCTGGTTGAGCTGGCGGATCGGCAGGCCGGTAATCAGTGCTGCACCGCGCTGGGCAGCATGGGCACTCATTCCTTGCAGGTAGGCCAGGGCGTATTTGCGCAATACCGGCACGGCGGTTTCCGGCCAGACGATCAGGTCGACATCGGCCGTCGCCTGGGTCATGCCGCGATACAGGTCCAGTTGCGCCCTGAGCTGTTCGCGCTCCCACTTGAGTTGTTGCGGCACGTTGCCCTGTAGCGCGGCGACCCGCAGCGGCGCACCCGACGACGTCGTCCAGGCGTGCTGCTGCAAGGCCAGGCCAAGCAGCCAGGGGGCGATCATCAGGACCAGGCCGCTGATAAGCAGCGGTGTGCGAACACGTAGGCGCGGCAGATTGATCAGCAGCGCGGCGGTAAGCGCCAGGATAAACGAGGGCAGCCAGACGCCTCCCAGCGGAGCCAGCCCCGCCAGCGGGCCGTACAGCTGACTGTAACCGGCATACAGCCAGGGGAAACCGGTAAGAAACCAACCACGAAAAGCTTCCTGGGCCAGCCACAGGGCGGCGAAGGCCAGGGCGTCGCTCAATGGCGCTTGCTCACGGCGCAGCCAGCGTGCCCAGATCCAGGCACTGAGGGCAAACAGCAGGCCCAATCCGGCAACGAAGGCCAGGGTCAGGAAGATTGCCAAGGGCACCGGCGCGGCGCCGTAATCGTGGATGCTGACATACACCCAGCTGGTGCCGCTGGCGAACAGGCCGAAACCGTAGAACCAGCCGCGCGCAAAAGCCGCCCGACCATTCAGCTGGCGCAAGCCCAGGTAGAACAGGGCAATGGACAGCAGTAACAGCGGCCAGATATCGAAGGGCGAAAAGGCCAGGGGCGTCAGTGCGCCAGCGCCCAAGGCCAGCAAATGGCCCGGCCAGCCGGGTTGGGTAATCCAGCGCAAGCGTGAGTCCTTATGGAAGTGCAATCGCCGCAGGCTAACGGCAGGAGCCATCGACGGCAAGTCGGCGAGCCATGTTATGCGGGTGCGGCTTGTGCCGCACCCGCCGGGCGTCAGGCGTCCATCGCGGTCAGGCGCAACAGGTGGATGCGCCGGCTGTTGGCATTAAGCACGCGGAAGCGGTAACCGCCGATAGTGGCGACTTCGTTGCGCTTGGGCAGATGGCCGAAGGCGTGCATCACCAGACCGCCCACGGTATCGAACTCCTCATCGGAGAATTCACTGTCGAAGAACTCGTTGAAGCTGTCGATCGGGGTGAGTGCCTTGACGATGAAATCACCGCTGGGCAGCGGCTTGATGTAGCTGTCTTCCTCGATATCGTGCTCATCTTCGATATCCCCGACGATCTGCTCGAGCACATCCTCAATGGTGACGATGCCGGCCATGCCGCCGTATTCATCAATGACCACGGCCATATGATTATGGGTGCTGCGGAACTCGCGCAGCAGCACGTTGAGGCGCTTGGACTCGGGCACGAAGGTGGCCGGGCGCAGCAAGTCCTTGAGTTGGATGGGTTGCGCCTCATCGTGCAGCACCATCGGCAGCAGGTCCTTGGCAAGCAGGATGCCCTTTACGTCATCGAGGGTCTCACCGACCACCGGGTAGCGAGAATGTGCCGCCTCGATGATGGTCGGCAGATAGTCCCGAGGCGTGTGATCGGCGCGGATGCTGATCACTTGGGAGCGCGGCACCATGATGTCGCGCACTTGCAGGTCGGCGACCTGGATAGCGCCCTCGACGATGGATAGCGCCTCGCTGTCCAGAAGCTTGTTGTCGTGGGCATCGTGCAGGACTTCCAGTAGTTCTGCACGGTTTCTTGGCTCATGGGCAAAAGCCTGGGTGATTTTTTCCAGCCAGGACTTGTGCCCGTTGCTCTCTCGATCTTCGCTCATATTTCCTTGCTCAGTCATTCATCGCCGGCGTAGGGGTCGGGATGCCCCAGTTCGCCAAGCAGCTCTCGTTCCAGGGCTTCCATTTCTTCGGCTTCGTCATCCTCGAGATGATCGTAGCCAAGCAGATGCAGGCAACCATGGATGACCAAATGGGCCCAATGGGCCTGCAGGGCTTTGCCCTGTTCGGTCGCTTCACGCTCGACCACCGGCACGCAGATCACCAGGTCGCCCAGCAGTGGAATATCCAGCAGACCTTCGGGAATGTCCGCTGGAAAAGACAACACATTGGTGGCGTAATCCTTGTGTCGCCACCTGTGGTTCAGCTCACGGCCTTCCGGCTCGTCGACCAGGCGAATGGTCAGTTCGGAGTCCGCTGTGCGCTGGCGCAGAGCCAGTTCGCACCAGCGGCGAAAGTCGTCTTCGCTGGGATGGTTGCCAGTGGTGGCCAGTTGCAGATCAAGCTCAAGCATCGTCGGCTCGCGCTCCCGGATCGTTGTCCGCCGAGCGGGGCGTTCGCGTTATGGCTTGCTGATCCTCGAAGCGCTCGTAGGCTTCGACGATGCGCTGCACCAGCGGGTGGCGTACCACGTCCTTGGGCTGGAAGTGGGTGAAGCTGATGCCGGGCACGTCCTCCAACACCTTGATGACATGGGCCAGGCCGGATTTGGTGCCGCGCGGCAAGTCGACCTGGGTGATGTCGCCGGTGATCACTGCGGTGGAACCGAAGCCGATGCGCGTCAGGAACATTTTCATCTGTTCCAGCGTGGTGTTCTGGCTCTCGTCGAGAATGATGAAGCTGTTGTTCAGGGTGCGCCCGCGCATGTAGGCCAGCGGTGCGATTTCAATCACCTGTTTTTCGATCAGCCGCGCCACGTGCTCGAAGCCGAACATTTCATACAGCGCGTCGTACAGCGGGCGTAAATAAGGGTCGATCTTCTGCGCCAGGTCACCGGGCAGGAAGCCGAGTTTTTCGCCGGCTTCCACCGCTGGGCGCACCAGCAGGATGCGCCGTACCTGTTCGCGCTCCAGGGCGTCAACCGCGGCGGCGACCGCCAGGTAGGTCTTGCCGGTGCCGGCCGGGCCAATGCCGAAGTTGATGTCATTGTCGAGGATCGCCTGGACGTAGCGCTGCTGGTTGGCGCCGCGCGGGCGAATCAGGCCCTTCTTGGTGCGCAGGGCCAGACGGCTGTCGGCCTTGCCCTGCTCCAGGGCTTCCATGGCGGATTCCTGCAGGTACAGGTGCACGGTTTCTGGGGACAGTTCGTCGTTTTTGGTTTCGCGATACAGGCGGCGCAGGAGATTTTCTGCGTTGTGGGCCTGTTGCGAGTCGCCGATCAGTTCGAATTGATTGCCGCGGTTGCGAATTTCAATGGCCAGGCGCTGCTCGATCATGCGCAGGTGCTCATCAAATTGCCCGCAGAGATTAGCGAAGCGGCGTGCCTCGAAGGGCTCGAGGGTAAAACGGTGTAAATCTGTGGGGGCGTTCAAGGGCTTTGTCAGTAACCGGTTTCATGGTGGAGATTGAAGAATAGCGCTGACAGCAAGATGCGGGAAGCGTGAAGCAAGCAGCTTTAGGTCGAATGGTGTACAGGCTGCTGCACGGCAAGGCCAGCGAAGCTCTTCTCGCCCGTTGCAGCATGCGGGTTGGAATAGGGCGTTATTCGAGCACCCCGCCATGCGCTGCTGGCGGGGTGCTCGTTCAGCTCGCGGACATCCAACCTGTGCGCGTGTAACAAGCGACGCCGTCTTACGCCGCGTACCTTGCTCAGTCGATTAAGGAGCCACGCAGCGAGTGCGGCAGAGCGTCGTCGATGTGCACATTGACGAAATGTCCGATCAGGCGGGGGTTGTCGCAGCGGAAGTTGACGATGCGGTTGTTCTCGGTGCGCCCCTGCAACATGCCCGGGTCTTTTTTCGAGTAATCGCTGACCAGGATGCGCTGGGTGCTGCCGACCATGCGCCGGCTGATTTCAAACCCTTGCTGGCTGATGCGGGTTTGCAGAATCGACAGGCGCTGCTTTTTCACTTCATCGGGCGTGTCATCAGCCATTTCGGCAGCCGGCGTACCGGGGCGCGAGCTGTAAATGAACGAGTAGGAGAAGTCGAAGCCGACATTGTCGATGAGCTTCATGGTCTGCTCGAAGTCCTTTTCCGTTTCGCCAGGGAAGCCAACGATAAAGTCCGAGCTGATGCAAATGTCCGGCACCGCCGCACGCAGCTTGCGGATGCGCGACTTGTATTCCAATGCGGTGTGGTTGCGCTTCATCGCCGCCAATACACGGTCGGCGCCGGATTGCACGGGCAAATGGACGAACTTCACCAGTTCGGGAATCTCGGCGTGGGCCTGGATCAGCGCGTCGGAGAATTCTAGCGGGTGGCTGGTGGTGTAGCGGATGCGTTCGATGCCATCGAGGGCAGCCACCAGGTACAGCAGGTCGGCGAAGTCGCACAGGCTGCCGTCCGGGTTGGTGCCGCGGTAGCCATTGACGTTCTGGCCGAGCAGGGTGACTTCTTTCACGCCGCTTTCAGTCAGGTGAATAATTTCCGCCAGGACATCTTCCACCGGGCGACTGACTTCCTCGCCACGGGTATAAGGCACTACACAGAAGGTGCAGTACTTGCTGCAGCCTTCCATCACCGAGACAAAGGCGCTGGGGCCATCGACGCGCGGCTCGGGCAGGCGGTCGAACTTCTCGATTTCCGGGAAGGAAATATCCACCTGGGCAGTCTTGGTGGTGCGCGCAGCATCAATCATTTCCGGCAGGCGGTGCAGGGTTTGCGGGCCGAACACCACATCGACATAGGGGGCGCGATCGCGAATCGCCGCACCTTCCTGGCTGGCCACACAGCCGCCCACACCGATCACCAGGTCGGGGTTTTCCAGTTTCAGTTCGCGCCAGCGGCCCAATTGCGAGAACACTTTGTCCTGGGCTTTTTCGCGAATCGAGCAGGTATTGAGCAGTATCACGTCGGCATCTTCAGCCTTGCTGGTGATTTCCAGGGCCTGGTGTTCGCCCAGCAGGTCCACCATGCGCGAGCTGTCGTACTCGTTCATCTGGCAACCGTGGGTTTCGATATAAAGCTTCTTGGCCATGAGTGTCTGCGCATCGGGGTGTTCGAAAGGACTGCGGATTATAGGGGAGTGCTGGTCCAGGGGGTAGGTTTGTAGGCAAGCGGCAGGGTTGCGCACGGCAGGTGTGCCTCCGGTCGTGGGCTGCTTGTGGTATCCTCCGCCGCCCGCCTTAACAGCCTTCAGTAGCCGCATCGCCATGAGCAAACATGACACACCCATCTTCAAGGTGATCTTTCTCAACCAGGGTCAGGTGTACGAGATGTACGCCAAGCAGATTTTCCAGAGTGAGCTCTGGGGGTTCCTGGAAATCGAGGAATTCGTCTTCGGCGAGCGCACGCAGATGGTCGTCGATCCCAGTGAGGAAAAACTCAAGGCTCAGTTTGACGGTGTGGTGCGCAGCTTCGTACCCATGCACGCCATCGTGCGCATTGATGAGGTTGAGCGTATTGGTACGCCGAAGATCAGCGAAGCCAAGGGCACCAGCAATGTCATGCCATTTCCCATGCCGATGACGGATAAGTAACGCGCGCCAGCGTTGTCGCACGATTCTTAGATAAATAGAGAAAAGCCCGTCGCCTGACGGGACTGTCGCTCAGGGCAGGGGAGCGAAGGGCGAGTCGCCGTCGAGCGTCTGCAGTTCCAGCAGGTAGTTACGGAAGATGTGTCCGAGTATCTGCGTGGCGACTGCCAGTTCTTCCTTGGTCATCTGTTCGGCGACCAGGTCAGCGCCGTCCAGCGCCTCTTCCGAGCCGTTGACCGCCGACATCTTCAGCACGATGAACGCCTGGATATTACTGGCCGGCACGCCTTCGCCCTTGAAGAACATGGTGCCCAACCGGCGTTGCGCCTCGGCATGCCCTGCCAAGGACGCCTGCTCGTACCAATGCAGGGCTTGTTGCAGATCCTGCTGGGTGTATTGGCCTGTGTAGAAGTATTCGCCCAGTTCGAACTGCGCCTGGTCGTCACCTGCTACGGCCAGTGCCTGGCAGGTATTCAGGGCTTCGCTGAGGTCTTCCGCGGGGACATTCAACACGCAGCGTCCAGTCGCCGGGATCAGCAATGAATTGCCGCTGGCAAATACCTGCAGCGACAGCAGCAGGCAACACAGGCTCAGGATGGATCGGGTGCGAATCATTGCAATCAAGGCGCCTCAAGGATCAGGGCGGGTTCCGACGACCGGCACATTATGGATAAGCGGACCACGGGTGACAAAGCCTTTCGCCCCATGCCTGGACACGTACGGCAAAAAAAGCCATGACCAGACGCAATTTCTTCCATCCCTGAGAGGTGCGTGTCGCCGAAGGGTACCCTGCGTGCCGTGCAAACAGGGCGCCTCGGCGGCGAAGGCGCTTATTTCAACTGCGCAAACGCTTTTTCTGCAGCATCCAGCGTGATTTTCAATTCCGCTTCGCCATGCACGATCGACGTGAAGCCTGCCTCGTAGGCGCTCGGCGCCAGGTAGACGCCGCCATCGAGCATCAGATGGAAGAAGCGATTGAAACGTTCCACATCGCAGGCCATTACGTCGCCAAAGGTCTGGATCGCGTCGGCGCCGCTGAAATACAGGCCGAACATGCCGCCCGCCTGGGTGGTCACGAAGGGGATAGTGGCGGCATCGGCGCGGTCTTGCAGACCTTGCAGCAGGCGGCTGGTGTAGTCGGTCAGTTCGGCATGAAAGCCCGGACGGCTGATCAGCTTGAGCGTGGTCAGGCCGGCAGCCATGGCCAGCGGGTTGCCGGACAGGGTGCCAGCTTGATAAACGGGGCCGAGCGGCGAAATGCATTCCATGATTTCGCGCTTGCCGCCGAACGCGCCGACCGGCATGCCACCGCCGACGATCTTGCCGAAGGTGGACAGGTCCGGCGTCACGCCGTAATGCGCCTGGGCGCCACCGAGCGCGACGCGAAAGCCCGTCATCACTTCGTCAAAGATCAACACCACGCCATGCTCGGTGCATAGCTCGCGCAGGCCTTCGAGAAAGCCCGGTACCGGCGGTACGCAGTTCATATTGCCGGCCACCGGCTCGACGATGATGCAGGCGATGTCCTTGCCGACCTTGGCAAGGGTTTCGCGCACGGCTTCGATGTCGTTGTAGGGCAGGGTCAGCGTGTGCTGGGCAAAGGCCGCCGGCACGCCTGGGGAGCTGGGCACGCCGAAGGTCAGCGCGCCGGAGCCGGCTTTCACCAGCAGGCTGTCGGAATGGCCGTGGTAGCAGCCTTCGAACTTGATGATGGTGTCACGCCCGGTATAGCCACGGGCCAGGCGGATGGCGCTCATGGTCGCCTCGGTGCCGGAGCTGACCATGCGCACCATGTCCATGGACGGCACGATGGAGCACACCAGCTCGGCCATCTCGGTTTCCATGGCGGTCGGTGCGCCGAAGGACAGGCCATGGTCCAGCTGACGACGTACCGCATCGAGCACATCCGGATGGCCGTGGCCGAGAATCATCGGGCCCCAGGAGCCGACGTAGTCGACGTAGCGCTTGTCGTCTTCATCGATCACATAGGCGCCTTCGGCGTGCTTGATGAACAGCGGCGCGCCGCCGACGCTCTTGAAGGCGCGCACCGGCGAGTTGACGCCGCCGGGGATGTGTTTCTGGGCGTTGCTGAAGAGAATTTCGGAACGGGACATGAGGGGCCTCGTAAAGGGCCGGCGGACATTATCGTCTGCCGGCTCAGGATCAGGGGGTCGCAAACAAAGCGGAAAACGCACGGGCGCGGCGTTCGACTTCAATGGCCGAATCGGCGCTGAACAAGGCATTGATCACCGCCAGCCAGTCGGTGCCGTGCTCAATCAGCAAGGGTGCGGTGGCCAGAGTAATGCCACCGATGGCCACGATCGGCGCGTCGAAACGCTCGCGTGCCTGCTGCAGCAGCTCGAGGGTGGCTGTGACCTCGCCGGGCTTGGTCATCGACGTGAAGAAGCGGCCGAACGCAATATGGCTGGCACCTGCTGTAAGGGCCTGCTCCGCCAGTTCAAGGCTGGCATGGCAGCTGGAGCCCAGGTGCAGGCCGGCACCGAGGCGGGCGCGCGCCGCGCTCAGCGAGCCGTCTTCCTGGCCCAGGTGCAGACCGACGCCCAGGCGTTCGGCCAGCGACAGGTCATCGTTGATGATGAGTTCGGCGCCGTAGCGACGGCACAGCTCCAGCAAGGCGCTGGCTTCATCGAAGCGCCGCGCCTGGTCGCGTGATTTCTCGCGGTACTGCAACAGCCTGGCGCCGCCTTCAAGGGCGGCTTCGACGTAGGTCAGCAGGCGTCCATCGGCGAGCAGCGTGCTGTCGGTGATGGCATAGAGACCGCGTGTCATCGTGCCCTCCATTACTGGGCATCCAGCGGCAGGCGACGAGGAATGTATTGGCCATGGCCGGGCGCTTCAGCGTCGCGCAGGCAGCGCCAGGTGTAATCCAGAGCGGTTTTTACCGCGCTGACCATGTTTTCACCCAGCGCCAGGCGACCCGAGAGGGCGCTGGCCAGCGTACAGCCGGAGCCGTGATAGCTGCCCGGCAAGCGCGCGCAGCTGAAGCTGTGTTGGCTGCCGTCGCGGCAATACAGGCGGTTGACGACTTCTTCTTCATCGCCATGGCCGCCAGTGATCAGCAAGTTGTGAACGTAAGGCAACAATTTTTCGGCACATTCGTCGGCCGTGCCGTTGGGCAGTTCGGCGAGGATCTGTGCTTCCGGCAGGTTTGGCGTGGCAATGGTCGCGACCGGGAACAGTCGTTCGCGCATGGCGTAGCCGACTTCATCCTTGCCCAACGTACCGCCGCCCCCGGCGCGCAGCACCGGGTCGCAGACCAGCGGCACGCCAGGTAGTTTTTGCATGATTTCCAGCACGGTTTCGACCATCTCCACCGAGCCGAGCATGCCCAGCTTGACGGCCGAAATCGGCAGGTCGGCGATTACCGCATGGGCCTGGGCGAGCACCCACTCGCGGTCGAGTACGCGGAAATCGGTAACGTCGACGGTATCCTGCACCGTCAGCGCGGTGACGGTCGGTGCAGCGTGGCAACCCTGGGCAATCAGGGCTTCGATGTCCGCCTGCAGACCGGCACCACCACTGGGATCGTGGCCGGAAAGACAGAGGACGACGGGGCGAGAGTTATGTCTGTTCATGGCGCGCGAGCTTAGCATTTTTCGCCGCGACAGGCTCTACGCCACGGCTGGCTCGTCAGACTGATGGGGAGGGTAAGGAGTGCTGTTCAGCTTGCAGGATCTTCGCGTTGCAGCCCGCTTCACGTCCCATCTGCCCTCGCTTTTGTCCGCTTTCCCGCTCCCGGCCGGCTGATCAGCCATGCTTCACTCAGGTGCATTGCTGATCGCCTTGCCACAGGAGCCCGCGATGAATCCGCATCACTATGCCGAAACCCATGAGGTGTTCAACCAGGTGCCGCCGATGGACGGCGCCAACCTCTATCGTCTCGACCTGCCCCTGCAGGAGTGGATTCGCCGTTACCACGGCAGCTGGGGCGAGACGCGGCTGAATGCCTACGGCGCCCTGGCCGGCGGCCCGTTGATGGCGGCAGGGTTTTTGGCCAACGAACACAAGCCGGAGCTGCGCACCCACGACCGCTACGGCCACCGCATCGATCAGGTGGATTTCCATCCGGCGTATCACCAACTGATGCAAACCGCCATTGAACATGGCCTGCCATCGCTGCCCTGGACCGATCCCCGCGATGGCGCCCATGTGGTGCGTGCCGGTCTGACCTACCTGCACAGTCAGGTTGAAGCGGCCAGTGGCTGCCCGCTGACCATGACCTTCGCCAGCGTGCCGGCGCTGAAAATACAGCCGGATATCGCCGAGCAGTGGCTGCCGAAAATCCTCGCCACCACCTACGACCCGCGCAACGTGCCGATGGAGCAGAAGGCCGGGGTGACCATCGGCATGGCCATGACCGAGAAGCAGGGCGGCACCGACGTGCGCGCCAACACCACGCGCGCCTATCCGGTTGGCGCTTCCGGGCCGGGGCAGGCCTACGAGCTGGTCGGCCACAAGTGGTTCTGTTCGGCACCGATGTGCGATGCCTTCCTTACCCTGGCGCAGACCGACAAGGGCCTCAGTTGCTTCCTGTTGCCGCGCCATCGCCCGGACGGCACACGCAATCAGTTCTATATCCAGCGCTTGAAGAACAAGCTCGGCAACTGGGCCAACGCCTCGAGCGAAGTCGAGTATCGCGGCGCCCTGGCCTGGATGCTCGGCGAGGAAGGCCGCGGCGTGCCAACCATCATCGAAATGGTCGCCATGACCCGGTTCGACTGCATGGTCGGCTCCAGCGCGTTGATGCGCCAGGCGCTGACCCAGGCCACGCACCACTGCGCGCACCGCAAGGTCGGTGGCAAGTTGCTGATCGACCAGCCGCTGATGCAGAACGTGCTTGCTGACCTCGCACTTGAAAGCGAAGCCGCGCTGGCCCTGACGATGCGCATGGGCCGCGCGCTCGACCATCCCCGGGATGCGCACGAGGCGAAATTCGCTCGCCTGGTTACTGCCATCGGCAAATACTGGATCTGCAAGCGCGCCCCGGAAATGATCTACGAAGCCAGCGAATGCCTGGGCGGCGCCGGCTACGTGGAAGAAACCATCCTGCCGCGCCTGTACCGCGAGGCGCCGGTCAACTCCATCTGGGAAGGCTCCGGTAACGTGCAGTGCCTGGACGTGCTGCGCGCCCTGTCCAAGGAGCCCGGGGTGCTCGATGCGCTGTTCCACGAACTCGGCGACAGCCATGGTGACGTGCGCCTCAAGGCGCATATCGAGCGCCTCAAGGCCGGTTTCTTGGACACCGCCGATATCCAGTTCCGCGCCCGCCAACTCACCGAGGACACGGCTATTGCCCTGCAAGCAACGCTGCTGCTGCAAGCCGGCAACGTGACGGTGTCCGACGCCTTTATCGCCAGCCGGCTGGAAGGGCATGGCCGGGTGTACGGCACCTTGCCGCGTGGTGTGGATGTGGAGGCGCTGGTGGAGCGCAGTGCGCCGCACGCGGAATAGGCCCGCCTTGTTAGTTTCCTGCCGAGGCGGCCGATAACCGGTTACATCGCAAGGAGTGCAACCATGATCGTCCGCCTCGATTCCATCCCTGTTTTGCCGAAGCTGCCTGACGCCCGACGCTTTGATGAAGCCGAGCGTGAGGTGGCGACGCGTGGTACTGCGTTGACCGCTGCGCCTGTCGAGGCGAAGACTTCTACGCAGCAGAGCCTCGGCGCCGTTTTGAAGAAAGCCGGCGAGGAGGCTCGCGCGTTTGGCGATTCGCTGACTGCGCGCTTCGACGAAGCCCGCAAGAACAGCGCCCGAGAACAGGTCGCGCAGATCCGCGAACGCATCAAGATGCTTAAGCAACTGATCCTGCTGTTCGGCGGCTCCAAAGCGCTGCTGCGGGAACTCAAGCAACTGGCCGGAACACTCGCCTCGGCCGCCGATGTGCTCAAAGAGGGCGGCGGTGGCGGTTCGGCCGCCTCCAGGGCGGAGGGCTTTTTGTACACCGAAACGGGCGTACCTGCCGAAACCGGCAAGACAGGCGTACCGGCCGACGGCGGCTCGCAAACTTACATGAACGAGGCGCAATCGGAGCCCGAACAGCAGGCCGCCCAGGTCCTTGCGGCGCAGGCCAAGAGCGAACTGGTCAGCCTGAAGGCCGAACCGCAGTCACCGGTCGAAGCGACAGACGAACCGCAGGTCTTCGACCCGCAACCCACCCTGGCCTTCGCCCCGGTATCTGGCACCCAGCAGGATGCCCAGCGCCGCGCCGATGCCGAGCAGCTCGCCAAGGCGCTGAGCGAACTCAAGGCTCTGGTCACCGCCGCCAAGGCCGCCCAACGCAAGCGCGACCGCGACGACCAGAAGCGCTTCGCGGAAATCGACGAACACCTGGAGCAGATCGGCGCGGCGGTGCACGCCCTGAGTGAGCCGGCGCCGTTAGTGGAGGGTGGGTTTTCGGTGCGGGCATGAGCTGGGCGGCGCGCAGTAGCACCGTCACTGGGCTGCCATCGTGGATGCGCTCCCCAGGAGTCAGGCAGGTGGATGCCGGGCGGTTTCAGCCTTGGCCTAAACATGACCCTGCTCCTGAGGCAAAAGAGCGGGCTCTGTGGGATTAGCCCAAGAGGCGTCGGGCCAGGAGCCTCTGCATGTCGCGGCGGCCATCGGCAACCAGGTAAATCGGCACGTGTCGGTCGAGAGTCTGGTAGATGAAACGATACGGTTTGTAAAAGACCTGCCGGTAATCGTGAATACCTAGTTCGGCCAGTTCATGGGGATGAGTCCCGCGCTCCGGTTGGGTCGCCAGACTGCGGATGTTTTGCAGAAGCTGGCTCAGCACGTGGTCCGCGTTGGTTGGCGAATCCTGTTGAGCGATGTAGTCGTAAATCGAAGCGAGATCCCGCTCGGCGCCAGCGGGTTACCAACACCTGGTACGACTTCCCTTCATGCTCGAGTCTTGTTCCTGGCGAGAAGGCGAGCCTCTACTTCATTTAATGGGCTGAGTTTGCCGGCTTCCACTTCTTGGGTGCCAAGTGCAAGGACTTTCAGCAGGGCCAGCGTTTCCTGTGTTTGCTCATAGAAGTGCACATCCTGGAGGACCGCTTTGGCTTCACCATTCTGCGTGATGACCAGTGGCTCCTGTTCCTCGGCTAGCTGCTTGAGCACCTCGGCGGCATTGGCCTTGAGATAGCTGATGGGTTTGATATTGGAGGAACGCATGCCAGTCTCCATGATTTTGGCGGAGACTAAATATAGTCCTTAAAAGGCTATCGTTTGGGGTTGTCCGCCGGAGCGTCCAGCTAACCTCATGAACTCCTGCACGCTGAGCTAAGTTGGGCAAATCGACTATCCAGAGCTCCTGAACCGGGCGTTTACTCGCCTATCCTGCGTTGACCATTATGCGACCCTGTTCCCCTGTCATGCCTTCGCCACCCAAAGCAGGCAAGATACGCGCATGCGAACTGCCAGGAAGCCACTGTTGTGAATACCGACTCCGCACACTTCATCGTCACCGCTACGCCTGAAGAGGCGGTCAATCGCCTTGCCGCATTGCATCAGCGCGCCACTTCGTCGCTGAGTCAAGCGCTCAAGCGTTATCTCAAGGCACGCACCCTGCCCACCGCAGAGGAGCGGGCGCTGTTTCGTTATCCGGCGCTGCGCCTGACCTACCGCTGTCAGGGCGGGGAAGTGCCGACCAGTACACGGGCCTATGCCAAGGTGCAGGTGCCGGGCACCTACAGTGTGACTGTTACCCATCCCCAGGCCTTTCGCGAGTATCTGCTCGATCAGCTGCGGCCATTGATGAGTGAGTTCAGCGTGGTGGTCGAGGTCGGCGTCAGCGAGCAGAACATTCCCTACCCCTATGTGGTGGAGCAGGGCGATGAACTGGCGGGCTCGGGGGTGACGGCCGCCGCTCTGGCGCGAGTGTTCCCCAGTACGGACTTGTCTGCCGCCTCCGATGGCGTGGCGGATGGCTTGTACGAGTGGGAAAACCTCGATCCCATGCCGCTGGCGCTGTTCGACGCGGCGCGGGTGGATTTCTCCCTCAAGCGTATCCAGCACTACACCGGCAGTGACTGGCGCCATGTGCAGCCGTGGATATTGCTGACCAACTATCACCGCTACGTTGACCAGTTTATCCGTCACGGCATTGATCAGCTGTTGGCCGACACGCGCTTCGTGCGCATGGTGTTGCCAGGCAACGTGGTGATCGAGCGGGGCATGCAGGAAGGCGAGATGCAGGCGATCCTCGAAGGGGTGATCTGGCACCGCTACCAGATGCCGGCCTATCACCTGATCGCCGATGATGGCCATGGCGTGACGCTGGTCAATATTGGCGTCGGCCCGTCCAACGCAAAGAACATTACCGACCACCTGGCCGTATTGCGCCCGCATTGCTGGCTGATGATCGGCCACTGCGGCGGCTTGCGTCAGTCGCAGACCATCGGCGATTACGTGTTGGCCCACGCCTATATGCGCCGCGACGGGATTCTCGACCGCGTGCTGCCGCCGAACATTCCATTGCCGGCCTTGGCCGAAGTGCAGCAAGCCCTGCAGGAAGCCGCGGCGGAGATTACCGGCGACAAGGGCGAGGCACTGAAGAAGCGCCTGCGTACCGGCACAGTGCTGACCTACGACGACCGCAACTGGGAGCTGCGCTGGGCGCAGGAACGTCCGCTGATCAACCTGGCCCGCGCGGTAGCGGTGGACATGGAAAGCGGCACCATCGCCGCCCAGGGCTATCGCTTGCGGGTGCCCTACGGCACCTTGTTGTGCGTGTCGGACAAGCCGCTGCACAGCGAGATCAAGCTGCCTGGCGCGGCCAATGCGTTTTACGAGCGGGCGGTGAGTCAGCATTTGCAGATCGGCATTGCGGCGCTGGATCTGTTGCGTGGTCAGCTCGATTCGCTGCACTCGCGCAAGCTGCGCAGCTTCGACGAGCCGCCGTTCCGCTGATCGCTACCGCTTGGTATTGGTTCAGCGCAGCTGTTGGCGGCGCCAGGTTTTTGGGCTGACCCCCTGCCACTGACGGAAGGCGCGGCTAAAGGCGCTTTGTTCGGAGTAGCCGAGCAGCGCGGCGATCTCCCCGAGCGGCAGGTGCGGATCGCGCAGGTAACCCGTAGCCAACTGGCGGCGGGTTTCCTCCAGCAAGACGTGAAAGTTCAGGCCTTCGTTGGCGAGGTGACGCTGCAGGCTGCGCGGTGAGCGATGCAGGCGATTGGCCAAGTGTTCCAGGCTCGCCTCGCCGTTGCGCAGCAGCGGAATCAGCACCTGTTGGCACTGCTCCACCAAGGTGCTGCGCCGCTGTAGCAGGAAACGCTCGGCCTGGTCATCCATCAGCGCCAGCAGAGCGGGATCGGCTTGGCGCAGGGGCAACTCAAGGTACGCCAGGGGCAGCATCAGGCGCGTGCTGGGTTGCGCGAAGCGCACGGGGCCGCCGAAAAAGTTCTCGTAGGGGGCGAGGTCCGCGGGCGCTGGATTGACGAAATCCAGCCCCAGCACCGCCAGCGGTTGTTCGGTCATGTTGCGCGCCAGTTGCACCAGCGCGGCAAGGCCGGTTTCGTCCACCAGTTGGCCAGGACGGCCATGGGCGATGCGCCATTCCACCACCAGTCGGTCGTCTTCATGGCGCAACTGCACGGGGTTCACGTCGTAGACCAGCGCGTGATAGCGCTCCAGTCGTTGCAGGGCTTCACCCAGGGTGGTGCAGGCCAGAGCCGCGTAACCGACCACACCAAAATGGCGCGGGTTGATGCCTTCAGCGATGCGTAGCCCCAATGCCGGCACACCCAGGGCGGCATCGGCACGCTGCAACAGCTGTTGCCAGAGCTGCATGGGCAGCAGGCCCGTTTCGTTGACTGTCAACGGGCCGAGCAGGGCCTCGGCATCCAGCTCCTGGCGGGTCAGGAATTCATAAAGCAGCGGAGCATAACTGGCAGCGATTCGCATGGCGTACCGAGTGGCGTGTTTTGTCAAGAAGTTAGCCGGGTCGGTCAAGCCTGGCTAGAGGGCAGAGGCCATCATTAATGGAGGACTGACCGGAGGAATACCATGGAAATGCTTTCCAGTCTGTGGGCGACGGTGGATCTGCGCCGCGACGTGCTGCTGATTCTAACGCCGTTATTCGTCGCCACCCTGGCGGTGGAGTGGTTGGCCATGCGCAACCGTGGCGTCTATCGGTTGAGTGACTCCCTGGCCAGCATCGGCCTGGGCAGTCTTTACCTGGTGGTGGACGCTGTTCTGGTGGTGGCACTGGTGTTGCCGATTTACCACGCGGTGTACGGCCTGACGCCCTGGCGCCTGGAAATGACGCCGCTGATGTTCGGGCTGCTGTTTCTCGGCGTCGAATTGTGCTACTACCTGTTCCATCGCGCCAGCCACCGCATCCGCTGGTTCTGGGCCGCCCATGTGGTGCATCACAGCTCCGAGCAGATGAACATCACCACCTCTTCGCGCCAGAGTCTGTTCTATGGATTCTCTGGCAACTGGCTGTTTTACCTGCCGCTGGTGGTGCTGGGCTTCGCCCCGGAGTGGGTGCTCTTCATGCTGTCGGTCGATCTGGCCTACCAGTATTTCATCCATACCCAGGCTGTAGGCCGGCTGCCACGGCCGATCGAGTGGCTGTTCAATACGCCGTCTCATCACCGTGCCCACCACGGACGCAACCCGCAGTACATCGATCGCAATTACGGCGGCGTGCTGATTGTTTTCGACCGACTGTTCGGCACCTTCGTCGAAGAGCGCGAGAAGCCGGAATATGGCATCCCGCGTCAGCCGAAGGGTTTCAACCCACTGTGGCTGAATCTGCATGAGTGGGTGGATCTCGTGCGCGACATGACTCGGCCAGGACCGTTGTGGCTGCGGCTCAAGCACCTCTGGGCGCCGCCGGAGTGGGAACGGCCGGCCAGTGAGGCGGCGCAGCAGCCGATTGGGGTGCGCAGGACGGACGCGTGATGCCAACGACCCGATTCGAGCATCGCCTGCTTGGGATGCGATTGGACGGTTTGCCGACGATACTCCAGTGACCCGTTACTGTGTCGCTGGAGGTACTCATGGAACTGTCGGTGCATCCTTTCCACAGCCTGTTCGAACAGTTGGGCCTGCCCAACGATAACGACTCGATTCGCCAGTTCATCGAGCAGCATTCGCCCTTGCCCGAAAACGTCCTGCTCGCCGATGCGCCATTTTGGACGCCAGCCCAGGCGGCTTTCCTGCGCGAAGAAATTCTCGATGACGCCGACTGGGCGGTGGTAGTCGACAATCTCAACGTCGCGCTGCGTAAGCCGGACCCCTCTGGGGCGGGGTATTGAGCCAACAGCATGCGGCGCCAACAGTCCGACGGCGACGATATTTTGGCTTCGGCAGACCAGCCAAAGGCGCTCCGTTATGGTGCGCCTGTGGTTAAACGGTCATGTTCGTGGTGTTTTATGGTGCAGGCGAGCTGCCGGTCGCGCTGCGAGGTGCGACTTGCGCTGTAAATGTGTCGGCAAGCTGTTTGCATGCCTCAAAGAGTTGTATGCAATGCCTTTTTTCTCAAGGACGAGTTGGCTTGTATCCGCAGCCTTATCTGCTTTATCACGAGAAGAATAAACATGCATAGAGTTTCACCCACACGCCTGCGTGAGGCCTTTCGCGCCCTATTGAAGTCGGACGCCTGTTATCACTGCGCGTCCGTCTTTGATCCCATGTCCGCCCGCATGGCCGGTGACCTCGGGTTCGAGGCGGGCATTCTGGGTGGCTCAGTGGCCTCCCTTGAGGTGCTGGGCGCCCCGGATATCGCGTTGATTACCCTGACTGAATTCGTCGAACAGGCCACCCGTATTGGCCGGGTCGCCAGCCTGCCAGTGATCGCCGACGCCGACCACGGCTACGGCAATGCGCTCAACGTGATGCGCACGGTGACCGAGCTGGAGCATTGCGGTATCGCCGCGCTGACCATCGAAGACACGATTCTGCCGGCCCGCTTCGGCGGCAAGGCCGTTGACCTGATCGGCATCGACGAAGCCGTCGGCAAGTTGCGCGCGGCACTGGAGGCGCGTATCGATCCGACCTTCAGCATCCTGGCGCGCACCAATGCCGGCAGCGGCCTGGAAGAAACCATCGCCCGCGCCCAGGCCTACCAGGCCACCGGGGTCGATGGAATTTGCCTGGTCGGCATCGAGGATTTCGATCACCTGGAGCAGATCGCCCCACACATCGACGGCCCGTTGATGCTGATCACCTATGGCAACCCCAAGCTGCGCGACAGCGACCGCCTGGCGAGCCTCGGCGTGCGCATCGTGGTCGACGGTCACACCGCCTACTACGCCGCGCTCAAGGCGACCTACGACTGTCTGCGCGAACAGCGCCAGATCGCCACGGGCGAGCTCGGCCCCAAGGCCCTGGTCGCCAAGTATTCCGACGCTGACCAATATCGGGCCTGGGCCCGGGACTTTCTGCATCTCAAGGACTGAGCAGTCCACAAGGCCAGGAGTAGACCCGGCAGAAGAGTTGGCGGAGCGAGTGCGCGGGTTCGGCGCTCGCTCCGCCTTGCGGCCGGACCTGGGTGTCGGTCGAATCGGGTTGCCGCTGAGTTTGGTGCACTCGACTTTAGGTGAAGAACATCTCCGGGTCGGCTTTTGCCGATTGAATGCGTGATAGCCCTGGGCCACTATCACGCATAATAATAAAAATAAGGAATGGCCATGCGGCTGAACACTCCCATCACGGACCGTGAATGCAGCTTTCCGGCCGATCAACGGCTAATTTCAGCCACTGATACCCAAGGCACCCTCCATTACTGCAACGACGAATTCGTCCGTGTCAGCGGTTTTTCCCGCACGGAACTGTTGGGCAGTCCGCATAATATCGTTCGCCACCCAGACATGCCGGAAGCGGTGTTCGCCCACATGTGGAGCTATCTCAAGGATGGTCGGCCGTGGATGGGCATCATCAAGAATCGCTGCCGCAATGGTGATTTCTACTGGGTGAGCGCTTATGTAACGCCCATGCTCGAGGAGGGGCGTGTCGTCGGCTATGAATCGGTGCGGGTCAAGCCGGAAGCCGAGCAGGTGCGTCGGGCCATCGCACTGTATGCCAGCATGCAGGGCGGGGGCGCTCAAGTCAGATCGCAACGCCGCTGGAAACCCATGCTCGCGCCGTTACTGGCCTGTGTGCCGGCCTTGTTGGCCTGGCAACTGGGCGGGCCGGCCCTGGGGATGGGCGTGGCCTTGACCCTGCTGTTTTTGCTGCATGGCTGGCAAGCCTCCCGTCAGGCGCGCCTGCTCGATCAACTGCAGGCCAGCATGCAGGGTGCGTTCGACAGCGAACTGGCGGCTCGGGTCTTCAGCACGATGCACGGCCGACCGGCGCAGATGCAGATGGCGCTGATCAGCGAACAAGCGCGTCAGCGGACCTTGCTCAGCCGTCTCGACGATTATGCCGACCAGGCCGCTGGGCTGGCCGAGCGCAGTGGTGGTTTGACCCGCGAGACCGAGGCCTGTCTGCAGGTCCAGCGCAGCGAAGCGCATCAGGCGGCGGTCGCCATGCAGGAAATGTCTGCGTCGATCGGCGAGGTGTCGGCCATGGTGCAGCGTTCGGCAAACGATGTCGGCCGCGTCAATACGCTGGCCGAGCAAGGCGCGGAGGAGGCGGAGAAGACCCATGGATTGATTGATCGGCTGGCGCAGCGTGTGGCGGGCATCAGCGATACGGTCGAGCGCCTGGCTCGGGAAACCCAGTCCATTGACCAGGCCGCGACAATGATCCGCAGTATTTCTGAACAGACCAACCTCTTGGCGCTTAATGCTGCCATCGAAGCGGCGCGAGCCGGCGATCAGGGCCGCGGCTTTGCGGTGGTGGCTGGTGAAGTACGGGAGCTGGCCTTGCGTACGCGCGAGGCCACCGAGGCGATACAGTCCGTTTTGAAAATCTTGCATACCGGTGCCGGTGAGGCGGTGGCCATTGCCCGCAGCGGTCGCACGGAAGCTGACGCGGGGCTGACCCAGGTAGTTGCCGCACAGCGGGCGCTGCACGACATTCGTCAGGCGATGGGCAGTCTCCGCGACATGGGTTTGCAGATGGCGACCGCGACTGAAGAGCAAACGCGTGTCGTGGAGGAGGTGGCGCGGCAGATCGGCACCATCGCTCAATCCGCCGAAAACAACGCAGCGCTGGCGGTGGAATCCGCCCAGGCCGGGCACGAGCTGGCCGACACCGCGCGCGCCATGCATGCGTTGGTGGAACGCTTTAATCGATAGATGACGTTCCGATGCGTGGCCAGAGTTTTCTGGCCATGCAAAACGGTGGTGGCGCTCGCAGTCTAGGCGTCTTGAAGACCTGATGGGGTACACTGCGCCCCCCCGCTCGTAGCCACAGATCCCGTCATGTCGCGCCCCTCACGTCCCGCTGCTTCCCGTCGTCCCGCCAAGCCCGCACCACGCCGGGTGGCCAAGGCGCCGCCAGCTGAGCCGCGATTGATCCTGCTCAACAAGCCATTCGACGTGCTGACCCAGTTCAACGACGATCAAGGCCGCGCCACACTCAAGGACTTCGTGCCGGTGCCGGGTGTCTATCCGGCGGGGCGACTGGATCGTGACAGTGAGGGCCTGTTGCTGCTGACCAACGATGGACGCCTGCAGGCGCGCATCGCCGACCCGAAACACAAGCTGGCGAAAACCTACTGGGTGCAAGTGGAAGGCGAGCCGAGCGAGGAGCAGCTGCAGCGTCTGCGCGACGGTGTGACATTGAACGATGGGCCGACTCTGCCGGCTGAAGCGCGGCAGATCGAGACGCCGCATTTGTGGGAGCGCCATCCGCCGGTGCGTTTTCGCCAGAGCATTCCCACCGCCTGGCTGGAGCTGGTGATTCGCGAAGGGCGCAACCGTCAGGTACGGCGCATGACCGCCGCCGTGGGCTTGCCGACGCTACGCCTGGTGCGGGTACGCATCGGCCCTTGGGAACTGGAGGGCTTGCAGCCCGGCGAGTGGCGAGAAGTGCCGGCGCAGCTGAGTCGCAACTGAAAGCAGCGGTCTGTCAGGTCTCCAGCATCAACTCGAGAACGTAGCTGATCATCGGCTTGGCCAGAAAGGCGAACAGGCACAGGCCCAGTCCCAGGAACAGGATGGCGGTGCCCAGGCGGCCGGCTTTGGAAGTCTTGGCCAAGTCCCAGATGATGAAGAACATGAACAGAATCAGCCCGCCAACCAGGACGTACATCATCAGGGCTTCGAACTGTTCGGTTTCCATGGGGACCTCGTATAGGGAATAGGATCGGGACGGCGCGGATTATACGCCTCTTGTTCAGCGCCGGGGCAGGCAGCCCCTCTGCCCGCCACCATGGGCTTGGGCATTCAGCCGCGCAAATGGTTGAGCGGCATCTCGGTGCTGCTCACCACCTGCTCGAGAACAAAACTGGAGCGCACGCTGGTCACCCCTTCAATACGTGTCAGCGTGCCGAGCAGGAATTTCTGATAGTGGTCCATGTCCGGTATCACTACCTTGAGTTGGTAGTCGGCATCCATGCCGGTCACGAGGCTGCATTCGAGCACCTCCGGGCACTGGCGGATGACCTCCTTGAAATGATCGAAACGTTCCGGCGTGTGCCGATCCATGCCGATCAGTACATGAGCGGTGAGGGACAGGCCGAGCTTCTTGCGGTCCAGCAGGGCAACCTGGCGCAGGATGTAGCCGTCGTCTTCCAATTGCTTGACGCGTCGCGAGCAGGGCGAGGGGGACAGGCCGATGCGTTCGGCCAGTTCCTGGTTGGAGATGCGCGCGTCGCGTTGCAGTTCGGCGAGGATGCGCAGGTCGTAGCGGTCGAGGGTACTCATGATGGGTCGGTCCTTGGGGCAAATTGCTCGAAATGGTGTGATATTCAACAAATATTGCGCAATAGACCGTTTGTCGCGCAAGGTTTGCAATCACTTTGTGCGGCCGAGGGCGTAAGCTTGTTCTCACATTCAAAGCCCGGACCGTCCAGCAGCGTGCCCAATCAGGCGCGCCGTAGCCACCGATCCTTACCGGATTAGATGTGGCAGCCGGGTGCGCATCGCCCAACCAGGTGAGCGGAACGAGCGGCGTTACCCACGCCCGAAGCGGACCAGGATTCCCAAAAAGGGAGGCCGGAGTCATTCCGGCCTCCCTTTTTGGGTTTTAGAGGCTGTGATTTAACGGCGCTAGACTTGTGCCGACTCTTGACCCACTTCCTCCGGGTCGGCATGCACCAGCACTTCGGCACGCGGGTACTGGCTGTGGATGGCTTGTTCTACTGCGACGCATAAGTCGTGGGCGCGGGACAGGGGCAGGTCGCCGGGCAGCTCCAGATGCAGCTGGACGAACCAGTGGGTGCCGGACACCCGGGTGCGCAGGTCGTGGGCACCAAGGACGCCGGGCACGGCGCACGCCAAGGCATGCATATGTTCGCTGATAGTCGGCGGCAGCTCTTCGTCCATCAGCACGGAGGCGGCTTCGCGAACGATGCTGTAGGCGCTCCACAGGATGTACAAGGCTATACCGACACCAAACAGCGCATCGGCGCGCTGCCAGCCTACGGCGGCGAGTATCAGGGCGAGCAGGATACTGGTATTGAGCAGCAGGTCGGAACGGTAGTGCAGCGAGTCGGCCTGGATGGCGGTTGAGCCGGTGATGCGTACCACGCGCCGCTGAAAACGCAGCAGCACGCCGGTCAGTACCAGTGACAGGACAATGACCGCGATGCCCAGGTGGGTGTGTTCCAGTGGCTGGGGATGCAGCAACCGGTCGATCGCCTGGCCGCCCACCAGCAGCGCGCTGGCGCCAATGAACAGCGCCTGGCCGAGACCGGCCAGGGCTTCGGCCTTCCCGTGACCGTAGCGGTGGTCATCATCAGCGGGTCGCAACGCGTACTGCACGGCCAACAGATTGAGCAGCGAGGCGGCGCCATCCAGCAGCGAGTCGGTCAGCCCCGCCAGCAAGCTGACCGAGCCACTCTGCCACCAGGCCAGCGCCTTGGCCGCCGCCAGGAACAGGGCGGTCGCCAGCGCGGCGCGGGTGGCCAGGCGCATCAGCCGGGCATGATCGTCACGTACGGCCATGGCAGCGCGAGCTCCTAACCTTACGCCGCCGGAGACAGGCCGTAGGCGGCCAGCTGTTCCGGGCCGCCGCGCGATTCGATCAGCCGCGGATGGTCCAAGGGCAGATCATGACCGGTAGCCTCGAGTATCAGCGCGCGCAGTTTGGCTTTGTCCACCTGGCCATCGGCATCAAGGGTGTCCTGCAGGGACTGCGGTGCCAGGGAGTAGGTGCCGTCCGGGAGGTAAATGGCGCCGGTGGCGAAGTCGACACCCAGGGCGATCAGCCCCGGCAACACATAGAACAGAATGCCGACGGCATCCAGAAGGAAGATCGCCGGATCGATCTTGCCATCGATCTGCCCGCGCCGCTCCGGATAAAACAGCGTGCCGCAGGCTGTGAGCTGGGTGAACAGGGCACCGGCCAGGGCACCGCATAACAGGCGAGAGGGAATACGCATGGAACCTCCAGGGCGAAGTGGCGCCACTCTATCGCAAGCGGCGCAACAATATCGGGATGCGGTCAAGATCCGCCAGTAATAGACCGGCGCGGAGCAAGGAAGGTTGTGCACAGGGTTGGCTCGCGCCGTCTCCTTTATAATCGCCGCCCCGAACACGAGCCCTGATCCATGCAGTCGTTACCCATCGATGCCGTATTGCCTAACCTGCGCGCCGCGCTGGCCACCCGAGACGAAACGGTACTGGAAGCGCCGCCCGGCGCCGGCAAGACCACACGCGTGCCACTGGCCTTGCTCGATGAACCCTGGCTGGCAGGGCAGAGCATCCTGATGCTCGAGCCGCGCCGGTTGGCTGCCCGTGCCGCCGCCGAGCGGCTGGCCAGCGAACTGGGCGAAGCGGTTGGCGAGACGGTGGGCTATCGCATTCGCCTGGACAGCAAGGTCGGGCCGCGCACGCGGATCGAGGTGGTCACCGAAGGGATTCTCACTCGCCGGCTGCAGAGCGATCCGGCGCTGGAAGGCGTTGGCCTGGTGATCTTCGATGAATTTCACGAACGCAGCCTGGATGCCGACCTGGCCCTGGCGCTGTGCCTGAACGGCCGCGCGCTGCTGCGCGACACGCCGCTGAAAATCCTGGTGATGTCCGCGACCCTGGAAGGCGAACGCCTGGCCAGACTGCTTGACGACGCGCCCATCGTGCGCAGCGAAGGGCGCATGTTCCCGGTGGCAATGCGCTGGAGTCGCGCAACCCAGCCTGGCGAATTCATCGAGCCGCGGGTGGTGTCCACCGTGTTGCAGGCGGTGGATGAAGAAAGCGGCAGCCTGTTGGTGTTTCTGCCGGGCCAGGCGGAAATTCGCCGAGTCGCCGAGCAGTTGGCCGACAGCCTGGCGGGTTACCCGGACGTGTTGCTCTGTCCGCTGCATGGCGAACTCGAATTGAGCGCCCAGCGCGCCGCCATCGAACCGGCGCCGGCCGGCAAGCGCAAAGTCGTGCTGGCCACCAATATTGCCGAAACCAGCCTGACCATCGACGGCGTGCGCGTGGTGATCGACGCCGGGCTGGCGCGGGTGCCGCGCTTTGATCCGGGCACCGGCATGACCCGCCTGGCGACCCAGCGCATCTCGCGGGCCAGCGCCACCCAGCGCGCCGGACGCGCCGGACGTCTGGAGCCGGGCGTGTGCTACCGGTTGTGGAGCGAAACCCAGCATGAGCAGCTGAGCGCCCATGACAGCCCGGAAATGCTCCAGGCCGATCTGGCCGGTCTGGCCCTGCAACTGGCGCGCTGGGGCGTTGCGCCACAGGAGTTGAGCTGGCTGGATGCCCCACCCGGCGCCGCGTATGCCCAGGCCCGCGAACTGCTGGCGCGCCTCGGCGCCTTCCAGGTCAACGGCAGCCTGAGCAGTCATGGCCAGGCGCTGGCCGAACTGCCGGCGCACCCGCGTATTGCCCATCTGTTATTACGTGGTCACGAATTGGGGTTGACGGAGCTGGCCTGCCAGCTGGCCGCGCTGCTGGGCGAGCGGGACATCGTTCGCGGCGCCGGCGCCGATCTGCACAGCCGCCTGGCGCTGTTGAGCGGCGAAGTGCGCGGCGGCAGTCGCGGCGGGTTGCAGCGCATTCGTCAGTTGGCCCGCCAATACCGGCAACAGCTGCGCGGCACGCCCGGCGAAGCCGTGGCCAACCCCGAGCATCCGCGCTGGCCCGGCGCGCTGCTGGCCTTTGCCTACCCGGATCGCGTCGCCCATCAGCGCCGCGCCGGGGGCGGTGATTACCGCCTGGCCAACGGCCGCGCCGCGCAGTTCGGCGAGCCGGATGCGCTGATGAAGCACGAGTGGCTAGTGATCGCCGACCTGGGCAGTCGTCAGGGCCAGCGCGAAGAACGCATCTACTTGGCCGCCGAGCTTGATCCGACGTTGTTTGAATCGGTGCTTGGCGAGCTGGTGAGCGATCAGAACGTGCTCGACTGGGACGAACGTGAAGGGGTGCTGCGCGCCGAGCGCCAGCGACGGATCGGCGAGCTGGTGCTCAGTCGCGAACCGTTGAGCGGTCTGGATGAGGCCGCGCGGGTGAGTGCCCTGGTCGAGCTGGTGCGCCGCAAGGGGCTGGAGCTGTTGCCCTGGACGCCTGAGCTGCGCCAGTGGCAGGCGCGGGTGATGCTGTTGCGCGGCCTGGACCTTGATCAAGGAGGGGAAAACCCGTGGCCGGATGTGTCCGATGCGGCGCTGCTGGCAAGCCTGGCGGACTGGCTGGGGCCATATCTGGGCAAGGTCAGCCGCCTCAGCCATTTCGCCAACCTCGATCTGTCATCGATCTTGCACAATCTGCTGCCCTGGCCGCTGCCGCAGCGCCTCGACGAACTGGCGCCCAAATCGCTGACGGTGCCCTCCGGCTCGCAGATCCGTATCGACTACAGCGAGTCGCCGCCGGTGCTGGCGGTGCGGCTGCAAGAGCTGTTCGGCCTGGCCGCCACGCCGCGTATCGCCGGGGGCCGGCTCGGCCTCAAGCTGCACCTGTTGTCGCCGGCGCGCCGCCCGGTGCAGGTCACCCAGGATCTGGCGAGCTTTTGGGCCAACACCTATGTCGAGGTGAAGAAAGACCTCAAGGGGCGTTATCCCAAGCATTATTGGCCCGACGATCCCCTGATCGCCGAACCCACGACGCGGGCCAAGCCGCGGCGGTAGGGGCTGAAGTCCCTACCTCGGGCCGAACCTTTTGCCCGGACACGCCCAGATCGGCGCGCCTACCATGCTTCGTGTCACCTACCAATGCCTTGTCTATGCTGCTGGCAAGCCAATAGCCGAGGTGGCGCGCATGTACCGCAAGGTGTTTGCCAGCAAGGTTTTCGAGCGCAAGGTGGTGCTGATTACCGGGGGTTGTTCGGGCATCGGCCGGGCGCTGGTGCTGCGTTTTGCTCAGGCGGGTGCGCGGCTGGTGATTGTGGATATCGACAGCGAAGGGCTGGAGGCGCTGCTCCAGTACTTGCGCGATCACCACAACTGCGATGCGGTGGGGCTGCACTGCGATGTCGCCGATGCCGGCGCGGTGGAGCGGGTGATGGCCCAGGTGCTGGAGCGCTGCGGCGGCATCGATGTGCTGATCAACAACGCCGGTATCACCCAGCGCAGCCGGTTTGCCGACACGCCGCGCGAGGTGTTCGAGCGCGTCATGGCCGTTAACTATTTCGGCGCGCTGTACTGCACCCAGGCGGCGTTGCCCAGCCTGCTGGCGCGGCGCGGGCAGATCATCGTCTTGAGCTCACTGTCCGGCTTCGTGCCGCTGCACTACCGAGCCGCCTATAACGCCAGCAAGCATGCCCTGCACGGTTTGTTCGACACCTTGCGCCACGAGCTGGAAGGCTCCGGGGTCAATGTCATGCTGGTCTGCCCGGGTTTCACCGCCACCGACATGCACCGCAATGCCTTGGAAGGCGACGGCGCGGTCCAGGCGCAACCAGCATTGAGTATCGGCAAGGTGGCCTCGGCCCAGGATGTGGCCGAAGCGATCTACCGGGCAGCACTGAAACGTCGGAGCCTGCTGGTGCTGTCCAATGTGGGCTGGCGCGGCCAGCTGCTGGCGCGCTGGTTTCCCCGGCTGTTTGAGCGATTGGTATTGCCGGAACCGAGTCGTTTGCGCTGAGTCCGGCCCTCGTCAGTCCGCGCTGTTCACCGTTTCGCTGCAGACCATGAAGCAGCGAAACATCACCACGCCGGCAAACAACTGGCCCAGGCCGGTGACGCAGCCGAGCAGCACCTGTGGCGCGCCGGAAGATTCGCCAAGCCTGCCGAACAGCCAGGCCTCCAGGCTCCATACCGGAATGAGGATGCACAACTGCAGCAGCAGAATGGGCCAGAACTGTCCCGTGGTCAGGCGCAGGCTTTCCCGCAAGGCGGCCAGGGGTCGCAGGCCACGCAGCACCAAGAGGTATTCCGCGAACGCCAGTTTGACCATCAGCCACACGCCGGGCAGCACGAACAACGACACGCCGAGCATGATCAGCAGGCTGCTCAGCGCTGTGAGCAACGCCAGCGTTGGCCACAGGCGCAGGGCCATGTTCCAGAGTGCCGGCAAACCGGGCGCCAGTCCCCGGGTGCGCGTATCGAGGTAGAGAATCAGCGCGGCGCTGTAGAGCGGGTAGAACAGCAGGCCGCTGATCAGGTCTCCAGCGCCCTGCAATTGTGCGCTGTAATGCTCGGCCAGCAGCAGTTGGGTCAGGGTTTCCAGGATGATCAGGGGCAGGCAGAGCAGGGCAATGGTGCCCAGATGACGGCTGAAGAAATACCAGGCGTCACGCAGGATCGAAAGCGGGTTCATGTTGATTCGGGACCAGAAAACGAGGGCGGTACTGTAGCCCAGGCCGATGGGCCGCTCCAAATGCCTGGCAATGACGCATAATCCCCATGCCAGCCTTGGGAGGCCGATGTGAAGAAAATCGCGGTATTCGTCGATGTCCAGAATCTCTATTACACCGTGCGTCAGGCCTATGGCTGCCACTTCAACTACAGCGTGCTCATGCAACAACTGCGCACGCGGGGCGAGGTCGTCGAAGCCTACGCCTACGCCATTGAGCGTGGCGATGCCAAGCAGCAACAGTTCCAGCAGATCCTGCGCAATCTGGGCTTTACCGTGAAGCTCAAACCGTTTATCCAGCGCAGCGACGGCTCGGCCAAAGGCGACTGGGACGTGGGGATTACCATTGATGTGCTCGACGCCGCCAACCGCGTGGAGGAGATCGTGCTGGCGTCGGGCGATGGCGATTTCGACCTGCTACTCGATCGGGTGCGCGATTTTGGCGTCGAGGCCAGTGTCTATGGCGTGCCGGCCCTTACCGCGCAGTCGTTGGTTCGCGCCGCCACGCGCTTTGTGCCGATCGACGGCGAGCTGTTGCTGCGGGGCTGACACGCTGGCTGCATAGCTTTGTAGGGTGGATGCCGTTTTCCACCATGGCCCTGCTCGGTGGACAAGAAAAACGTCGTCCACCCTACCTGTTCGATTCGCCCTACTCCGACGGATTGACCCTTGCGGGCTGTTCGCGAATGCATTGTGTCTGGGCGCTTTCGGCTAAACTGTCGCCCCGTTTTTCCCGCCGGTTACCCTGCCCATGACCTTCGCCACCCTCGGCCTGATCGATCCGCTGTTGCGGACCCTGGACGCCCTCGATTACCGCACGCCCACGCCGGTGCAGAAAGAGGCGATTCCTGCCGTGCTCAAGGGGCGTGACCTGCTGGCCGCCGCGCAGACCGGTACTGGCAAGACCGCGGCCTTCGCGCTGCCGTTGTTGCAGCGCCTGACGATGGAAGGCCCACGGGTGACGAGCAATGCGGTGCGCGCGCTGGTACTCACGCCGACCCGCGAGCTGGCCGAGCAGGTGCAGCAAAGCATCCAGACTTATGGCCAGGACCTGCCGCTGCGCAGCTACGCGGTGTACGGCGGGGTCAGCATTAACCCGCAGATGATGGCGCTGCGCAAAGGCATCGATGTGCTGGTCGCCACACCGGGCCGGCTGCTGGACCTGTACCGGCAGAACGCAGTGAAATTCAACCAGCTGCAGGTACTGGTGCTCGACGAGGCTGACCGCATGCTTGACCTGGGTTTTTCCCAGGAGCTGGACGAGCTGTTTGCTGCCCTGCCGAAGAAGCGTCAGACGCTGCTGTTCTCCGCGACTTTTTCCGACGCGATCCGCCAGATGGCCAAGGAGCTGCTGCGCGACCCGCTGTCCATCGAGGTCAGCCCACGCAATGCCGCGGCCAAGAGCGTCAAGCAGTGGCTGATCCCGGTGGACAAGAAGCGCAAGGGTGAGCTGTTTTTGCACCTGCTGGCCGAGAAACGCTGGGGCCAGGTGCTGGTGTTCGCCAAGACCCGCAAGGGCGTCGATCAACTGGTCGAGGAGCTGCAGGCCGCCGGCATTGCCGCCGATGCCATCCACGGCGACAAGCCGCAACCGTCGCGCCTGCGCGCCCTGGAGCGTTTTAAAGCGGGTGAGATGCAGGTGCTGGTGGCCACCGATGTGGCCGCGCGCGGGCTGGATATTCACGACCTGCCGCAGGTGGTCAATTTCGACCTGCCCATCGTCGCCGAGGATTACGTGCACCGTATCGGCCGTACCGGCCGGGCCGGCGCCACGGGCGAGGCGATCTCGCTGGTAGCTGCCGATGAAGTTGATCAGCTGGCGGCGATTGAAACGCTGATCGGCCAGGTGCTGGTGCGTCATGACGAGCCGGATTTCATCCCCGACCACCGCGTGCCGCAGACCACCCTGGGCGGTCAGGTAGTGAAAAAACCGAAGAAGCCGAAAAAGCCCAAGGATGTCCCTGGCAAGGGCAAGATCCACTTGGGCAACTGGTTCGATGCCAGCGAGAAGCCCAACGCCACGCCGATCCGCAAGGTGCCGAGCCTGAGCGGTGGCGCAGCGGGCAAAAAGAAGCGTTGAGAGATCGGGAACGCTTAGGCCTGACCGGTCCCGGTAAATATCCCAGCCCCGCTTCTATTGACGCGCCACGAAAACGGCCGCTATCCCGAAGGATGGCGGCCGTTTTTTATCCGAGTTCAGCGAGTGGGTGGCGCTTAGCCCAGCGACTGCATCAGGATATAAGTCAGCGCACCGGCGCTGTAGCCGGTGAAGGCGAGCAGGCTGACACGCTTGACGTACCAAAAGAAACCGATTTTCTCCATGCCCATCGCGGCAACGCCGGCCGCCGAGCCAATGATCAGGGCACTACCGCCCGTTCCGGCGCAGTAGGCGAGGAACTCCCAGAACCGACCGTCGGTGACGAACTGGCTCGCCCAGCCCGCTTCTTCAGCGGCCGTGGCGGCGAGCATGCCATCACTGAACAGCGGGTACATCTTCATGGCGCCAGCCACCAGTGGCACGTTGTCCACCACGGCGGACAGCAGGCCGATGGCGTAGTTGATGGCAAAGATGTTGCCCAGGCTGTCACGCAACAGGCTGGCGACCTGAGTCAGGTGCCCAGCGGTGGCCAGGGCGGACACTGCCAGCAGGATGCCCAGGAAGAACAGGATGCTGGACATGTCGATGCGGTGCAGAACCCCGACCACTGACAGCGGATGCTTGAACTCGGGCTTCTTGTCACTGTGCAGGAGTTCGGTGACGACCCACATCACGCCCAGGCCGAACAGGATGCCCATGTACGGCGGCAGGCCGGTTACGGTCTTGAATATCGGCACGAACAGCAGGGCACCAATCCCCATGGCCAGCACCATATTGCGCTCGAATGCCGTGGTGGTGGGCGGTATGCGCTCCCCCAGGTGCGTTTGGGTGCGCGGGCGCGGTGCTTCACCACGTAAGCGGAAACTGAGGATCGTCAAGGGGACCAGCAGGCACACCAGGCTGGGGACGAACAGCTGGGTGATCACTCCGGTGGCGGTAATCTGGCCGCCGATCCACAGCATGGTGGTGGTCACGTCACCGATCGGCGACCAAGCGCCGCCGGCGTTGGCGGCGATTACCACGATGCCGACGTACAGCCAGCGCTCGGGACGGCCGCGTATCAGTTTGCGCAGCAACGAGACCATCACGATGGTTGTGGTCAGGTTGTCCAGCACAGCGGAGAGGAAGAAGGTCAGCAGGCCGACGATCCACAGCAGGGAAACCCGTTTGCGGGTGTGAATGCGGTCGGTGATCACCTTAAAGCCGCCATGGGCATCGATCAGTTCCACGATGGTCATCGCGCCCATCAGGAAGAACAGGATCTCAGAGATTTCACCCAAGTGATGGCGCAGCTCGCTGACCACCACAGCGGCAGAATTTGCCGGATCATTAGTGCCCGGTTCCAACAGCGGGAGCAACTGATCGGCTCCCAGTACGAGCACGGCCCAGGTGAGCGCTGCGGTGAGAATCGCAGAAGCAGCTTTATCGAGCTTCAAGGGGTGTTCGAGCGCGATGCACAAATAGCCAACTACGAAGATGGCCGCCATCAGGACGTACATGGACATGACTCTCCAAAGATGAGGAAGCTGCTAGGGAATGGCACGAGCGAGGGCGTGGCCTGGCTGGATCCGCAAGCGGACGGCATGATAGCAGGGTGCCATTCACCTTACGTATAGATTGTCTACTGCCAAAGAGGGTGGGGGATTGTCGCGGGTCAAGATTGCTGCCAGAGCGGGCCGGATCGCGTTGCACGATCCGGCCCGGTGCAGATCAGAGGCTGGCGATACGTCCGCGCTGTTCGGCCAGCTTGGCCAGCGCCTGTTCGGCTTCGGCGAGCTTGGCGCGTTCTTTCTCGATCACCTCAGCCGGGGCCTTGTCGACGAAGCTGGCATTGGACAGCTTGCCGCCGACGCGCTTGACCTCGCCCTCCAGGCGGCCAATTTCCTTGTCCAGGCGGGCCAGTTCGGCGTCCTTGTCGATCAGCCCGGCCATCGGCACCAGCACCTGCATGTCGCCGACCAGCGCGGTGGCGGCCAGCGGCGCGACGGCACCGGCGTCCAGCACGCGGATCGATTCGAACTTGGCCAGCTTGGCCAGTAGCGGTTCGAAGTCGGCCAGGCGGCGCAGGTCATCGGCGTTGGCGTTGGCGAGGATCACGTCGATGCGCTTGGCCATGGAGATGTTCATCTCGCCACGGATCTGCCGCACGCCGAGCATCAGTGTCTTCACCCAGTCGATGTCGGCCTCGGCGGCGGCATCGACCTTGGCGCTTTCGGCTTCCGGCCAGGGTTGCAGCATGATGGTGTCACCGGACGTGCCGGCCAGCGTCTTGATGCGCTGCCAGATTTCCTCGGTGATGAACGGCATGAACGGGTGGGCCAGGCGCAGGATGGCCTCCAGCACGCGCACCAGGGTGCGACGGGTGCCGCGCTGGCGTTCAATGCTGGCGTTCTCGTCCCAGAGCACCGGCTTGACCAGCTCCAGGTACCAGGCGCAGTACTCGTCCCAGACGAACTCATAGAGCGCCTGGGCCGCCAGGTCGAAGCGGAAGTTGTCCAGTTGGCGGGTGACTTCGGATTCGGTGCGCTGCAGTGCGGAGACGATCCAGCGATCCACCGCCGACAGGTCAACGGGCTCCTCGTTGACGCCGGTGTCCTTGCCGTCGGTGTTTTCCAGCACGAAGTTGGTGGCGTTCCACAGCTTGTTGCAGAAGTTGCGGTAGCCTTCGACGCGGCCCATGTCGAACTTGATGTCGCGGCCGGTGGACGCCAGCGAGCAGAAGGTGAAGCGCAGGGCGTCGGTGCCATAGCTGGCAATGCCGTCGGGGAACTCGGCGCGGGTCTGCTTGGCGATCTTTTCCGCCAGCTTGGGCTGCATCATGCCGCTGGTGCGTTTCTGTACCAGGGTTTCCAGGTCGATGCCGTCGACGATGTCCAGCGGGTCGAGCACGTTGCCCTTGGACTTGGACATCTTCTGGCCCTGGCCATCGCGCACCAGGCCATGGACGTAGACGGTCTTGAAGGGGATCTCACCCATCAGGTGGGTGGACAGCATGATCATCCGGGCAACCCAGAAGAAGATGATGTCGAAGCCGGTGACCAGCACGTCGGTGGGGTGGAAGGTTTTCAGGAAGTCGGTCTGCTGCGGCCAGCCCAGGGTGGAGAAGGTCCACAGGCCGGAGCTGAACCAGGTGTCCAGTACGTCTTCGTCCTGACGCAACGCTTCGTCGCTGCGAATGTTGTGCTTGGCGCGCACTTCATCTTCGTCGCGGCCGACGTAGACGTTGCCGGCTTCGTCGTACCAGGCCGGGATGCGGTGGCCCCACCACAGCTGGCGGCTGATGCACCAGTCCTGGATGTCGCGCATCCAGCTGAAGTACATGTTTTCGTACTGCTTGGGCACGAACTGGATTTCGCCGCTTTCCACCACCTTGATGGCTTTTTCGGCCAGCGGCTTGGTGGAAACGTACCACTGGTCGGTCAGCCAGGGCTCGATGACGGTGCCGGAGCGGTCGCCCTTGGGCACTTTCAGCGCGTGGTCGTCGACCTTTTCCAGGAGGCCCATGGATTCGAATTCGGCGACGATGGACTTGCGTGCGGCAAAGCGGTCCATGCCGGCGTAGCTGCCGGGCAGGCTGGTGTCGACGTGGTCGTTGACGCTGCCGTCGATGTTGAACACCTGGGCCTGGGCCAGCACGGCGGCATTCTTGTCGAAGATGTTGATCAGCGGCAGGCGGTGGCGCTTGCCCACTTCGTAGTCGTTGAAGTCGTGGGCCGGGGTGATCTTCACGCAGCCGGTGCCGAACTCGCGGTCGACGTACTCGTCGGCGACGATGGGAATCAGGCGATTGACCAGCGGCAGCAGCACATGGCGACCGATCAGGCCACTGTAGCGCTCATCTTCCGGGTGCACGGCGACGGCGGCGTCGCCCAGCATGGTTTCCGGGCGGGTGGTGGCGACGACCAGGTAGTCCAGGCCGTCGGCGGTCTTGGCGTCATCAGCCAGCGGGTAGCGCATATTCCACAGGTGACCCTTCTCGTCGTGGTTTTCCACTTCGAGGTCGGAAATCGCCGTGTGCAGCTTGGTGTCCCAGTTGACCAGGCGCTTGCCGCGGTAGATCAGGCCGTCTTCGTGCAGACGCACGAAGGCTTCCTTGACCGCTTCGGACAGACCTTCGTCCATGGTGAAACGTTCGCGCGACCAGTCCACGGAGGAACCGAGGCGACGGATCTGGCGAGTGATGTTGCCGCCGGATTCTTCCTTCCATTCCCAGACCTTGTCCAAGAACTTGGCGCGGCCAAGATCGTGGCGGCTGAGGTTTTGCGCGGCCAGTTGACGCTCCACCACCATCTGCGTGGCAATGCCCGCGTGGTCGGTGCCCGGCTGCCACAGGGTGTTGCGGCCCTGCATGCGGCGGAAACGGATCAGCGCGTCCATGATCGCGTTGTTGAAACCGTGGCCCATGTGCAGGCTGCCCGTCACGTTCGGCGGCGGCAGGGCAATGGTGTAGGACTCGCCGCTACCCTGCGGGGCGAAGTAGTTCTTGGCCTCCCATTCGGAGTACCAACGGGATTCAATGGCGTGCGGCTGGTAGGTCTTGTCCATGCGGCGGGACCCTTAACGGCTGATCGGGGAAAAACCGGGGAGTATAAAGGCAAACCGCGCTGTTGAGTGGATTGGCTGGGGGCCGAGGCGCGGAGCCGGGCGCGTGGAGCGTCTGTAGGGTGGACAACGTTTTTATTGTCCACCGAGCGGGGGTGGTGGATGTGAAAAGCGACATCCACCCTACGAAACTGGCTGATGTGCTCATGCCGGGGGCTGCGGCTGTCAGGGCTTGGGTGTACGAATCAGGTGCGCCATGCGCTCCTTGAGGCGCCGCTTGAACTCGAATTCGATTTTGGGCATGTACTCGCGGACCACTTCCTGCAGCACCAGGTCGGCGGCGGCGCGCAGTTCGTCATTGTCGCGGCGTTCGGCGGGCGGCCTTGGCGAGGTGGGTGCGGCCGGGGTTTTGCCGGGTAGGGCATCGGCCGTGCGAGGCGGGGCGGCGGGCGGCGTCTTGGCCGGTCCAACAACATCCGAGAGCAGGGGAATGGTGTCGCTATCCAGGACATCGGTCAGCAGCGGAGGCTCGGTATTTTTATCATCGAGCAGGTCGCGGATCGATTCCAGATCATCGAGAAGGGGCGCGGGGCGATGCGGCGGCTTGCGGTCCATGGGCGTTCCGGCGGGATCAGAGTTCGACACGTTGGGGAGAATAGTCGCGCCGGCGGTATTCGCGAAAGTTGTCGCGGCACAGGGTGAGCAGTTCCGGGGCCTGGTTGACGATTTCGATGACCCGGCTGAACTGGTCGAGATGGGCAGACAGCTGCGGGTGCAGGTTGATCAGCAGACCCTGGTTGGTGGCGGGCGGCGAGTCGATGCCGATCACGACAGGCGCGTGCGGATTGTCGTCGTACAGGTCGTGGGGCACGAAGCTGGCATCGCGAAAGTGCCAGAGCAGGTCGTCCAGCGTGGCGCAGGTCGCGTCGTCCGCGCAGCGCATGAATACCGGCAGTCCCGCTTGCCACGCCTTGCGCGCCAGCTGGCAGGCGGCGCTCAGGCGGCGCTCAGGGCTGGTGTCGGGAAGCACGTAGAACTCGATGCGGGGCATGCTGTTTCCGGTAAGTGAAGTGGTGAGACGTGGCCCTGGTGCCCGCGCGGGGCGGACACCAGGGTCGCAACTATTGAATGGCCAGGTGGCGCATTCAGGCTCCGCTGCGCTCCAGCAGGTACTGGGTCAGCAGGGGCACCGGGCGACCGGTAGCGCCTTTGTCCTTGCCGCCACTGATCCAGGCGGTGCCGGCGATATCCAGGTGCGCCCACGACAGCTTCTTGGTGAAGCGCGCCAGGAAGCAGGCGGCGGTGATGGTACCGGCAGGACGCCCGCCAATGTTGGCGATATCGGCGAACGGGCTGTCCAGCTGTTCCTGGTAGTCATCGAACAGCGGCAGTTGCCAGGCGCGGTCGTCGGCGGCGACGCCAGCGCTCAACAGTTGCTGCATCAGCGCGTCGTCATTGCCCAGCAGGCCCGAGGTCTGATGACCCAGGGCGATGATGCAGGCGCCGGTCAGGGTGGCGATGTCGATCACGGCGCGCGGCTTGAAACGCTCGACGTAGGTCAGTGCATCGCACAGCACCAGACGGCCTTCGGCGTCGGTGTTGAGGATTTCCACGGTCTGCCCGCTCATCGTGGTGACGATGTCGCCAGGACGGGTGGCACCGCCGCTGGGCATGTTTTCCGCGCAGGCCAGCACGCCCACCAGGTTGATCGGCAGTTGCAGTTCCAGCACGGCGCGGAAGGTGCCGAGCACGCTGGCGGCGCCGCACATGTCGTATTTCATTTCATCCATGCCGGCGCCGGGCTTGAGGCTGATGCCGCCGGTGTCGAAGGTGATGCCCTTGCCCACCAGGGCGTAGGGCTGCTCGCTCTTCTTAGCGCCCTGGTAGTTGAGGACGATCAGGCGCGGCGGCTGGTCGCTGCCCTGAGCCACGGCGAGGAACGCGCCCATGCCGAGTTCCTTGAGCTGCTTTTCATCCAGCACCTCGACCTTGAGGCCCTTGTGCTCCTTGGCCAGCGCCTTGGCTTGTTCGGCGAGGTGAATCGGATGGCACAGGTTCGGCGGCAGGTTGCCCAGGTCGCGGGTCAGCGCCATGCCGGCGGCGATGGCCTGGCCCTGGCTGACGGCACGTTCGATATCGGCCTGGCGCGTTTTGTCGGTGAGCAGGGCGATTTTCTGCAGCTTGCCCGGCTTGGCTTTTTCGCTCTTGAAGCGGTCGAAGACATAACCGCCATCGGCCAGGCACTCCACCGCCAGGCGCGCGCGCCCATAGGCGTCACGGTCCTTGACTGTTACATCATCCAGGGCCAGGGTGGCATCGTTGCCACCGAGCTGCTTGAGTGCGCCGAGGGTGGCGCCGAGCAACGTGCGGAACTGCTTCGGGCTGAGGGAGTCTTCCTTGCCTCGGCCTACCAGCAGGATACGTTCGGCCTTCAGGTTGGGCAGCCCCTGCAGCAACAGGGTCTGGCCCAGCTTGCCGCTCATGTCGCCGCGCTTGAGTACCGCGCTCAGGGCGCCTTCGGTGAGGGTATCGACCGCCTGAGCCTGTTCGCCCAGTGGGCGCCCTTCGCCGATGGTGAGCACCAGGGTGGCGGTTTTCAAGGTTTCCGGACGGGCGTTTTTGACAAGGAATTCCATGCAGTGGTGTCCCCAAGACAAAGAACCGGCTTTGCAGGATAATAGCCGGCTGTTTTCAGTGGTCCGCCTGCCGGCGGGCTGGCCATAAAGCGGCTAGTGTGAGCGTTGCCGCCCGAGCCTGACAACCCTGGAGTGTGCGGTTTGATCGTCTTCCGCTATTTGTCCCGCGAACTGTTGGTCACCTTGAGCGCGGTGAGTGCCGTGCTGCTGGTGATCATCATGAGCGGTCGCTTCATCAAGTATCTGGCTCAGGCGGCCCAGGGCATTCTCGACCCTGACGTGCTGATGTACATCATGCTTTACCGCATGCCCGGCTTCTTGCAGCTGATCCTGCCGCTCGGCCTGTTCCTGGGCATTCTGCTGTCTTATGGACGGCTGTACCTGGAAAGCGAAATGACCGTGCTGTCGGCCACCGGCATGAGTCCGCAACGCCTGCTGCTGTACAGCTTCGGCCCGGCCACGCTGGTGGCCCTGCTGGTCGCCTGGCTGAGCTTGGGGCTGGCGCCGCAAGGGGTCACGGCGTCCTGGCGCATCTTCAATACTCAGGACTCGCTGACCGAATTCGATACCCTGGTGCCGGGGCGCTTCCAGTCTATGCGCGGTGGCAGTTCGCGGGTGACGTATGCCCAGGAGCTGTCGGATGACCGCAGTGAACTGGGCGGCATCTTCATCAGCGAAAAACGCTTTTCCGGCGACAGGTCGAAGGAGAAGGGCATTACCGTGCTGGTTGCCGAGAGCGGTCGCCAGGAAATCCAGCCCGACGGCAGTCGCTACCTGATTCTGGAGAATGGCTATCGCTACGATGGCAACCCAGGGGAGGCGGATTACCGGGCCATTCAATACGACACCTATGGCGTGCTGATGCCCAAGCCGGAAATTCGCCAAGAGGTCACGGCCATCGAGGCGGTGCCCACCGCACAACTGTTCAACAGTAATAACCCCAAATATGTGGCCGAGCTGCAGTGGCGCTTCTCGCTGCCGCTGCTGGTGTTCGTGGTAACGCTGTTGGCGGTGCCGCTGGCCAAGGTCAATCCGCGCCAAGGTCGCTACCTGAAACTGTTGCCGGCCATCTTGCTGTACATGAGCTACCTGGCCTTGCTGATCGCGATGCGTGGCTCGCTGGAAAAGAACCGGATTCCGGCCTGGCTGGGCCTTTGGTGGGTGCATGGCCTGTTCCTGTCCATCGGCCTGGCCTTGCTGTACTGGGAAGCGATGCAGCTGAAATGGGCGTCCTGGCGCGCGGCAAAACGGGAGGTGGCGCGTGGTTAAGCTGGACCGCTACATCGGCAGCAGTGTGCTGTTCGCAATCATTGCCGTGCTGGGGATCATCGTTGGCCTGGCCATCTTGTTCGCCTTTATCGACGAGCTGGGCGACATCTCCGAAACCTACACGCTGCTCGATGCGCTCAGCTATGTGTTGCTGACCTCGCCGCGTCGGCTCTACGAAATGCTGCCCATGGCCGGTCTGATTGGCTGCCTGGTCGGCCTCGGCACGCTGGCCAGCAACAGCGAGCTGACCATCATGCGCGCCTCCGGCGTCTCCCTGGGACGGATCGTCTGGGCAGTGATGAAGCCCATGCTGCTGCTGATGATGCTGGGTGTGGTGATTGGCGAATACGTCATGCCCTGGACAGAAACTGTCGCCCAGGCTAATCGCGATCTGGCCCAAGGTGGCGGAGAGGCGCAAACCTCCAAGCACGGGCTCTGGCACCGTCAGGGCGACGAGTACGTGCACATCAACGCTGTGCAGCCCGGTGGCGTGCTGTTGGGCGTGACGCGTTACCGCTTCGACGATGAGCGCCGTCTGGAAACCGCCAGTTTTGCCCGCCGTGCGCAATACCACGACGATTACTGGCAGCTGGATGATGTGGTGACCACCGAGTTTGCCGAGCGTGAAACCCGCGTGAACAAAACCGCCAGCGAGCGCTGGGATGTTGAGCTGACGCCGCAACTGCTCAGCACGGTGGTGATGTCACCGGACGCCTTGTCGATCACTGGACTGTGGAATTACGCCCGCTACCTCAATGAGCAAGGCCTGAACAGCGGCCGCTATTGGCTGGCCTTCTGGGTCAAGGTGCTGCAGCCTCTGGTCACGGCCGCGCTGGTCTTGATGGCGATTTCCTTCATCTTTGGGCCACTACGCTCGGTTACCTTGGGTCAGCGGATTTTCACCGGCGTGCTGGTGGGTTTTGTGTTTCGTATTGTCCAGGACCTGCTCGGACCTTCGAGCCTGGTGTTCGGTTTTCCACCGTTGCTCGCCGTGGTGTTGCCGGCCATGGTGTGCGGAATTGCCGGGGTGTGGATGCTGCGTCGCGCGGGCTGACCGGCCGTTTCAAATTACTTGCGTTGTCGCCGCCAGGCACGGGCGGCGACGATCAACAGGGTCACGATGGTCAGCGGTACGGCATAGCCGAGCATGGCAGTGGCGAATGTGCGTGCCAGCGGTTGGCCCGTGGTAAACAGCGCCAGATAAAGGATGTAGGCCAGGTAATAGCCGAGAAACAGCAGTCCTTCCCAGCGGCTGATGCGGTAGCCGGCAAAGAACACCGGCAAGCAAGCCACCGCCACGGCGGTCATTACCGGGAAATCGAACGCCAGAGCGTTAGGCGAAACCGACAAGCCCGGCGCGGCCAGCGCACTCAGGCCCAGCACACCCAATAAATTGAATAGATTACTGCCAACGATGTTGCCGACGGCGATGTCGCGCTCGTTCCTGAGCGCGGCAAACACCGAGGTGGCCAGCTCTGGCAACGACGTGCCGGCTGCCACCAGGGTCAGGCCGATGATCAGTTCGGACAGGCCCAAGGTCCGTGCCAGCGCCACGGATCCAGTGATCAGCCAGTCAGCGCCGACCACCAGCAAGCCCAGCCCGGCCAGCATGCTGAGCACAGCCTTGAGCGCCGAGGCGTGGGTTTCTTGCGCGGCAGGTGCAGACGCCGGCTGCGGCTGGATGGCGGCGCCTTTGCGAGCATGCACATAGAGCGCCGCCAGGTAGCCCAGCAGGCAGGCGAACAGCACGAGTCCGTCAAGCAGGCTGTAATGCTGGTCCAGGGCGAGCAGCCAGGCGAGCAGGCTGGCTCCGATCATCAGAGGCACGTCGAGGCGTACAAGCTGTCGGCGAACCTGCAGGGGCGCAATCAGTGCGCACAGACCAAGAATCACCAGTACGTTGAAGATGTTGCTGCCCAGCACATTGCCGACGGCGATATCGCCTTGCCCATTGAGGGCCGAGCGCAGGCTGACGGTCAGCTCCGGGGCGCTGGTGCCGAAGGCCACCACCGTCAGGCCAATCACCAGCGGCGGAATGCGCAGCCACCTGGCCAGACGGCTGGCGCTGCTCACCAACAGGTGGGCCCCGACCGCCAGCAGCAGCAAGCCCGCTGGGATAAGCATCAAGAGCGTCAAGGGCATGGGCAAAAAGACTCCAGGCCTGGGCGCGCTGCGCCGCGAGGAGAAAAGAAGGGGTTAGGGGTGCGTCAACGAAGCGACGACCGATCCAAGTCTAGTGGCCTGTACGCGAGTTGATTAATTCAGTTCGGATAATCGGGTTCTAAGAGCACGGCGCTGCGATGAGTCAAAGCAGGCTATGGCGAAGATGCAGCGCAATATCGGACCTTGGGCGCCGAAAATTTAGCCAATTGAACTAACCAGACAGGCTGCTAGTGGTTCAGGCGCTGTAGGCGCACCGGCGCCACGCCCCGGTCGAGCATGCCGAGCTTTTCGGCAGCCTTGCGCGATACATCAATGACTCGGCTGCCGACATAGGGACCGCGATCGTTGATGCGCACCACCACACTGCGCTTGTTGGCCAGGTTGGTAACCCGTACCAGCGTGCCAAACGGCAGGCTGCGATGGGCGGCAGTCAGTGCATGTTGATTGAAGGGTTCACCGCTGGCGGTTTTCTTGCCGTGGAAGCGCTTGCCGTACCAGGAGGCTTTGCCTTCGCGGGTCTTCAGCTGGCCTTTGATGCCTGTGGCATTCGCCTCTGGGGGGAACAGGGAGCCGTGCATGGGGTTGGAGCAGGCAGCAAACAGAGAGAGGGTAAAGAGCAGAACTAAACGCATGGAAACTCCGGGGGCGGCACCGAGGCGGCGCCCTGCACGTCGCAAGCCAGTCAGGCTTAGCGACGTGCAGTCGACGCGCATATGGGCCGCATGCGGCTGAGGTATCAGCTTTCGAGCTTTTTCTTCAGCAATTGGTTCACTTGACCGGGGTTGGCCTTGCCTTTGGAGGCTTTCATGGCCTGGCCGACGAAGAAACCGAACATCTTGCCACGCTTGGCTTCGTCGCTGGCCCGGTACTGCTCGACCTGTTCAGCGTTGGCGGCCAGTACCTCATCGAGCATGGCCTCGATGGCGCCGACGTCGGTGACCTGCTTGAGGCCCTTGTTCTCGATGATCTCATCGGCGGAGGCGCCCTCACCGGCAGCCAGTGCCTCGAACACCATCTTGGCCAGCTTGCCGCTGATGGTGTTGTCCTGGATGCGCTGGATCATGCCGCCCAGCTGTGCGGCGGAGACCGGGGACTGTTCGATATCCAGGCCTTCCTTATTGAGCAGACTGGACAGCTCGCCCATCACCCAGTTGGCGGCCAGCTTGGCGTCGCCGCAGACTTGCTGGACAGCTTCGAAGTAGTCAGCCAGCTCGCGGCTGGCGGACAGCACCGAAGCGTCGTAGGCGGAGAGGCCGAATTCGCGCTCGAAGCGTTCGCGCTTCTGCGGCGGCAGCTCGGGCAGCTCGGCGCGCAGCTCATCGAGGAAGCTTTGCTCGATCACGACCGGCAGCAGGTCAGGGCAGGGGAAGTAACGGTAGTCGTTGGCTTCTTCCTTGCTGCGCATCGAACGGGTTTCGTCCTTGTTCGGATCGTACAGGCGGGTTTCCTGCACCACGGTGCCGCCGTCCTCGATCAGCTCGATCTGACGCTGCACTTCGTGGTTGATGGCCTTTTCGATGAAGCGGAACGAGTTGACGTTCTTGATCTCGGCGCGCGTGCCGAATTCGGCCTGACCTTTTGGGCGCACCGAAACGTTACAGTCGCAGCGCAGCGAGCCTTCGGCCATGTTGCCGTCGCAAATGCCCAGGTAGCGCACCAGGGAATGCATGGCCTTGACGTAGGCGACGGCTTCCTTGGCCGAACGGATATCTGGCTCGGAAACGATTTCCAGCAGCGGCGTGCCGGCACGATTGAGGTCGATGCCGCTCATGCCGTGGAAGTCTTCATGCAGGCTCTTGCCGGCGTCTTCTTCCAGGTGCGCGCGGGTGATGCCGACACGCTTGATCGTGCCGTCTTCCAGGGTGATGTCCAGGTGGCCCTTGCCGACGATAGGCAGGTCCATCTGGCTGGTCTGGTAGCCCTTGGGCAGGTCCGGGTAAAAGTAATTCTTGCGTGCAAAAACGTTCTTTTCGGCGATCTCGGCGTCGATGGCCAGGCCGAACTTGCACGCCATGCGTACCGCTTCGGCATTCAGCACCGGCAGGGTGCCGGGCATCCCCAGGTCAACCAGGCTGGCCTGGGTGTTGGGCTCGGCCCCGAAGGTGGTGGCACTGGCGGAGAAGATCTTCGACTGGGTGCTGAGCTGGGCGTGGATTTCCAGCCCGATCACGGTTTCCCATTGCATCTGTTTAGTCCTCAAAAACCTTCGGGAGCGCGCTGGTGCCAGTCGCTGACCTGTTGATACTGATGCGCCACGTTGAGCAGGCGAGATTCCTGGAAGTAGGGCGCCAGCAGCTGCACGCCCACCGGCAAGCCATCGACGAAGCCGGCCGGCATCGACAGGCCGGGAATACCGGCCAGGTTGGCGGTGATGGTGTAGATGTCTTCCAGATAGGCCGACACAGGATCGTTGGTTTTCTCGCCCAGCTTCCAGGCCGGGTTGGGCGTGGTCGGGCCGAGAATCACGTCGACCTCGTTGAAGGCGGCGACGAAGTCGTTCTTGATCAGGCGGCGAATCTTCTGCGCCTTGAGGTAGTAGGCGTCGTAGTAGCCGGCCGACAGGGCGTAGGTGCCCACCATGATGCGGCGCTTCACTTCGGCGCCAAAGCCTTCACCGCGCGAGCGCTTGTAGAGGTCTTCGAGATTGACCGGGTTCTCGCAGCGGTAGCCGAAGCGCACGCCGTCAAAACGCGACAGGTTAGAGCTGGCCTCGGCTGGGGCGATCACGTAGTAGGCAGGAATGGCGTGCTGCATGTTCGGCAGGGAGATGTCCTTCACCGTGGCGCCAAGTTTCTTCAGCTCCTCGACCACGGCCATCATCTTTTCGGCGATACGCGCATCCAGGCCAGCGCTGAAATACTCCTTCGGCAAGCCGATGCGTAAACCGGCCAGCGGCTGGCTAAGGGCCGCGAGGTAATCGTCCAGCGGCTGCTCGACACTGGTGGAATCCTTGGTGTCGAAACCGGCCATGGCCTGCAGCAGCAGGGCGCAGTCCTCGGCGGTGCGGGCAATCGGGCCGCCCTGGTCGAGGCTGGAAGCGTAGGCAATCATGCCCCAGCGGGAGACGCGGCCATAGGTGGGCTTGAGGCCGGTGAGGTTGGTCAGCGCTGCCGGCTGGCGGATCGAGCCGCCGGTGTCGGTGCCGGTAGCGGCCGGGACCAGGCGCGCCGCGACAGCTGCGGCGGAACCGCCGGACGAGCCGCCGGGCACGCGTTCCAGGTTCCAGGGATTTTTCACCGCGCCATAGAAGCTGGATTCGTTGGAGGAGCCCATGGCGAACTCGTCCATGTTCAGCTTGCCGAGGGTCACGGTGCCCGCGGCGGCGAGTTTCTCCACCACGGTGGCGTTATAGGGCGCCTGGAAGTTGTCGAGCATCTTCGAGCCGCAGCTGGTGCGAATGCCCTGAGTGCAGAACAAGTCCTTGTGGGCAATCGGAGCGCCGAGCAAGGTACCGGTTTCACCGGCGGCGCGCCGGCTATCGGCGGCTTTGGCTTGCTCCAGAGCCAGGTCTTCGGTAACCGTGATGAAGCTGTTCAGTTGTGGGTCGAGTTGCCGGATGCGGGCCAGCAGGTCGCGACTCAGCTCTTCGGCGGAGAATTGCTTGGCGGCCAGCGCACGGGCGATTTCGGCCAGGGTCAGTTGGTGCATGGGAAACCCTTATTCGATGACTTTTGGCACGAGATACAAGCCGCTTTCCACGGCCGGGGCGATCGCCTGGTAAGCGTCGCGGTGGTTGTCTTCGGCGACCAGGTCGGCGCGCAGGCGTTGCGTGGCCTCCAAGGGGTGGGCCAGCGGCTCAACGTCTTGGGTATCGACGGCCTGCATGGCATCGACCAGGCCGAGAATGCTGTTGAGGGTCTCAGTGGTGCGGGGAAGTTCCGCCTCATCCAGGCCTAAACGGGCCAAATGGGCGATCTTTTCCACGTCGGAGCGTTCGAGCGCCATCGGGAGTCTCCAGATAAAGCAGCAAAAAAGTCAGACTAGAACGAGCAGCGGTTTCGTCTGGCAGAGTGTTCGATACAGGTGCGGCGTCGCCTGGCTGATCCGCCAATGCACCGTGTGAAAAAAGGTTTCTGGGGTGCATTGTTAGGGGCGGGACGGGGGACTCTAACAGGTCGCCTTGTCCCGGTTTGCCTTGCCTGAAGCGCTCGAGCCTCTGCTAAAAGCCGTGTTCGCAGGCCCTGCGGCCTGATATGGCCTGGCAATCTAACACAGAGGGAGCCTTGCCCAAAATCCTCGTCATTGTTAGAGTCGGCGCTCTTTTCCCCACGCGTTGCCCTAGGGTCCCTGTCCAATGTTCAAGAAACTGCGTGGCATGTTTTCCAGCGATCTCTCGATCGACCTGGGCACAGCCAATACCCTGATTTATGTGCGCGAACGCGGCATCGTGCTTGACGAACCCTCTGTCGTAGCCATTCGCAGCAGCGGCAATCAGAAAAGTGTGGTTGCAGTGGGCACCGAAGCCAAGCGCATGCTCGGTCGTACGCCGGGCAACATCAATGCCATCCGCCCGATGAAGGATGGGGTGATCGCCGACTTCAGCGTCTGCGAAAAAATGCTCCAGTACTTCATCAACAAGGTGCATGAAAATAGCTTCCTGCAACCCAGTCCGCGTGTGCTGATCTGCGTACCGTGCAAATCCACTCAGGTCGAGCGCCGCGCGATTCGTGAGTCGGCCCTGGGTGCCGGCGCGCGCGAAGTATTTCTGATCGAGGAACCGATGGCCGCTGCCATCGGTGCCGGCCTGCCGGTTGAAGAAGCCCGTGGTTCGATGGTCGTCGACATCGGTGGCGGCACCACCGAAATCGCCCTGATTTCTCTGAACGGGGTGGTCTACGCCGAGTCCGTGCGTGTCGGTGGCGACCGTTTCGACGAAGCCATCGTCACCTACGTGCGCCGCAACTACGGCAGCCTGATCGGCGAATCGTCCGCCGAGCGCATCAAGCAGGAAATCGGCACGGCCTTCCCGGGCGGCGAAGTGCGCGAAATGAATGTGCGTGGCCGTAATTTGGCTGAAGGTGTACCGCGCAGCTTTACCCTCAACTCCAATGAAGTGCTCGAAGCACTGCAGGAGTCCTTGGCGACTATCGTCCAGGCGGTGAAGAGCGCGTTGGAGCAATCCCCGCCGGAACTGGCTTCGGACATTGCCGAGCGCGGTCTGGTGCTGACTGGCGGTGGCGCGCTGTTGCGCGATCTGGACAAGCTGCTCTCCCAGGAAACCGGGCTGCCGGTGATCATCGCCGAAGAGCCGCTGACCTGCGTGGCGCGGGGCGGTGGTCGTGCGCTGGAGATGATGGATCGTCACTCCATGGACCTGCTGTCCACGGAATAAGGCTCCACGCCGCGCCGGCGGTTTCAGGCTTGCTCTGCCTTGCCTGAGATTCGCCGCCTGGAGCCTGCCGTTGTGAGGAGCGAGCCATAAAACCATTATTCGCCAAGGGTCCGTCGCTGAGTGTACGCCTGCTGGCGTTCACCGTGCTTTCGGCTGTGCTGATGGTGGTGGATGCCCGTTTCGATGCGCTCAAGCCGGTGCGCAGTCAGCTGGGCCTGATTCTCACGCCGGTCTACTGGATTACTGACTTGCCGTTGCGCGCCTGGGAAGGCATCAGCGAGCAATTTGCAAGTCGCAGCGAGTTGCTGGCGGAAAACCAGAAGCTCAAGGCTGAAGCCTTGCTGCTGCAACGCCGACTGCAAAAGCTGGCCACGCTCACTGAGCAGAACGTACGACTGCGTGAACTGCTCAACTCCTCCGCGCTGGTGGACGACAAGGTCATCGTTGGCGAACTCATTGGCCTGGACCCTAATCCTTTCACCCAGCGCATCATTATCGACAAAGGCGCCCGCGATGGTGTGTTTGTCGGTCAGCCAGTGCTGGATGCCAGTGGCCTGATGGGGCAGGTGGTGGAGGTGATGCCCTATTTTTCACGGGTGTTGCTGATCACCGATGTCACACACAGCATTCCGGTCCAGATCAACCGCAACGGCTTGCGGGCCATCGCGTCCGGCACCGGCAACACCGAATACCTGGAACTGCGCCATGTTGCGGAAACCGCGGATATTAAAGTGGGCGACTTGCTGGTGAGTTCCGGGTTGGGCCAGCGCTTCCCGGCCGGCTACCCGGTGGCGCAGATCAAGGAAGTCAATCACGACAGCGGTCAGCCTTTCCTGCAGGTACGTGCGGAACCTACAGCGATGCTTAACCGCAGCCGCTATCTGTTGCTGGTTTTCAATGACTCGCGCAGCCCGGAGGAGCGCGCCAGCGCCGCAGCGGAAGCCCAGTTGCGGGCGGATGGCAAACTCTCCGAGCCGGTCGCGCCAGAGCCTGCAGGCTCCAAGCCCGCAGAGCCTGTGGCCGATGACCAGGAGCCTCAACCATGATGTCCGAGCGCCCCAACAATGGCTGGGTGATCTGGACGACCATGGTGCTGGCCCTGCTGCTGAGCATGGCGCCGCTGCCCAGTACCCTGGATCTCGCCCGTCCTCTATGGTTGGCCTTGGTAGTTGCGTACTGGGCGTTGGCCTTGCCCCATCGCGGCGGCATGGCGATGGCCTGGGGCTTTGGCCTGGCGGTGGATGTGCTCTCCGGCTCGTTACTCGGGCAGCACGGCCTGCCGCTGGTGCTGGTGGTGTTTCTCGTGCTCAGCTTGCAGCAGCGGCTGCGCATGTTTCCCCTCTGGCAGCAGGCAACCGTGCTGTTGGTCATTTTCGGTCTGGCGCAGTTGGTGCAGTTGTGGCTCAACACGCTGACCGGCAATCGCCCGCCGACCTTGCTGTTCCTCATTCCTGTCTTGGTCAGCGCAGTGCTCTGGTTCTGGTTGTTCCTGGCCATGCAATGGCTGCGGCTGCGCTTTAACGTACGCTGAAGTTCCTCCGTAATCTGGCCGATATAGCCCGCTGAACCCTGGAAGTTGCGCTTTGCGGGTTCCGGCACCCCCAGGGATATGCGACCCTTGGTCGCGAAATTCGCGCGCCTGATTTCAGCGCAATCCAACCTCAACTGTTTTTAAGGATTCGGCATGCCTGCGCTGATTCTTGCCTCGGCGTCGCCCAGGCGCCGTGAACTGCTCACCCAGATCGGCGTGCCGTTCTCCGTCCTGTCCGTCGATATTGATGAAACCGTCTTGCCGGGCGAAGAAGCGCGAGCGTACGTGCAGCGCTTGGCGCACGCCAAGGCGCTGGCCGCGCTGGCGCGTAGCGAAGATCCCAAGGCTTGTGTGCTGGGGGCGGATACCACGGTAGTGCTGGATGGGCGAATACTGGGCAAGCCGGCTGATCGAAAGCAGGGCCTGGAGATGCTAGGCGCTTTATCGGGACGTGAGCACCGCGTCTTGACGGCCATCGCGCTCGCCGACCGTGCGCGCTGCGAGGTGCGCCTAAGCGAGAGCCGAGTGTGTTTTCGTCCCGTTTCGACTGTCGAAGCCGAACGGTACTGGGACAGCGGTGAGCCGGCCGACAAGGCCGGCGGCTATGCCATTCAGGGATTGGGCGCCGTCTTTGTCCGAGAACTGCAGGGCAGCTACTCGGGTGTGGTGGGCTTGCCGCTCTGCGAGACCGCACAACTGTTGGAAGAATTCGGTATGCAATGCTGGAGCGACACGCGCTGAAGGCGATAGGCTGGCAATGGAAATGCGCAACAGGGCCGGGCGCGACAAGACCGACCTTGAATGTTTTTAACGGGAAACGGCCATGAGCGAAGAAATACTGATCAACATCACGCCAATGGAGTCGCGCGTTGCGGTGGTGGAAAATGGCGTGCTGCAGGAAGTGCACGTCGAGCGCACACAAAAGCGCGGCATCGTGGGCAATATTTACAAAGGCAAGGTTGTCCGGGTGCTGCCCGGGATGCAGGCGGCGTTCGTCGATATTGGCCTGGAACGTGCGGCGTTCATCCATGCCTCGGAAATCTCCACCCGCGAAGGCAGCGCGGTCGAGCCGATCAGCGCGCTGGTGCATGATGGGCAGAGCCTGGTTGTGCAGGTCACCAAGGATCCTATCGGCAGCAAAGGCGCACGGCTGACCACCCACCTGTCGATTCCCTCGCGCTACCTGGTGTACATGCCGCGTACCAGCCATGTCGGCATATCCCTGAAGATCGAGGGGGAAGACGAGCGCGAACGCCTCAAGCAGGTGGTGGCCGATTGCGTGGCGATTGAGGGCATTCAGCAAAGCGGCGGCTTCATCCTGCGCACCGCTGCGGAAGGGGCCGGAAGCGATGAGATCCTCGCGGACATCCGCTACCTGCACCGGTTGTGGGACCAGATCGGCGGACAGACGCAAACCGCCTCGGCGCCGTCAGTGATCTACGAGGATCTACCCCTGGCGCTGCGCACCCTGCGCGACCTCGTGCACCCACGCATCGAGAAGATCCGCATCGACTCGCGGGAAACCTTCCAGAAGGTGAGTCAGTTCGTGGTTGAGCTGATGCCGGAAATTGCTGACCGTCTTGAGCATTATCCCGGTGAGCGACCGATCTTCGATCTGTATGGGGTCGAAGACGAGATTCAGAAGGCCTTGGAACGCAAGGTCCTGCTCAAGTCCGGCGGTTATCTGATCGTCGACCCGGCCGAGGCGATGACCACCATCGACGTCAATACCGGCGCCTTCGTCGGTCATCGTACCCTGGAAGAAACGATCTTCAAGACCAACCTCGAAGCAGCCATGTCCATCGCCCGTCAGCTGCGCCTGCGCAATCTGGGCGGGATCATCATCATCGACTTCATCGACATGGAGGACGAAGAGCATCGTCGCCAGGTGTTGCGCACCCTGGAGAAGCAGGTGGAGCGCGATCACGCGAAGACCAACATCATCGGCATCACTGAGCTGGGTCTGGTACAGATGACGCGCAAGCGCACCCGCGAAAGCCTCGAACAGATTCTTTGTGAACCCTGCGCCAGCTGTCAGGGGCGTGGCAAGCTGAAAACCCCGGAAACCATCTGCTACGAGATTTTTCGGGAGATTTTACGCGAGGCGCGCGCGTTCCAGGCCGAAGGCTATCTGGTGCTGGCCGAGCAGAAAGTAGTTGATCGACTGCTTGATGAGGAGTCGGGCAATGTCGCCGATCTTGAAGCCTTCATTGGCCGCACAATCAAGTTTCAGGTCGAGGCCATGTATTCGCAAGAGCAATACGATGTGGTCCTGCTCTGAAGGTGGCTGAGCCGTCATGATGCTACTGTTGCGACTGTTCACCGGGCTGCTGCGCTGGGGTCTGGTGATATTTGCCGTACTGCTGGTGCTGGCGGCGTTCTACGTCAGCCTCGGCCGGGAACTGATGCCACTGGTGGCCGAGTACCGCGACGAGCTTCAGGACCGCGCCGAAGAGGCACTGCACATGCCGCTGAGCATAGGCCGCCTGGAGGGACATTGGCGAAGCTTCGCGCCGGAGCTGGTGGCTCGCGATGTGGTCGTTGGCGTGCCAGGACAGGAAATTCGCCTGGACAGTGTACGGGTACGTCCGGATCTGCTTGGCAGTCTGTTGAATTGGCAGCCACGCCTGGCCGGTCTCACCGTGGGCGGTCTGCAACTGATCGTACGTCAGGATACCGAGGGTCGCTGGCGGCTGCAGGGCCTGCCCCATCAGGAAAGTACCGGCGTGCTGGATCCGGAACCCTGGTTGCGCCAGCTGCGGCGCTTTCCCCAGGTCACAGTGATGAACAGCCAAGTGGTGCTGCACGCCCAGGGCGAACAGCCGCTCAGCCTTAATTATCTGAATCTCAGCCTGACTGATAGCGGCGGTGGGCGTAAGCGGTTGGATGGACGCGTGCTGTTACCTGATGGCCAGCCGCTGACCTGGCAACTGAACAGCCGGCTGCGACCTGCAACCTGGCGCGATGCCCAACTTGATCTGTACCTGCGTTTGCCGCAGAGCGATTGGTCGCGCTGGTTGCCTCGCGCACTTACCGCGCAGTGGCACGCACAGCAGCTGCGCGCCGGAGGGGAAATCTGGCTGAACTGGGCCGAGCGGGATCTGCAGCATGCGGTGGTCCGCTGGCATGCGCCGAGCGTGGTGGCCGGCTATGCAGAACATCCTGCGCTGCACCTGGAGGACCTGAGCTTCAACCTGTACATGCAGCGCACCGAGCAAGGCCGTCGGCTGTTGATCGATTCGCTGGCGGCTACCCTGGATGGTACGCGCTGGGGGCCGGCGAAACTGTTGATCGACCAACAGGCGCAGGCCCTGCGGATGTCCGCTGATCGTCTGGATCTCGCGCCATTGGTGCAAAGCGTGCGTGCCCTGGCGCCATTGCCCGAGGCCGTGACCGTGGCGCTGGAGGCCTTGCAGCCACGTGGGCGCTTGCACAATCTCCAGGTCACCTACCAGTCCGACGCCGAGCCGCATGCCCGCTGGCGCTATGCGGCCAACCTGACAGATGTCGCGTTTGACCCTTACCACGGCGCACCGGGAGCGGAACAGGTCAGCGGTAGCGTAGAAGGCGACCTGCGTGAGGGCGAGCTGCGCCTGAACAGCGATGGGTTTGCGCTGCATCTGGACCAGCTGTTCAGCGAGCCGTGGCGCTACCGTAAGGCCCAAGCCCGGCTGAACTGGCGTTTCGACGACGAGGCGTTGAGCCTCTGGTCACCGTATCTGCGCGTCGTTGGCGAGGAAGGCCGGCTGGCGGGTGATTTTCTGATCCGTCTGCAGCGTGACCCCGAGGCCGAAGACTACATGGATCTGCGCATCGGGCTGAGCGACGGCCATGCCCGCTACGCCGGCAAATACTTGCCCTCGCGCAGTCCGGCGCTCAGTCCGGCATTGACCACCTGGCTGCAAACGGCGATCCGTGCCGGGAGCATTGAGCAGGGATTCTTTCAATACCAGGGCTCGCTAAACAAGGGCGCTGAAGCTGCGGCCCGAACGCTCAGCCTGTATTTCAAGGTGCGCGATGCTGAACTGGACTACCAGCCGGGCTGGCCAGTCCTGAAGCAAGCACGTGGCGAAGTGTTCGTCGAAGACAGCGGTGTGAACGTCACCATCAGCGATGGACGCTTGCTGGACAGCCAGGTGCTGGAGGCTCAGGCGCGGGTGCCACGGGCCGAGCCTGGCCAGGCGGCGCATCTGCTGCTCGATGCCCATCTGCACAGCAGCGTCGAGGATGGACTGAGAATCCTCCAGGACGGACCTTTGCCCACCGCTGAAACCTTTGCCGGCTGGTCGGGTGACGGCGCGGTGGATGCCCAGCTGCATCTGGATATCGCCTTGGGCGAAGGTCCCGCTCCACATGTGCGCGTCGACTTCGCCCCGCAAAGCGCCAGGCTCAGGTTGCCGCAACCCGAGTTGGAACTCAGCGAAGTAACCGGCGCGTTTCGCTTTGATACCAAGGCCGGCCTGAGCGCGAGCAATGTTCGAGCCCAGGCACTGGGGCAGCGGCTGAGCGGCAAGATCAGCAGCGAAGGACCTGAGCGAACCCTGGTGGATGTGCAGGGGCAGATTCCGGTCAAGACCTTGAGCGACTGGCTGGGTGTGGATCGGCCCTTGCCGGTCAGCGGACGGTTGCCGTATCGCCTGCGCCTGCAGCTGGCCGGTGAACGCAGCCAGTTGCGCGTCGACTCCAGCTTGCAAGATGTAGCCATCGACCTGCCGGCGCCGTTTGGCAAGACCGCCCGCGAGAGTCGCTATGCCGACTGGCGCATGAGCCTAGGTAGTCAGGAACGTCAATACTGGCTGGATTACGCCGATGCCAGTCTGGCTGTGACGCTGCCGGACAATGATCTGCAGCGGCTGCGTGGCGAAATGCGTCTGGGACTCGGGCCGGCGCGGATGATGGCGCAGTCCGGTTTCGTGTTGCGCGGGCAACTGGCCGAACTGGATGTAAGTGCCTGGCAAGCGGTACGCGAGCGTTACTTTGACGAGGCGACCGAACAGGGGGGACAGCTGCCTCTGCAAGTCGAATTGTATGTCGAGCGTTTTATCGGCTTTGGGCAGGAGCTGCAGGATCTGATGCTGCGCCTCAAGCGTGATGGCGCCGCCTGGGGCGTGGAGATGGACAGTCGACGCATTGCTGGCAGCATCCGTCTGCCGGATTCACCGCAGGCGCCGATCGGAGTCAACCTGCAGCATCTGCGCCTACCGGCGGCGAGTGGTGAGACGCAGCGGCGCGATCCGCTGGCGGACATCGACCCGCGCAACCTGCCTGCGCTGGACCTCATGATCAGTCAGGTGATGCTAGGCGATTCCCCGTTGGGTGCCTGGGCATTCAAGGCTCGCCCCACGTCCAGTGGGCTGCGCTTGCAGGAGCTGGATCTCAACCTCAAAGGCCTGAAAATTGGCGGCGATGCGGGCTGGGAAATGGCGGCCGGTGCACCGCGCACCTGGTACAAGGGCCGTCTGCAGGGCGAGGACCTGGGACGCGTGCTGCTGGCCTGGGGGTTTGCACCCACCGCCAGCAGTGAACGTTTCCGGCTCGATGCGGATGCTCATTGGCCAGGGTCGCCCGCGGCCTTTAGCATGAATACCCTATCCGGGACCTTGAACGCCGATTTGCGCAAAGGACAATTTTCCGAAGTGCAGGGCTCGGCTTCCGCGCTGCGCGTGTTCGGCTTGCTCAATTTCAACGCCGTTGGCCGGCGCCTGCGTCTGGATTTCTCCGATCTGCTCGGTCGAGGTCTCAGCTATGATCGGGTCAAAGGCGTATTGGCGGTGCGCAATGGGGTCTATACCAACATAGAGCCACTGACGATGACAGGGCCTTCTGCCGGCCTGGAGTTCACCGGTACGCTGGACATGCCCCGTGATCGCATAGACGGCACGCTGCTGGTGACCTTGCCGCTGACCAATAACCTGCCCCTGGCCGCGTTGATCGCGGGTGCGCCGGCCATTGGCGGCGCCCTGTTTCTGGTGGACAGGCTGCTCGGCGACCACGTCGCACGCTTTGCTGGCGTGGAGTATGAGGTCAGCGGCTCGGTGCAGTCCCCGCAAATCACCTACGGCAAACCCGTCGATCGCAAATCAGGAACGCCATGAAGGAGCCGCTAAGCCTTGCCGTAATTCAAATGGTCAGCCAGGCCGAAGTGTCGGCCAATCTGGTCGTTGCACGGCGCTTGCTTGAGCAGGCGGCGGAGCGGGGCGCACGCCTGGCCGTGTTGCCGGAAAACTTTGCCTGCATGGGCCATCCCGACCTGGCGTCGCTGGCACGCGCCGAACATGCAGGCCACGGGCCGATTCTGCCCTGGTTGCGACAGACAGCCCGCGACCTTGGTTTGTGGGTGGTCGCTGGCACCTTGCCGCTGCCGCCCGACGATCGGCCCGGGGATAAGCCGCGTGCTTGTTCACTGTTGGTCGATGACCGCGGCGAACGGGTGGCCCGTTACGACAAATTGCACCTGTTCGATGTCGATGTGGTCGATAATCGTCGACGCTATCGTGAGTCGGATGACTATGCCGCCGGTGATCAGGTGGTAGTCGCGGACACGCCCGTTGGACGGCTGGGGATGACGGTGTGTTATGACGTGCGGTTTCCCGAACTGTATGGCGCGCTGCGTGCCCAAGGTGCTGAACTGATCAGCGTGCCGGCCGCCTTCACCGCGGTAACCGGCGCCGCGCACTGGCATGTGCTGATTCGCGCGCGGGCAATTGAAACCCAGTGCGTCATGCTGGCCGCCGCGCAGGGCGGTGTACATCCTGGGCCGCGTGAAACCTTTGGCCATTCGGCGATCGTCGATCCTTGGGGTAGCGTGCTCGCCGAGCAGGCCCAGGGTGAGGCAGCGCTGGTGGCCGAGCGCGATGAAAGCGCGCAGGCGCAAGTGCGCCAGAGCATGCCGGTGCAGGCGCACCGGCGAATTTCAGTGGCGTGCGCAGTGACGCGGGCGCATCTCTCGGAGTGAATATGAGCGACCTCTTGCTACCCGTAAGCGAACACCTTCTGTCTCCCGGCGGATTGAGCGTGGATGACTTGCCGGGCATTCTCGGCGAGCTGTCCGGGCCGGGCATCGATGCTGCCGACTTGTATTTCCAGGGGCAGATCTCCGAGTCCTGGACACTGGAGGACGGCATCGTCAAGGAAGGCAGCTTCCACCTTGATCAGGGGGTGGGCGTACGGGCCCAGTCTGGCGAAAAAACCGGCCTGGCCTACAGTAACGCGATCAGCGCCCAGGCCCTGGCCGACGCTTCGCGAGCGGCGCGCTCCATCGCCCGTGCCGGCCAGCAGGGCCGCGTGCAAGCCTTTGCCGGCGTGCCGCTGAAGCGCCTGTATATCCGTGACAACCCGCTGGATGTGTGGGACCGGCCCGCCAAGGTCGAGCTGCTCAAACGCATCGACGTCGCCACCCGTGCGCTGGATTCGCGTATTAAGCAGGTCACAGTAAGTCTCGCCGGTCTTTGGGAACATATCCTGATCGCCGCCAGCGACGGCAGCCTGGCGGCGGATATTCGTCCGCTGGTGCGTTTCAATGTCAGCGTCATCGTCGAGCACAACGGTCGTCGTGAACGCGGCAGCCAGGGCGGCGGCGGACGTACCGACTATGACTATTTCCTGCAGCCAGGCAACACGGGCGAAGAACGCGCCATGAGTTACGCCCGTGAGGCGCTGCGCCAGGCGCTGGTCAACCTGGAGGCGGTGGCCGCTCCGGCGGGAACCTTGCCGGTGGTCCTGGCGCCCGGCTGGTCCGGCGTGCTGCTGCACGAGGCGGTGGGGCACGGCCTGGAAGGCGACTTCAACCGTAAGGGCAGTTCCGCGTACAGCGGCCGCATCGGTGAGCGCGTCGCTTCCCATCTGTGCACCATCGTCGATGATGGCACGCTGGCCAACCGTCGCGGCTCGCTGAGCGTGGACGATGAAGGCACGCCGACCCAGTGCACCACCTTGATCGAAAACGGCGTGCTCAAGGGTTACATGCAGGACAAACTCAACGCCCGCCTGATGGGTGTGGCTTCCACCGGCAACGGTCGTCGCGAATCCTATGCGCACCTGACCATGCCGCGCATGACCAATACCTACATGCTGGCTGGGGAGAGCGACCCGGAAGAGATCATCCGTTCGGTGAAAAAAGGCATCTTCTGCGCCAGCCTGGGTGGTGGCCAAGTGGACATCACCAGCGGCAAGTTCGTGTTCTCCACCAGCGAGGCTTACCTGATCGAGGACGGCAAGATCACCACGCCGGTCAAGGGCGCGACGCTGATCGGCAACGGCCCGGAAGTGATGAACAAGGTGTCGATGGTCGGCAACGACCTGGCGCTGGACAGCGGCGTCGGCACCTGCGGCAAGGAAGGCCAATCGGTGCCGGTGGGCGTGGGTCAGCCGACGCTGAAGATCGACGGGATTACCGTGGGTGGGACGGGAGCTTGAGGGCAGATACAAGCGGCAAGCTGCAAGCGAAAGCCATAGCGTGCTTGAGGCTTGCAGCTGCTGTTAGCGTAATCCGCGCTGGGTTTCGTCCATTTCGCGGATGTATTTGAAGATTTTGCGCGCGGCGGTTGGAACCTTGTTACGAGCCGCTTCGTGCTGGGCATGACGAATAAGGCCGCGCAGGTGCTGGCGGTCGGTGTCGGGGTAGTCGTTGACGAAGGCTTCCAGGACTTCATCGTCACCCGCGATCAAGCGGTCGCGCCAGCGCTCCAGGGCGTGGAAGCGCTCGTTGTACTGGCGGGTGGAGGCGTCCAGTTGATCGATCAGGGCGGTTATCCCTTCGATGTCCTGCTCGCGCATCAATTTGCCAATGAACTGCATGTGGCGTTTCTTGGCGGAGTTGGCGGTGTGCTTAGGGGCTTCAGCCAAGGCGCGGCGCAGGACGTCAGTCAGGGGCAGCTTGTCCAGTACGTCCGGCTTGAAGGTCGTCAGGCGCTGACCGAGATCCTGTAAGGCATGCAGTTCGCGTTTGATCTGGGATTTGCTTTTCTCTTCGGAGAAATCGTCGAGGAATTCAGACATGGGGCGGGTCCAATGGATAATGCCGCCATGATAACAGCAGCGGTGTGCCGGGGCTTCCACGGGCGATAGTCGTGAGGTGCACGCTGAATCACTTGTTTACTTGCAAGCCGTTGCTTGCAGCTTAGGAGTAGCCATGAGTTCAGTCGATAAGGTCGGTCCGCAAGCCTTGCCGCACCTGGAAGAAAAGGTCGAGCGCATCCTGGCCGAGGCCAAACGCCAAGGCGCCAGCGCGTGTGAAGTGTCGGTTTCGGCCGGGCAAGGGTTGAGCACCACGGTGCGCCAGGGCGAGGTGGAAACCGTCGAGTTCAATCGTGATCAGGGCTTTGGCATCATTTTGTACAACGGTCAGCGCAAAGGCGCAGCAAGTACCTCGGCGGGTGGCGACGAGGCGATTCGCGAAACCGTGGCCGCCGCACTGGCCATCGCTCAGCATGCGTCTGAAGATGAGTGTGCGGGGCTGGCCGATGCAGCACTGATGGCCCGTGAGCTGCCAGATTTGGACTTGTATCATCCGTGGGCTATCGAGCCGGATCAGGCGGTGGAACTGGCGCTGCGTTGCGAAGCGGCGGCGTTTGCCAGGGATTCGCGCATTCGCAATGCCGATGGCGCCAGCCTTAACAGCCATCAAAGCTGCCGGGTGTATGGCAACAGCCATGGTTTCATAGGCGGCTACGCCAATACGCGGCACAGCCTCAGCTGCGTGATGATTGCTGAGGCAGACGGCCAGATGCAGCGCGATTATTGGTATGACGTCAGTCGCCGTGGCGAAGATTTGAAAGACGGCGTATTTATCGGCCAGCGCGCCGCCGAGCGTGCTGTCAGCCGACTGGGCGCCCGTCCGGTACCTACGTGCGAGGTCCCGGTGCTGTTTGCAGCCGAACTGGCGACTGGATTGTTCAGTCATTTCCTCGCGGCGATTTCCGGAGGCAACCTGTATCGCAAGGCGTCCTTTCTCGAAGGTGCACTCGGTCAGCGTCTGTTCCCTGAGTGGCTGAGTCTCGATGAACAGCCGTTGCTGGCCCGCGGCCTGGGTAGCGCGAGCTTCGATAGCGATGGCCTGGCCACTTATGCAAAACCCTTCGTACTCAATGGCGAGCTGGTGTCCTATGTGCTGGGCACCTATTCCGGACGCAAGCTGGGCATGCCAAGCACGGCCAATGCCGGTGGTGTGCACAATCTTTTCGTTACGCATGGTGAAGATGATCAGGCTGCACTGATCAAGCGCATGGGTCGTGGACTGCTGGTAACCGAGTTGATGGGGCAAGGGTTGAATCTGGTCACCGGCGACTATTCACGCGGTGCGGGGGGCTACTGGGTCGAGAACGGTGAAATTCAGTTCCCGGTGCAGGAGGTAACTATCGCCGGCAACCTGCGCGATATGTTCCGGCAGATCGTCGCGGTGGGCAGCGACCTGGAGACCCGCAGCACTATCCGGACCGGGTCGGTGCTGATTGAAAAAATGACGGTGGCTGGGAGCTAAGCGCTCAAGCCGCGCCGGTGCAGCAGGGAGAATCTAAGGTGACCTCCCTGCTGTTTATTCCCCTTCGCCAAAGCAATCGTTGATCAAGTCGCTCAGCGCGTCGAGGGCTTCGTCATCCTGTTCGCCTTCGGTATGCAGGTGCAAAGGCGTACCCTTGCCGGCGGCAAGCATCATGACCGCCATGATGCTCTTGCCATCGACCAGGCTATCTGGAGCGTGGCCAACGCGCACCTGACAGGGATAACGCCCGGCAGTGCCTACAAATTTGGCAGCGGCGCGGGCGTGCAAGCCCAGTTTGTTGACGATGGTGATATCGCGGCAAGGCATTGCAGGTCCCTATGGCAGATCGCGGTGGCGAACCTGGACGTTCTTCAATTGCGTCTTGAGCGTGGCACCGAGTCGTTCAGCCAGATAGACGGAGCGGTGATGGCCGCCCGTGCAGCCGATGGCGATCGTGACATAGGCACGGTTGCTGGCGGCAAAGCGTGGCAACCATTTTTGCAGGTAGCCGCGGATATCCTGATACATCTCTTCGACATCGCTCTGTGCGTCGAGGAATTCGATGACGGGCTGATCTCGGCCGGAGAAGTCACGCAGATCAGGCCGCCAATACGGGTTGGGCAGGCAGCGCACGTCGAACACCAGGTCGGCATCGACGGGCATGCCGCGCTTGAAGCCGAAGGATTCGATCAGAAATGCGGTACCCGGCTCGGGTTTGTCCAGCAGGCGCAGTTGAAGGCTGTCGCGCAGCTGATAAAGATTCAGGTGGGTGGTGTCGATTTTCAGATCGGCCAGGTCGCTGATCGGGCCGAGCAGTTGGCTTTCGTCACGTATGGCCTCGGCCAGCGAGCGGGTATCGTTGGTGAGCGGATGGCGGCGGCGAGTTTCCGAGAAGCGTTTGAGCAGTGTTTCCTCGTCAGCATCCAGGTACAGAACATCACAGAGGATGTGCCGCGAGCGGACTTCCTCCAGCAGATCAGGGAAGCGTTGCAGGTGGCTGGGCAAATTGCGGGCATCGATGGATACGGCCACTTGCGGGTGCTGCAATTCGGTGTGGATCAGCGCACTTTGGGCCAGCTCAGGTAGCAGACCTGCGGGCAGATTGTCGATGCAATAAAAACCGTTGTCCTCAAGGACGTTTAGCGCTGTGCTCTTGCCCGAGCCGGAGCGACCGCTGACGATGATCAGGCGCATTTCAGTTCCCGTTCTGAACGTCCAGCACAACCTGGTACAGGGCTTGGTTAGTCTCGGCTTGACGCAAGCGGGCACGCACATCGTCGCGATCCAGCATGTGGGCGATCTGGCGCAGAAGCTCCAGGTGCGCATCGGTGGCCGATTGCGGTACCAGCAGCACGAACAGCAGATCCACCGGAACGGCATCGATGGCGTCGAAATCCACCGCAGCATCCAGGCGTAGTAGCGCGCTGATGGGTGCAGTGCAGCCGGCCATGCGGCAATGGGGAATGGCGATGCCATTGCCAAAACCGGTGGAGCCGAGTTTTTCGCGGGCGATCAAGGCTTCAAAGATCGTGCCGGCATCGAGCTCGGGCTGTTCCCGGTCGAGCAAGTGGGCGATCTGTTCCAGGACGCGTTTTTTACTGCCTCCCGGCACGTTCACCAAGGAACGGCCGGGGGTCAGGATATCTTCAAGTCGGATCATGGTGTGGAATCAGCGGACGGTTGCGCCCTGCTCGCGTTCGAGCTGCTTTTCCTTGTATTTGATTAATTGGCGATCCAGCTTGTCGACCAAGAGGTCGATGGCTGCGTACATATCATCGTGTTCGGCAGTGCCCACGATTTCGCCACCGGCAACATGCAGTGTGGCGTCGATTTTTTGCTTCAGTTTTTCCACTTGCAGTATCACCTGTACGTTGGTGATACGGTCGAAGTGGCGCTCCAGTCGGGTGAATTTGTCGTCGATATAATCGCGCAGGGCGTCGGTCACTACCAGTTGGTGTCCACTGATGTTGACTTGCATACCGTATTCTCCTTCTTGCCGCGTGGATGGCGCAGACCAAGGGCCTGCAGCCGGAACACTGTGGCTTGGGCGACTTGCGCAGACATGGACGGTTGTCGGTCCTGCACCAGCCTGTCCCCCAAGAGCTTGCTACATCAGTCGCTTGCGTTCACTGGACGGTGCGATCCCCATGGATTCGCGGTACTTGGCTACCGTGCGCCGGGCGACTTGAATACCTTGTGCTTCCAGTAGACCAGCGATCTTGCTGTCACTCAATGGCTTTTTGGCGTTTTCCGCCGCGACCAGCTTTTTGATGATGGCGCGGATCGCGGTGGATGAACATTCTCCGCCTTCGGCGGTGCTCACGTGGCTGGAAAAGAAGTATTTCAGTTCGTAAATACCACGCGGGGTGTGCATGAATTTTTGTGTGGTGACCCGCGAGATGGTCGACTCATGCATGCCCACCGCTTCGGCAATGTCATGCAGGACCAGGGGCTTCATCGCTTCGTCGCCGTATTCGAGAAAGCCGCGCTGATGCTCGACGATCTGCGTGGCCACTTTCATCAAGGTTTCATTGCGGCTTTGCAGGCTCTTGATGAACCAGCGCGCTTCCTGCAATTGGTTGCGCATGAAGGTGTTGTCCGTACTGGTATCGGCGCGCCGCACGAAGCCTGCGTATTGCGGGTTGACGCGCAGACGCGGCACGGATTCCTGATTCAGCTCCACCAGCCAGCGATCGTTGTGCTTGCGCACGATCACGTCCGGCACGATGTATTCCGGTTCGCTGGCTTCGATTTGCGAGCCGGGACGCGGGTTGAGGCTCTGGATCAATTCAACTACCTGGCGTAGCTCATCCTCCTTGAGCTTGAGGCGGCGCATCAGCAGGGCATAGTCGCGGCTACCCAGCAGCTCGAGGTGATCGCCGACCAGGCGCTGGGCTTCGACAAGCCAGGGAGTGCTGTTCGGCAATTGGCGCAGTTGCAGCAGCAGGCATTCGCGCAGGTCGCGCGCGGCCACACCGGCGGGCTCGAAGTGTTGCAGACGACGCAGAACGGTTTCGATTTCATCGAGCTCGATGTCCAGCTCCGGGTCGAAGGCGGCGAGCACTTCCTCCAGGGATTCCTCCAGATACCCCTGGTCGTTGATGCAGTCGATCAAGGTTTCGGCGATCAACCGGTCGGTATTGGACATGGGCGCCAGGTTGAGCTGCCAGAGCAGGTGCGTTTGCAGGCTTTCGCCTGGCGCGGTGCGCGAGGTGAAGTCCCACTCTTCGTCATCATTACTCGGCAGGCTGCTGGCGCTGGTCTGGTAGACGTCTTCCCAGGCGGTATCCACAGGCAGCTCGTTGGGAATCCGTTCATTCCACTCGCCACCGTCATCAAGGTTTTCAACCGTGGGAATGCTGCTTTCCTGAAGGGCTATTTCCTGGCTGCCAGGGTTGGGCAGTTCGTCGCCGTCGGCCAGCGGGTCGGCGTTGTCAAAATCCTCCCCCTCCTCCTGACGTTCGAGCATCGGATTAGATTCCAGGGCTTCCTGGATTTCCTGCTGGAGATCCAGAGTAGACAGTTGCAGAAGTCGTATGGCCTGTTGCAGCTGCGGGGTCATCGTCAGCTGCTGGCCCATCTTGAGAACGAGCGATGGTTTCATGGCAGACCTTGATTGCCGGCGTCTAAGCGCCATCCACTAGCGGGCGCCGCAGCGCCATGGAAGCAAATTATATGCCTGATATTTCTTGGGAATTCCAGTATCTGATATTACGGACTGAGCACGGCATCAATCAGAGTCGGAATTCGTGGCCCAGATAGACTTCCTTAACCAACTGGTTGGCCAGGATGCTTTGCGCATCGCCCTCGGCGATCAGGCGACCGTCGCTGACGATATAGGCGGTTTCGCAAATGTCCAGCGTTTCGCGAACGTTGTGATCGGTGATCAATACGCCGATTCCCTTGGCCTTGAGATGGTGAATAATTTGCTTGATATCGCCCACCGAGATCGGGTCGACGCCGGCAAACGGCTCGTCGAGAAGGATGAACTTGGGCGCTGTGGCCAGCGCGCGGGCAATTTCCACACGCCGCCGTTCTCCACCGGAAAGGCTCATGCCCAAGCTGTCGCGGATGTGGGTGATGTGGAATTCTTGCAGCAGGCTCTCCAGCTCCTCTTGCCGGCCCTGGGCATCGAGGTCCTTGCGGGTTTCCAGGATGGCGAGAATGTTATTGGTCACGGTCAGCTTGCGAAAGATCGATGCTTCCTGTGGCAGATAGCCGATCCCGGCACGGGCGCGGCCGTGCATGGAATGATGGCTGACGTCACGGTCGTCGATCAGCACGCGGCCCTGGTCGGCGCGCACCAGGCCGACGATCATGTAAAAAGTGGTAGTCTTGCCGGCGCCGTTGGGGCCGAGCAAACCGACGATCTGGCCGCTGTTGATGGTCAGGCTGACATCGCGAACCACTTGGCGCTTCTTGTAACTCTTGGCCAGATGCTGGGCGGTGAGGGTGGCCATTATTCGGACTGCTCTCCAGGAGTTTTCTTGCGCGGCTGGATGACCATGTCGATCCGGGGCTGCGGGGTGGTGATGGTATCGCCGGTGGCGCGCCCGGCATTGACGACCTGGGTTGCCGTGTCATAGATGATCTTTTCGCCTTCGAAGGTGTTGCCTTCCTGGATGACCTTGGCCTGGTCGATCAGCACGATGCGCTCGTTGCTGGCGAAGTACTGAATAGTGCGACCGTAGGCTTGCACGATGGACTTGCCGGCCTCAGGCAACTGCTCATAGTAGGCAAGCTTGCCGACGGCAGTGAAACGCTCGATATCGCCCAGTGTGTTCTGGTTGATGGTTACGGTGTCGCCGGTGATCTTCAGCGTGCCCTGGGTAATCACCACATCACCCCGGTAAATCGCCACGCCTTTTTTGTCATCCAGCTCAGCGCTGTCAGCCTGGATGTGGATGGGCTGGTCACGGTCCGAGGGCAGTGCCCAGGCTGCTGTGCTGCCCAGCGCGGCGGACAGGCAAAGCAGGAGGTGGAGAGGGTTAACGAACCTCATGTTGGCCTCTTACGTTGGAGAGCAGGAGCATCCTGCCTTCATTCAGATACGCTTTCATGCCTTGTCCCGTGGTGACGCCATTGGCGGCCTCGATTCTGACAGCTTGTTGGGTTTCGGCGTATTCCCGCTCCGGAAAGACGGTCATGCGGCTGGTGGTCAGCAGGGTATGGCGGCCCTTGGCATCGGTGCGCTCAGTGCGTACGTTGTCGATCAACTCGACCTCGGTGCCCTGCGGGCTGACTTCGCCCCGCTCGCTGCGTACGTGCCAGGGCAGTTCGCCGTCGCGGTACAGCAACAGGTCGGGCTTCTCCAGCAAGGTGATGTCGCTGATCTTCAAGTGATCAAGGCGCACGCTGGTCATTTCGTAACGCAGGGTGCCGTCGGCATGGAACTGTTGCGACCTGGCATTCTCGACGAAGAAATCGATGGGATTCTCTTCGGTGTCGGTCACCGGTTGGTCGAGAAACTGGTGGGGAACGATGTTCCAGTACCCCACGGCAGCGAGCAGCAGGGCAGCGATGATCAGGGGCAGAAGATTACGCAGCTTGCGCAGCATGGTGTTCCCTACAGGTAGGCTGACTGGGCGGCTTCGAGGCTGCCCTGGGCGCCCATGATCAGTTCACAGAACTCCCGCGCCGCACCTTCGCCACCGCGTGCCCGGGTTACGCCGTGGGCATGTTCGCGAACGAAGGGATCGGCGCTGGCCACGGCCATGCCCAGGCCGACACGTCGAATCACCGGCAGGTCGGGCAGGTCGTCGCCCAGATAAGCGACCTGCTCATAATGGAGTCCCAGTTCGCCGAGCAGTTCATCCAGCACTGCCAGTTTGTCTTCACGGCCCTGGTAGAGGTGGGGGATGCCCAGGTCCCGTGCGCGGCGTTCGACTACCGGTGTGGTGCGGCCGGTAATGATCGCGGTGCGTACGCCTGACTTCATCAGCATCTTGATGCCATGCCCGTCGAGGGTGTTGAACGTCTTGAATTCGCTGCCGTCGGTGAGGAAATACAAACGGCCATCGGTGAGCACGCCGTCGACATCAAAAATCGCCAGCTTGATGCGTTGGGCGCGTTGCTGCAGATCAGCGTTCATTACAGTACTCCCGCACGTAACAAGTCATGCATGTTCAGGGCGCCGATGGGCATGCCCTGGGCGTCGATGACCACCAAGCCATTGATCTTGTGGTCTTCCATGATTTTCAGCGCTTCGGCGGCGAGCATGTCGGCGCGAGCGGTCTTGCCAGGGCTGGTCATCACTTCGTCGATGCCGGTATTGCGCACATCGATGCCCTTGTCCAGGGTGCGGCGCAGGTCGCCGTCGGTAAAGACTCCAGCCAGACGGCCACCGGCCTCAAGCACCAGGGTCATGCCCAGGCCTTTCTGCGTCATTTCCAGCAGCGCTTCGCGCAGCGAAGTGCCTCGCTGTACGCGAGGAAGTGCGTCGCCGGAATGCATTACATGCTCGACCTTGAGCAGCAGACGACGGCCGAGGGCGCCGCCTGGGTGTGAAAACGCGAAGTCTTCGGCGGTAAAACCCCGGGCTTCCAGCAAGGCGATGGCCAGGGCGTCGCCCAGGACCAGGGAAACGGTAGTCGACGAGGTAGGCGCCAGATTCAACGGGCAGGCTTCCTGGGTGACGCTGGCGTCGAGGTTGACCGCGGCGGCTTGGGCCAGCGGCGAATCGGCTTTGCCGGTCATGCTGATCAGGGTGATACCCAGGCGTTTGATCAGCGGCAGCAAAGTAACGATTTCGGTGGTGCTGCCGGAATTGGACAGGGCCAGGACCACGTCATCACGGGTGATCATGCCCATGTCGCCGTGACTGGCTTCGCCAGGATGAACGAAGTAGGCCGTGGTACCGGTGCTGGCCAGGGTGGCGGCGATCTTGCGACCGATATGCCCAGATTTGCCCATGCCGACCACGACGACCCGGCCCTTGCAAGCCAGAATCAAGTCGCAGGCGCGAGTGAAATCGCCATTGATGCGGGCCAGCAGGGCTTCGATGGCTTGCAGTTCGAGGCGGATGGTGCGCTGGGCGGACTGAATCGGCGTGCTGGTATGAGTCATGGCAGGTCAGGTTGCGAATGAAAAGGCGGGGATTATAGCGACAAAGGTAAGGCGCCTCACGCTTTCAGGATGACAAAAGGTGTTACCTGGATTGCGTCGAGAAAAAATGTTCAATGGTATAGTGCGCACCGTTTCGCCCATTCTGTGGGCTGCTGTCCCACTTTGCGATACAGTGGCCCGCGTGAAACAAGGTCGTTTGCTAAGGAGGTTCGATGAGTGAGGCCAGTGCCTACGCGGTCGAGTTGCGTGAAGTCACGTTCAAGCGCGGAGCCCGGAGTATCTTCGATAAAGTGGATATCCGCATTCCTCGTGGCAAGGTTACCGGCATCATGGGGCCTTCCGGGTGCGGCAAGACGACGTTGCTGCGGCTGATCGCCGCTCAGCTGATGCCCGATAGCGGCGCCGTGCAAGTGAATGGCGTCAACCTGCCGGACCTGTCCCGCAGCGAACTCTTCGATATGCGCAAGCAGATGGGCGTGCTGTTTCAGAGCGGCGCTCTGTTTACCGACCTCGATGTGTTCGAGAACGTCGCCTTCCCCTTGCGTGTACATACGCAGCTACCCGAAGAAATGATCCGCGACATCGTCCTGATGAAGTTGCAGGCGGTTGGCCTGCGTGGCGCCATCGACCTGATGCCTGACGAATTGTCCGGCGGCATGAAGCGCCGGGTGGCCCTGGCCCGGGCCATCGCCTTGGATCCACAGATTCTCATGTATGACGAGCCTTTCGTTGGCCAGGACCCGATCGCTATGGGCGTATTGGTGCGCCTGATCCGCCTGCTCAACGATGCGCTGGGCATCACCAGTATCGTGGTCTCCCATGACTTGGCCGAGACGGCGAGCATTGCCGACTACATCTATGTGGTGGGCGATACCCAGGTGCTGGGCTTCGGCACGCCGGACGAATTGATGAAGTCCGATAACCCGCGTATTCGCCAATTCATGCAGGGCATCCCCGACGGGCCGGTGCCTTTCCATTACCCGGCGGACGATTACCGCGACGCATTGCTGGGGGGGCGCTCCTGATGCGCAAGGTCTCCGCTCTGGAGCGTATCCGCCTGCTTGGTAAAGCCGGCTTCGATGTGCTCGCTTCCCTGGGGCGTTCAACGCTGTTTTTAGTGCGCGTGCTGTTCGGGCGTGACGGCTTGGGCAACGGCTTTCAATTGCTGGTCAAGCAGCTGTATTCGGTGGGGGTGATGTCGCTGGCGATCATCGTCGTCTCCGGGGTCTTCATCGGCATGGTGCTGGCGCTGCAGGGCTACAACATTCTCAGCAGCTACGGCTCCGAGCAGGCGGTCGGGCAGATGGTCGCCCTGACTCTGTTGCGCGAACTGGGGCCGGTGGTCACCGCGCTGCTGTTTGCCGGCCGCGCCGGTTCGGCCTTGACCGCCGAGATTGGCAATATGAAGTCCACCGAGCAGTTGTCCAGCCTGGAGATGATTGGCGTGGATCCGCTCAAGTACATCATTGCGCCGCGCCTGTGGGCAGGTTTCATCTCCATGCCCTTGCTGGCCATGATCTTCAGCGTGGTGGGCATCTGGGGTGGCGCGCTGGTAGCGGTGGACTGGCTGGGTGTGTATGAAGGCTCCTACTGGGCCAACATGCAGAACAGCGTGCAGTTCGTCGACGATGTGCTCAATGGAGTGATCAAGAGCATCGTATTTGCCTTTGTGGTGACCTGGATTGCGGTGTTCCAGGGCTATGACTGTGAACCCACTTCCGAAGGTATCAGTCGTGCCACCACGCGTACTGTGGTGTATGCCTCGCTGGCCGTGCTCGGCCTCGATTTCATTCTGACTGCTTTGATGTTTGGAGATTTCTGATGCAAACCCGCACTCTGGAAATCGGTGTCGGCCTGTTCCTGCTGGCCGGCCTGTTGGCCTTGTTGCTCCTTGCGCTGCGCGTCAGCGGCCTGTCTGCCTCTGCGGGTGGAGACACCTACAAGGTGTATGCGAACTTTGACAATATTGCCGGCCTTACCATTCGCTCCAAGGTAACCATGGCCGGCGTGACGATCGGCAAGGTTACCGCCGTTGATCTGGATCGCGACAGCTACACCGGGCGCGTGACCATGGAGCTGGACAGCTCGGTGAACAACCTGCCGGTCGATTCCACCGCGTCTATTCTCACCGCTGGATTGCTGGGTGAAAAATACATTGGCATCAGTGTCGGTGGCGAAGAGGACGTGCTCAAGGATGGCGGTCGGATTCACGACACCCAGTCCTCGCTGGTGCTTGAGGATTTGATCGGCAAGTTTTTGCTCAACTCGGTAAACAAAGAGGCCAACTGATATGTCCGCCATGATTTCTGTCTTGCGTCGCGGTGCAGTGGTTCTGCTGGCTTGCCTGCCCCTGTGGGCCACGGCCGCGCCCGATGCGCAACAAGTCGTCCAGCAGACCGTGGATGAATTGCTGAACGATCTTAAGACCAACAAGCAGCAGTATCTGGGTGATCGCGAGGCCTTCTACCGTTCGCTGAACGATATTCTCGGTCCGGTCGTGGATGCTCGTGGGATCTCCCGCAGCATCATGACCGTGAAATATTCCCGCAGTGCCTCACCGGAGCAGCTGCAGCGCTTCGAAGACAACTTCAAGCGCAGCCTGATGCAGTTCTACGGCAATGCCCTGCTCGAATACGACAACCAGGGCATCCGCGTTTTGCCCAGCCGGCAAGCCAATGACGACCGCGCCAGCGTTGGCATGGAAGTGATCGGCAACAATGGCGCCGTCTACCCGGTGTCCTACACCATGGTCAAACAGGGCGATACCTGGCTGCTGCGCAACGTGATCATCAACGGCATCAACGTCGGCAAGCTGTTTCGCGATCAGTTCGCCGATGCCATGCAACGCAACGGTAACGACCTGGACAAAACCATCGACGGCTGGGCGGCTGTGGTCGAGCAGGCCAAGGACAGCGCCACCGGTCAGCAGGCAGGCGGGCAATGAGCAGCGCCAGTCTGCGCGAACACGCCGCAGGCGAGTTGCTGCTGGGCGGGGTGCTCGATGCCGACAGCGGACCGACCTTGCGTGCGCAGGGGCTGGCGCTGATCAAGGGCACCTCGGCAACGACAGTCACCGTTGATTGCTCCAGTGTGGAAAAGTCCAGCAGCGTTGGTCTTGCCTTGCTGCTGGCATTTATGCGCGATGCGGCGCAGCACGGCAAGGAGCTGCGTGTTCGCGCGTTGCCCGACGACATGCGCCAGATTGCCGAGGTGTGCCAGTTGCTGGAATTGTTGCCGCTGGAGGCGTGACGGCCTGACGCGAGTGAAACAGTACGGGCGGGCGGCGGAAGGGTTCGTCAGCCACCGCCGTAGCGGCCGTCCTTATGGACAGAGCCTTTTCGATGGACTGATGATCCCACCGTTGGGGTGCTCGGGGTTCGCAGCCCGTGGCCTTTTTTTGTATGATGCCCGACCGACGAGCCCAGGCTCCCCGCTATCAATGCAGAACACCAAACGAGGTTGAGCATGCAGGCCTTAGAAGTGAAGAGTTTCCTGGAAGCCCGACTGCCTGGTGTCCAGGTGGATGTGGAAGGGGAAGGCTGCAATTTTCAGCTGAACCTGATCAGCGACGAACTGGTGGCCTTGGGCCCGGTGAAGCGCCAACAGCAGATTTATGCACACCTCAATCCCTGGATTGCCGATGGCAGCATTCATGCCGTCACCATGAAATTCTTCAGCCGCGCCGACTGGGCCGAGCGTTCCTGAGCCTAACGGCGTCGAGAGACCTATGGACAAACTGATTATTACCGGCGGCCACCGTCTCGACGGCGAGATCCGCATTTCCGGTGCGAAGAACTCCGCGCTGCCGATCCTGGCTGCCACCTTGCTGGCCGAAACGCCGGTCACCGTATGCAACCTGCCCCACCTGCACGACATCACCACGATGATCGAGCTGTTCGGCCGCATGGGCGTGCAGCCGGTGATCGACGAGAAACTCAGCGTCGAAGTGGATGCCTCGAGCATTCAGACTCTGGTCGCGCCCTATGAGCTGGTCAAGACCATGCGCGCCTCGATCCTGGTGCTCGGTCCGATGGTCGCCCGTTTCGGGGAGGCCGAAGTGGCACTGCCCGGCGGTTGCGCCATTGGCTCGCGTCCGGTGGATCTGCACATTCGTGGTCTCGAAGCCCTGGGTGCCGAGATCGAAGTGGAAGGCGGCTATATCAAGGCCAAGGCTCCGGCCGGCGGTCTGCGTGGCGGGCGTTTCTTCTTCGATGTGGTGAGTGTCACCGGCACTGAAAACATCATGATGGCCGCCGCGCTGGCCAATGGCCGCAGCGTGCTGGAAAACGCCGCACGCGAGCCGGAAGTGGTCGACCTGGCCAACTTCCTCAACGCCATGGGCGCCAAGGTCAGCGGCGCGGGTACCGACACCATCGTCATCGACGGCGTGAAGCGCCTCGGTGGCGGTCGTTACAGCGTGATGCCCGACCGCATCGAGACCGGGACCTATTTGGTGGCTGCCGCTGCGACCCGTGGCCGGGTCAAGCTCAAGGATACCGATCCGACTCTGCTGGAGGCCGTGCTGGTCAAGCTGCAAGAGGCGGGCGCGCATATCAACACCGGCAAGGACTGGATCGAGCTGGACATGAAGGGCAACTGCCCGCGCGCGGTCAATGTGCGCACCGCGCCGTACCCGGCGTTCCCCACCGACATGCAGGCCCAGTTCATTGCCATGAATGCGGTGGCAGAAGGGGTTGGCACCGTGATCGAGACGGTGTTCGAAAACCGTTTCATGCACGTGTACGAGATGAATCGCATGGGCGCGCAGATCCTGGTGGAAGGCAATACCGCTATTGTGACCGGCGTGCCTGTCCTCAAGGGAGCTCCGGTGATGGCCACCGATCTGCGGGCGTCCGCCAGCCTGGTAATCGCCGCGCTGGTCGCTGAGGGCGAGACGTTGATCGATCGCATCTACCACATCGACCGTGGCTATGAATGCATCGAGGAAAAACTGCAGCTGCTCGGCGCCAAGATTCGCCGCGTTCCGAACTAACGCCGCATAGCGGGGGCCGCGCTCCCGCTTTTCGCTTTCAAGGATTGCTTTTCCATGCTCACCATCGCGCTGTCCAAAGGCCGCATTCTCGATGATACCCTGCCGCTGCTGGCAGCCGCCGGCATCGTGCCCACCGAGAACCCGGACAAGAGCCGCAAGTTGATCATCCCCACCACGCTGGACGATGTGCGTCTGCTGATCGTGCGTGCCACCGATGTGCCGACTTATGTCGAGCAGGGTGCCGCCGACCTGGGTGTGGCGGGCAAGGACGTGCTGATGGAGTTTGGTGGTCAGGGACTGTACGAGCCGCTGGACCTGCGGATCGCCAATTGCAAGCTGATGACCGCAGGCCGCATCGGCGCGCCTGAGCCCAAGGGGCGCCTGAAGGTGGCCACCAAGTTCGTCAATGTCGCCAAGCGCTACTACGCCGAACAAGGCCGCCAGGTGGATATCATCAAGCTGTATGGCTCCATGGAACTGGCGCCGCTGGTCGGCCTGGCCGACAAGATCATCGACGTGGTCGACACCGGCAACACGCTGCGTGCCAACGGGCTGGAACCCCAGGATCTGATTGCCATGGTCAGTTCGCGCCTGATCGTCAACAAGGCGTCGATGAAGATGCAGCATGCTCGTATCCAGGCGCTGATCGACACCCTTCGTGAGGCAGTCGAGCGACACCAAGGCTGATTTTTTACGACTTCCGGGTCGTGTGTCCGCCAGAAAGGGCGGATTGCCGAGAACGCAGGATGCACTCTTGGCCAGCCTATCCGTGTCATAGCCACTTTCTCGGGCGTCGATGCGGCGGGCTTGATAATGTGGTGGCCTGTTTGGTCAGTTCAATTGTTCAATTTCGGCGCCCGAGGCTCCGATACGGCGTTGCCGCTCCTTGCCATAGCCCTGCTATGACTCGTCGCGGCGCCTTGTCTCGGAACCTCGTGCATCCGAACTTGATTCAATCAACTAACCGCACAGGCCACTAACGACGTCCGAGCAATTGCCATTTATGAGGCCCGCCATGACCGATGCACTTTCCCTTCGCCGACTCAACGCTGCCGATGCGGACTTCAGCCGCCATCTGGATCATCTGTTGAGCTGGGAAAGCGTTTCCGACGACTCGGTCAACCAGCGAGTGCTGGAGATCATCAAAACCGTACGCGAGCGCGGCGATGCCGCCCTGGTGGAGTACACCCAGCGTTTCGATGGCCTGCAGGTCGCCTCCATGGCCGACCTGATCCTGCCCCGCGAACGACTCGAAGAAGCGCTGACCCGCATCACGCCAGAGCAGCGCCAGGCGCTGGAAACCGCTGCTGATCGCGTACGCAGCTACCACGAAAGACAAAAGCAGGACTCCTGGACCTACACCGAGGCCGATGGCACGGTGCTCGGCCAAAAGGTCACACCACTGGATCGCGCCGGTCTCTACGTGCCTGGCGGCAAGGCCTCCTATCCGTCCTCGGTATTGATGAACGCGATTCCCGCCAAGGTCGCCGGCGTGCCGGAGGTGGTCATGGTGGTGCCGACCCCGCGTGGCGAAATCAACGAAATGGTCCTGGCCGCGGCAGCGATTGCCGGTGTCGATCGGGTGTTCTGCATCGGCGGCGCCCAGGCCGTCGCTGCGCTGGCCTATGGCACCGAGAGTGTGCCGCCAGTGGACAAGATCGTCGGGCCGGGCAACATCTACGTGGCCACTGCCAAGCGCCACGTGTTTGGCAAGGTGGGCATCGACATGATCGCCGGCCCGTCGGAGATCCTTGTCGTCTGTGATGGCCAGACCGATCCGGACTGGATCGCCATGGACCTGTTTTCCCAGGCCGAGCACGACGAAGATGCGCAGGCGATTCTGGTCAGCCCGGATGCCGAGTTTCTTGATCGCGTGGCGGCTAGCATCGAAAAGCTGCTGCCGACCCTCGAGCGTGAGGCCATCGCGCGTACCTCGATCCAGGGCCGTGGCGCGCTGATCCAGGTGGCCGACATGGCTCAGGCCATTGAAGTGGCCAACCGCATTGCTCCCGAGCACCTTGAGCTGTCGGTGGAGAACCCCGAGCAGTACCTGCCGTTGATCCGCCACGCCGGGGCGATTTTCATGGGGCGCTACACCGCCGAAGCCCTGGGCGATTACTGTGCTGGCCCGAACCACGTGTTGCCGACCTCGGGTACCGCGCGCTTCTCCTCGCCGCTGGGCGTGTACGACTTTCAGAAACGCTCGTCGATCATCCATTGCTCAGCCGTAGGGGCTTCGGAGCTCGGCAAGGTGGCCTCGGTGCTGGCGCGCGGCGAGTCGCTGACCGCCCACGCGCGAAGCGCCGAATACCGGATCAAGAATTAAAAACGAAATAAACGCTGGAGGCTGGAGGCTGGACAAGGCACGCGCTGCTTCGTCCGACCTCCAGTCTCCCGCTTCTAGCGATTTCTGAGAGGAGACAAGGGCGTAATGAGCAAATTCTGGAGCCCCTTCGTCAAGGACCTGGTGCCTTACGTGCCGGGTGAGCAGCCCAAGCTGGCCAAGCTGGTCAAGCTCAATACCAACGAAAACCCTTACGGCCCGTCCCCCAAGGCGCTGGCCGCCATGCAGGCCGAGCTGAATGACAGCTTGCGCCTGTACCCGGACCCCAACGGCGAGCGCTTAAAAAACGCAGTGGCCGAGTACTACGACGTGCAAGCCAACCAGGTGTTCGTTGGCAACGGCTCTGACGAGGTGCTGGCGCACATCTTCCACGGCTTGTTTCAACACGACCAACCGCTGCTGTTCCCGGATATCACCTACAGCTTCTATCCGGTGTACTGCGGCCTTTATGGCATCGATTTCCAAACCGTGGCGCTGGACGATGAGTTCCAGATCCGCGTCGCGGACTACGCACGGCCCAACGGCGGCATCATTTTCCCCAACCCGAATGCGCCGACCGGACGTGTTCTCGCTCTGGAGGCCATTGAGCAGATTCTGCAGGCCAGCCCGGATTCCGTGGTGGTGGTGGATGAAGCCTACATCGATTTCGGCGGACAGAGCGCCGTTGCATTGGTGGAGCGTTACCCGAATCTGCTGGTAACCCAGACCTTGTCCAAGTCGCGCTCGCTGGCTGGGATGCGCATCGGCCTGGCCATCGGCAATGCCGAACTGATCGAGGCGCTGGAACGGATCAAGAACAGCTTCAACTCATTTCCGCTGGATCGCCTGGCCATTGTTGGCGCCGCTGTGGCCTTCGAGGACCGTGAGTATTTCGAAACCTGCCGGGAGAAGGTGATCAGTAGTCGTGAGCACTTGATCAGTGAGTTGAGTGGCCTGGGCTTCGACATCCTGCCCTCGGCTGCCAACTTCATCTTCGCTCGCCATCCGCTCAAGGATGCCGCCGAATTGGCCGTTGGCCTGCGCCAGCAGGGCGTGATCGTGCGGCACTTCAAGCAGGCGCGCATCGAGCAGTTCCTGCGCATCTCCATTGGGACGCCGGAGCAGAATCAGGCGTTGGTGGACGCGCTGCGGGAGCTGTAACGCAATGCACCCGACCGGTACCGCAAGGTTGCGGTGCCGGTCGGAACTGGCTAGTTATTGCTGTTGGTCGACACCGGTGGGCGCATGCCGATTTCGGCCGTCATTTTCATCGGCTGGCCATTGCGAAGCACGTCAATGCGCAGCTTTTGACCCGGCTTGGCGCGAGCCACCTGGTTCATGGCGCTGCGTCCATCGCTGGCGGGTTGGCCGTCGATACTGAGGATAAGATCGCCTGGCTGCAGGCCGGCGCGTTGCGCCGGACCACCGCGATACAGGCCGGCGACCACAACGCCAGGACGGCCTTCCAGGCCAAAGGATTCGGCCAGCTCAGGCGTCAGGGGCTGCACTTCGATGCCCAGCCAGCCACGGATGACCTGGCCGTTTTCGATAATGGCCTGCATCACCTCCAGCGCGAGTTTGACCGGGATGGCGAAGCCAATACCCTGAGAACCGCCTGATTTGGAAAATATCGCGGTATTGATGCCAATCAGATTGCCATGGGCATTGACCAAGGCGCCGCCGGAGTTGCCAGGGTTGATCGCTGCGTCGGTCTGTATGAAATCCTCGTAGGTATTCAGGCCCAGCTGGTTGCGGCCCGTGGCGCTGATGATACCCATGGTCACGGTCTGGCCGACGCCGAACGGGTTGCCGATGGCCAGGGTCACGTCGCCGATGCGGATGTCGTCGGAGCGCCCCAAGGTAATGGCCGGCAGGTTGGGCAAGTCGATCTTGAGGACTGCAAGGTCGGTCTCAGGATCGCTGCCGATCACCCGAGCCACCGTCTCGCGACCATCCTTGAGAGCCACCACGACCTGGTCGGCACCTGCGCTGACATGGTTGTTGGTCAGCAGGTACCCTTCCTTGCTCATGATCACCGCCGAGCCCAGGCTGGACTCCAGGCGGCGCTGACGCGGCAGGTTATCACCGAAGAAGTGACGGAACATCGGGTCCTGAATCAAGGGATGATCGGGCTTGTTGACCAGCTTGGTTGTGTACAGGTTGGCCACCGCGGGGGCCGCGCGGTCCACAGCAAGGGCGTAGGAAACCGGCCCTTCGTTGGGGCGTGTCGAGAGCGGCGCCTGGCTGAGACGTACGTCCTGTGTCGGCAGGCCCACCCATTCCGGGTTGCGTTCGATCAGCAGCAAAGCCAGCAGAACCCCGGCGAGCAAGGGCCAGCCGATATACCCGAGGGTTGTGGGCATTGCTGCGGCATCTGGGCGTCGCCAGACCGAAGAAGCTCGCAGCGTGACATTTCGCCAAGAGGCGGGCATCCACCGTCTGGGGTCAAGAGTTGCCTGAAGCCAGGCAAGGCGTTTCAAGGCAACTGAATGCAGCGGCGGTAGACTTCGCTTTCTCAATACACGCGACCTTGTTTAGAGCAGGGTAAAGGGCAAGCATTATACGGAGGCGCCTGAAAAGAAGGAGCCGCCCGTCTATTAAAAGGAACTGGAAATGACAATAGAACTCAGCGCCCTGGTCAAACGGGCCGACCATTATCTCAATGCGGCGAAGATAGCTGATTACTGCCCTAATGGACTGCAAGTTGAGGGGCGCGGTCACGTGCGCAAGATAATCAGCGGGGTAACCGCCAGCCAGGAGCTGATTGATGCAGCGGTGGCCGCCGAAGCCGACCTGATCCTTGTCCATCATGGCTACTTCTGGAAGGGTGAAAACCCCTGCGTGGTGGGCATGAAGCAGCGCCGGCTGAAAACCCTGCTGCAGCATGATATCAGCCTGCTGGCTTACCACCTGCCGCTGGACGTACACCCCCTGGTGGGCAACAACGTGCAGTTAGCCGAGCGCCTGGGCATCGCTGTCGAGGGGCCGCTGGAGCCAGAGAATTCACGCAATGTGGCGCTGGTGGGCAGCCTTCCTGAAGCGCTGAGTGCGGCAGAGTTTGCGGCCCGGGTGGCGAGCGTGCTGGGACGCGAGCCGTTGCTGGTGGATAGTCAGAAGCCGATTCGCCGGGTTGGCTGGTGCACGGGGGGTGGCCAAGGCTACATCGACCAGGCCATCGCCGCGGGGGTCGACCTGTACCTGACCGGCGAAGCGTCGGAGCAAACCTTCCACAGTGCAAGGGAAAATGGCGTGAGTTTTATCGCTGCTGGCCACCATGCCACTGAGCGTTATGGCGTGCAGGCGTTGGGCGATTACCTGGCGCGGGAGTTCAATATCGAACACGTGTTCACCGACTGTCCGAACCCCATATGAGTGATATATAGCTATATCGTTTTGTTCTAATTGCTCTTTTTGTTAGAAGAGTTGCCTGTGATATCGTGCGGCCTCGTCCACGGCCCGCTGGCCGTAACTGCAATTCGTGAGTAGCCATGGTCGATAAACTGACGCACCTCAAACAGCTGGAAGCGGAAAGCATCCATATCATTCGTGAAGTGGCCGCCGAATTCGATAACCCGGTAATGCTGTATTCCATCGGTAAGGATTCCGCGGTCATGCTTCACCTGGCGCGCAAGGCGTTTTTCCCCGGAAAGCTGCCGTTTCCGGTGATGCATGTCGACACGCAATGGAAGTTTCAGGAGATGTACCGTTTCCGCGACAAGATGGTTGCCGAAATGGGCTTGGACTTGATTACCCACGTCAATCCGGACGGCATCGCCCAGAACATCAATCCTTTTACCCACGGCAGTGCCAAGCACACCGACGTAATGAAGACTGATGGCCTCAAGCAGGCACTGGACAAGTACGGCTTCGACGCCGCGTTCGGTGGCGCGCGTCGCGATGAAGAGAAGTCCCGAGCCAAGGAACGCGTGTATTCCTTCCGCGATAGCAAGCACCGCTGGGATCCGAAGAACCAGCGGCCCGAGTTGTGGAGCATTTACAACGGCAAGGTGAAGAAGGGCGAATCGATCCGCGTTTTCCCGCTGTCCAACTGGACTGAGCTGGATATCTGGCAGTACATCTATCTGGAAGGGGTCCCGATCGTGCCGCTGTACTTCGCCGCCGAGCGCGACGTGATCGAGAAAAACGGCACGCTGATCATGATCGACGACGAGCGCATTCTTGAACACCTCAGCGACGAGGAAAAGACGCGTATCCAGAAGAAAATGGTGCGCTTCCGTACCCTGGGTTGCTACCCGCTGACCGGCGCGGTGGAATCTAGCGCCAGCTCGCTGCCCGAAATCATCCAGGAAATGCTCCTGACCCGCACTTCCGAACGCCAGGGCCGGGTCATCGACCATGACGGCGCTGGGTCGATGGAAGAAAAGAAACGTCAGGGCTATTTCTAGGGGTTCCGCACCATGTCGCATCAATCCGAATTGATTAGCGAGGACATCCTCGCCTACCTGGCCCAGCATGAACGCAAGGAACTGCTGCGCTTTCTCACCTGCGGCAACGTCGATGATGGCAAGAGCACGCTGATCGGGCGTCTGCTGCACGACACCAAGATGATCTATGAGGATCATCTGGAAGCCATCACCCGCGATTCGAAGAAAGTCGGCACCACCGGCGATGACGTCGATCTGGCGCTGCTGGTCGACGGCCTGCAGGCCGAACGCGAGCAGGGCATCACCATTGATGTTGCCTACCGTTATTTCTCTACCGCCAAACGCAAGTTCATCATTGCCGACACGCCTGGTCACGAGCAGTACACGCGCAACATGGCCACCGGCGCCTCGACCTGCGACCTGGCAATCATCCTCGTCGATGCCCGCTACGGCGTGCAGACCCAGACGCGCCGGCACAGCTTCATCGCCTCCTTGCTGGGCATCAAACATATTGTCGTGGCCATCAACAAGATGGACCTGATGAACTTCGATGAGGGTGTGTTCGAGAAGATCAAGGCCGACTACCTGGACTTCGCCGAGCGCATCAATCTGAAAACCGGCTCGCTGCACTTCGTGCCGATGTCGGCGCTCAAGGGCGACAACGTGGTCAACCGGTCCGAGCGCTCGCCCTGGTATACCGGTCAGTCGCTGATGGAAATCCTTGAAAGCGTCGAGGTGGCGGGCGACCGCAACCTGACCGACATGCGCTTCCCGGTGCAGTACGTCAACCGTCCGAACCTCAACTTCCGCGGCTTCGCCGGCACCTTGGCCAGCGGCATCGTGCGCAAGGGCGATGACGTGGCGGTGCTGCCGTCCGGCAAGACCAGCCGGGTCAAGTCAATCGTCACTTTCGAGGGCGAGCTGGAGCAGGCGATTCCCGGCCAGGCGATCACCCTGACTCTGGAAGATGAAATCGACGTGTCCCGTGGCGACATGCTGGTGCATGCCGACAATCGTCCGCCGATCAGCGACGGCTTCGACGCCATGTTGGTGTGGATGGGCGAGGAGCCGATGCTGCCGGGCAAGAAATACGACATCAAGCGCGCCACCAGCTATGTGCCGGGCTCGATTGCCAGCATTGACCACACGGTGGATGTGAATACCTTGGAGAAAGGTTCGGCCAGTGCGTTGCAACTGAACGAGATCGCCCGGGTCAAGGTCAGCCTGGATGCTTCCATCGCTCTGGATGGCTACGAGGATAATCGCACCACCGGCGCCTTCATCGTCATCGACCGTTTGACTAACGGCACGGTTGGGGCCGGCATGATCATTGCGTCGCCTGCCGGCGGGCATGGCGGTGGACAGCATGGCAAGCGCGCTCACGTGGCCACTGAGGAGCGCGCAGCGCGCTTTGGTCAGCAGCCGGCTACTGTGCTGTTCAGCGGCCTGTCCGGCGCGGGGAAGAGCACCCTGGCCTATGCCGTGGAGCGCAAGCTGTTCGACATGGGCCGCGCCGTGTATGTGCTGGATGGCCAGAATCTGCGCCATGACCTGAACAAGGGCCTGCCGCTGGATCGCGCAGGGCGTGCCGAAAACTGGCGCCGGGCTGCACACGTGGCTCGCCAGTTCAACGAAGCGGGCATGCTGACCCTGGCCGCCTTCGTTGCGCCGGATGGCGAAGGTCGCGAACAGGCCAAGGCCCTGATCGGAAGCGAGCGGCTGATCACCGTCTATGTGCAGGCCTCGCCCCAGGTGTGCCGTGAACGCGATCCCCAGGGGCTGTACGCCGCCGGGGAGGACAACATTCCGGGCGAATCCTTTCCCTACGACGTGCCGTTGAATGCCGACCTGGTCCTCGACACCCAGAGTCTGAGCGTCGATGAAGGGGTGCGTCAGGTGCTGGCCCTGCTGCGTGAACGCAACGTGATCTAGCCCAAGAAGACAGGAAGGCTCGCTCTCCTTTCTCACAGGCACAAAAAAACCCCGGGGAACCGGGGTTTTTTATGCAAGGCGCGTGGCGAATCAGAAGCGGTTGCGCACGCCGAAGTCTTCATCCAGGGTGCCAGGCGAGCCGGCCGGCTTGGGAGCGTAATCTTTAGGCGGTTCGGTACTGCTGGGTGCCTGCAGGCGATCCCGCGAACCCACGTAGTCATTGCCGTTCTGTACGGCAGCGAGCAAACGCTGGCGGGTGAGTTCATCGAGGGCCAGCTGGTCAGCGCCGTCAGCCAGGTGCTGCTGAACGTCGTTGTAGCTCTGGGTAAGTTTCTTCACCAGGCTGGCTGTGGTGTTGAAGTGGGTGATCACTTCACTCTGATAGGTATCGAAACGCTCCTGCAGCTCATCGAGTTGACTCTGGGTGCGGCTGGGCGCAGCGCCGGGGGCCAGGCGAGCAATCAGAAAACCGATAGCAATCCCGACGAGCAGGGTAAAGGCTGGTACTAACCAGACCAAGATCGACTGTTCCACGAGTCCTTCCTCTATAAGCAGCTTTGCTTTACGTTAACGGCTCCAGCCTGCCCTGTATAGGCGTATGCGCAGCCGTGACGCGCAACGCGGGCATTGTTGACGACGTGCGGAGTATCCCGCGCTGTGATCGAGCAGTTGCCCGAACCTAAACCAAGACGAGTCGACCCCGAGCGGGGTCACGGAGTTCCAGCCTTGCTTATCCGCGAAACCCCCCACATGCTCGAAGGTCCCTGCGGCCCGCTCGAAGCCCTGTACTTGCCAGTGCCCAATGCGCGGGGGATGGCGTTGCTGTGCCATCCCAATCCGGTGCAGGGCGGCACCATGCTTAACAAAGTGGTCTCCACCTTGCAGCGTACGGCGCGAGATGCGGGCTACAGCACGCTGCGCTTCAATTATCGCGGCGTAGGCAGCAGCGCCGGCAGCCACGATATGGCCCAAGGCGAAGTGGACGACGCCGAAGCCATGGCCGACTGGTTGCGTGCGCAGCACGCCGATCTGCCGCTAAGCGTGCTGGGATTCTCTTTCGGCGGCTTCGTTGCCGCTACCTTGGCTGGGCGCATCGAGGCGCGCGGACAGGCGCTGGACAAACTGATTATGGTCGCGCCGGCGGTGATGCGCCTGGATGCCGACGTGCGCTTGCCGCAGCAAGGCAGCCTGACGCTGATCCAGCCCGAGCAGGATGAAGTGATCGACCCTGCGCTGGTGTATGCGTGGTCCGAGGCATTGCCGCGCCCCCATGAGTTGTTGAAAGTGGCAGAATGCGGACACTTTTTCCACGGCAAGCTGACCGATCTGAAAGAACTGGTCAGCGCCCGCCTCTGACCCCGGGGCGGTACCACTCGTTTACGGACTTAAGATTTATGAGCACTCGCGTCCTCACCGGCATCACCACCACCGGTACCCCTCACCTGGGCAACTACGCTGGTGCGATCCGCCCGGCAATTGTTGCCAGCCGTGACGCCAACGTTGATTCGTTTTATTTCCTGGCCGATTACCATGCGCTGATCAAGTGTGACGATCCGGCGCGCATCCAGCGTTCAAGACTGGAAATCGCCGCCACCTGGTTAGCCTGTGGTCTGGATGTGGATCGCGCGACGTTTTATCGTCAATCGGACATTCCTGAGATTCCCGAGCTGACCTGGCTCTTGACCTGCGTGGCTGGCAAGGGCCTGCTCAACCGCGCTCATGCTTACAAGGCGTCGGTGGACAAGAACGTCGAGACCGGTGAAGACCCAGATGCAGGCGTGACCATGGGGCTGTTCAGTTATCCGGTCCTGATGGCCGCCGATATCCTCATGTTCAACGCCCACAAGGTGCCGGTTGGTCGCGATCAGATCCAGCACGTGGAAATGGCGCGCGATATCGGCCAGCGTTTCAATCACCTGTTTGGCCAGGGCAAGGAGCTATTCACCCTGCCCGAAGCGGCGATTGAGGATGACGTGGCCACCTTGCCTGGCCTGGACGGTCGCAAAATGAGCAAGAGCTACGACAACACCATCCCGTTGTTCGGCAGTGCCAAGCAACTCAAGGACGCCATCGCGCGCATCGTCACCGATTCACGTCTGCCCGGCGAGCCGAAGGATCCCGACAGCTCGCACCTGTTCACCCTGTACCAAGCATTCGCGACGGTGCAGCAGCAAGCCGACTTTCGGGCCGAGCTGTTAGCCGGCCTGGCCTGGGGCGAGGCCAAGCAGCGCCTGTTCGAGTTGCTCGATAACGAGCTGGGCGAAGCTCGTGAGCGCTACCATGCGCTAATCGCCAAACCGGCGGATCTCGAGGATATTCTTCTGGCCGGGGCCGCCAAGGCGCGCACGATCGCCACGCCGTTCCTTGGCGAGCTGCGCGAGGCAGTGGGCTTGCGCTCATTCCGCGAGCAGGTGCATGTGTCGGGTGCCGGCAAGAAGAAGGCTGCCAAGACGGCGCGCTTCGTGAGCTTTCGCGAACAGGATGGTAGCTTCCGTTTTCGCTTCCTGGCCGCCGACGGAGAAGAGCTGCTGCTCTCGCGGCCATTCCGTGATCCGAAGAAGGCCGGCGTAGTCAGTCAGCAACTGATTGCCCAAGGAGCCGACGCCCTGGAATTGCGCGCCGATGAAGGCGCGCGTTTCACTCTCTGGCTCGATGGTGAATGTTTGGCCGACAGCCCAGCATTTGCCGAGCCCGAGGCACTGGACGCGGCCATGCTGCGCCTGCGCGAAGCCGTGGCCAGCCTGGCCGAGTAACTCATCCCTGCCGCCGGGCGGCTTGCCCGGCGTTTCTGACGTTTCGGGGGCTTTACCGTTGAACGATTTGAGCAAATTGCCAAGTATCGAGGGCGCCGCTAAAGTGGCGACCCCGTTCCATTATCCAGACTCCGCCATGACCCCTCTCGAGCGCTATCAGGCCGACCTGCAACGCCCCGAATTCTTCCATGACGCGGCCCAGGAAAATGCCGTTCGCCACCTGCAGCGGCTGTACGATGATCTGGTCGCTGCCGACAAGAGCAAGTCCGGCCTGCTGGGCAAGTTGTTTGCCAAGAAGCAGCCCGAGCCGATCAAGGGCATTTATTTCTGGGGGGGAGTAGGTCGCGGCAAGACCTACCTGGTCGACACCTTCTTTGACGCGCTGCCGTTCAAGCAGAAGATGCGGACCCACTTCCACCGCTTCATGAAGCGCGTGCACGAAGAAATGAAAACCCTCAAAGGCGAGAAGAACCCTCTGACCATCATCGGCAAGCGTTTTGCCGACGAGGCGCGGGTGATCTGCTTCGATGAGTTTTTCGTCTCTGACATTACGGATGCGATGATTCTGGCCACCCTGCTCGATGAGCTGTTCAAGAATGGGGTCAGTCTAGTGGCGACGTCCAACATCGTGCCGGACGGCCTGTACAAGGACGGTTTGCAGCGGGCGCGCTTCCTGCCGGCGATCGCCCTGTTGAAAAAGCACACCGAGATTGTCAACGTCGACAGCGGTATCGACTACCGCTTGCGTGCCCTGGAGCAAGCCGAGCTGTACTACAGCCCGTTGGGCGACGGTGCTGATGCGAGCCTGGAGAAAAGCTTCAAGAGCCTGCTAACGGAAAACTGCGTTGTGCAGGAGAACGAGGCGCTGAGCGTCGAAAATCGGGTGATCCGTGCGTGCAAGGTCGCCAACGATGTCGCCTGGTTCGAATTCCGCGAACTGTGCGACGGCCCGCGCAGCCAAAACGACTACATCGAGCTGGGCAAGATCTATGAAGCGGTGCTGGTGTCCAACGTCGAGCAGATGGATGTGTACAAGGAGGATATGGCGCGGCGCTTCATTAATATGGTCGATGAGTTCTATGACCGTAACGTCAAGCTGATCCTGTCCGCCGAGGTAGAACTCAAGGACCTGTATACGGGCGGGCGTTTGACGTTCGAGTTCCAGCGTACCCTGAGCCGGTTGCTGGAAATGCAGTCCCATGAGTTCCTGGCCCGACCGCACAAACCCTGAGCACCGCAGTTGCTGCTGAAACAAAAACGCCCCGCAGATGCGGGGCGTTTTGCATTGCCGCGCTGGTTACCGGTTGGACGCTTGATTTTGCGCGTTCAGCAGCCTCTTGGCGTGGGCAATTTCCAACGCTTCCATGGCATTGGCCGGTTGCAGACTGACGGCGCGCTGCAAATGCTCGAGGGCTTTTTGCTCCTCATCATCGCCGTAGACATAATTCAGGGCGTTGGCATATTCATAGTGGCCGATGGGCAGGTCGTCCGACTGCTGGAAGGAGCGCTGGAAGTACAGCTCCATCTTGTCGGCGGTGGCTCCGTAGGTCATGCGTCCGACCATTTTGCCGACCTTGCGGATCACGCCGGCATGGTAGCCGCCGTATAGCGCCAGGGCATAGGGATGCTTCGGATGCGCGCTGAGCAGGGCGTCCAGTTCCTTGGGGATTTGCGTGGTGTAGCCGCGTTTGAGCACCACCGGTACGGACAGCTCTTCACCCAGGCGTGCCTTGGCGTAGGCGCCACCGAACAGGGCGACGGAGTCGGCCTTGGCCAGATCGCCGGCATTTTTCGTGTGGGTGACAACCTCCTCGAGCAGACGGTGTTTTTCCTCGCGATTGCCCGCCAGGAACATGGCGTAAATCACTTGGGCATACATCGCAGGCACCTGACCGCCAACGCCAAGCGCCATGCCTTGCGCCTTGGCCGCGGCGAAATCGCCACGGAAGACAGCGCGCCAGACACCTTGCAGGCGCTCGGCATACTGTTGGGCTTCGCCTGGTTGGTCGCTGAAGCCGGTGTCGCCGTCCAGGGTCTGCTGCAGCGCTTCAGGGTAGGTGCTGGCCATCTGTTGGACCCAGGCGGCATCCGGGAACGGATAATCGCCAAAGCCGCGAGTCAGGCGTGGCCAAGCCTCACGCAGCTTGTCGCCGGAATAATCGAACGTGCTCTGGTCATGGGGGAAGGGCTTCCAGCCAGGGTCGGCCAGGACACCAAGGCTGAACAGCGAGAATAGGGCGAACAGAAGGACGCGCATGGAGGGAACCCGTTTATTGTTGTGATGATGGGCCAGCATAGAAGAGCGAGCACCAGGCGGGCCCCAAACCTACGAATGGCCGGGTTCAGGGCTCTTGCGTTGTGACTGCAGGCGGTACTCGTTGGGTGACAGTCCTGTGTGCTGACGAAACAGACGGGCGAAGAAACTGGCATCGTCGTAACCCACCTCGTAGCTGATGGTCTTGATGCTCTTGCGAGACGTGGAAAGCAGTCCCTTGGCCGTTTCAATGCGCAGGCGTTGCAGGTAGTGCAGTGGTTTGTCGCCCGTCGCCGCTTGAAAACGGCGCATGAAGTTGCGGATGCTCATGCCGTGAGCACGGGCGACCTCTTCAAAACGAAATTTATCGGTGTAATGCTCTTCCAGCCAGTGCTGGACCTGGAGGATGGCCACATCGCGGTGCAGTTTCTGTCCGCCAAAACCGATTCGCCCTGGCGTATAGCTGCGCTGCACTTCGTGAAGAACATCCCGGGCCACTGCATGGGCGACATCGATGCCGCAGAAATTCTCGATCAGGTACAGGTACAGATCGCAGGCGGAGGTGACACTGCTGGCGCAATACAGCCGATCGGCATCGGTCAGGTGCTTGTCCTGATTCAGCTGTACGCGAGGAAATCGTTCGGCAAACTCGGCGAAGAAGCGCCAATAGGTAGTTGCTTCCTTGTCGTCGAGTAAGCCGGCCTGGGCCAGCCAGAATACGCCGCTGGCCTCGCCGCACAGCGTGCTGCCTTCGCAGTGGCGCTGTTGCAGCCAGCCCGTAACCTCGGGGTAACGCTGGCATAGCTGGTCGAAATCGCCCCAGAACGCCGGCAGGATGATGATGTCGGCGGCGTCCAGCGCGCCCTCCACCGGAAGCATGATGCCGCTGAAGCTACGCACGGGCAGGCCATCCGGACTGACCAGGCGGGTAGCAAAGGCGGGTGTTAGGCCGCGCCCTTGAAGCTTGCCCAGGCGCAGGCTGGCCATGTGAAAGAGGTCGCTGGCCTGCAGCAGGGTGGAGGCGAGTACGCCGTCGCAAGCCAGAATGCTCACGTGGCGCAAGGGGGGCTGAGTGGTCAAAGTCATTATTCTTATAAGGGTGAATTAGCCAGTTGGCGGCCGGATCGTCTTATTTTTTGGCGTAACTGTCCAGTGTGCTGCGCTCGGAACTTGGCTTACAGTCAAGGACTGCGCCACTTCTTCCAGGTGAATAACAATGATTCCAAGAACCCTGTTCAGCTCCGATCACGAACTGTTTCGCGACAGCGTGCGCAAATTTCTCGAGCAGCATGCAGTGCCGCACCATGCCCAATGGGAAAAAGACGGTCATATCGACCGCGCGCTGTGGAACCTGGCGGGTGATGCGGGGATGCTCTGCTCACACATTCCGGAAGAGTACGGCGGCATGAGTGCCGATTTTCTCTACAGCACGGTGGTGATCGAGGAAGTTGCCCGGCTGGGGCTGACCGGTATCGGCTTTTCGTTGCATTCGGACATCGTGGCGCCTTACATCCTGCATTACGGCTCCGAAGCGTTGAAGCACAAATACCTGCCGCGCATGGTCAGTGGCGAACTGGTGACGGCCATCGCGATGACCGAGCCAGGCGCTGGCTCCGACCTGCAGGGGGTAAAAACCACCGCCGTGCTGGATGGCGATGAGTATGTGATCAACGGCTCGAAAACCTTCATCACCAATGGCTATCTGGCCGACCTCGTGATCGTAGTGGCCAAGACCGATCCGAATGCCGGGGCCAAGGGCACCAGCCTGTTCCTGGTCGAGGCGGGCACGCCAGGGTTCGCCAAAGGCAAGCGACTGGAAAAGGTTGGGATGAAGGCCCAGGACACGTCCGAACTGTTCTTCCAGGATGTGCGGGTCCCCAAAGAAAACCTGCTCGGCCAGCCGGGCATGGGATTCGCCTATCTGATGCAGGAGTTGCCCCAGGAGCGTCTAACCGTCGGTATCGGCGCGCTGGCGTCGGCCGAGGCCGCGCTAAAATGGACGTTGGACTATACCCGTGAGCGCAAGGCGTTCGGCAAGGCCGTGGCGGACTTCCAGAATACGCGTTTCAAGCTGGCCGAGATGGCCACTGAAATCCAGGTTGGCCGCGTGTTCGTGGACCGCTGCCTGGAGCTGCATCTTCAGGGTAAATTGGATGTCCCGACTGCCGCGATGCTCAAATACTGGGGAACCGATCTGCAATGCCGGGTTCTCGATGAGTGCGTGCAGTTGCATGGAGGCTACGGCTTCATGTGGGAATATCCGGTGGCGCGTGCCTGGGCCGATGCCCGAGTGCAACGCATCTATGCCGGGACCAATGAGATCATGAAGGAGATCATTGCCCGGGCACTGTAGAAATGGGGAGCTGCTATGCCTGTGATGTTCGCAACTGACGCGGAGGTTTTTCCCGGTTGGGATGGCACCGTTGCCGGGGCGCGCGACTTGCAGAAGCAGCTCGCTACCCAGGTGCGACTCCAGGACGATTTCGTTTCACCGCTGCGGCTGATTGCCGGCGTGGATGTGGGTTTCGAAGAGGGCGGCACAGTGACACGTGCCGTTGCCGTGCTGCTGGATGCGCAAAGTCTTGAAACGCTTGCCGAGGTGCTGGTGCGTCGACCTACCAGCATGCCCTACGTGCCCGGCCTCCTGTCGTTTCGCGAGCTGCCTGCGTTGCTGCAGGCGCTGAGTGAATTGCCCGAGGTGCCCGACATGCTGTTCGTGGACGGCCAAGGTATCGCCCACCCCCGACGTTTGGGTATCGCGGCGCATCTTGGGGTGGCCACTGGTCTGCCGAGCATTGGAGTGGCTAAGCAGATTCTGGTCGGTGAGCATGGCGAGCTCGGTCCACAGCGTGGCGCCCAGGTTGAGTTGTATGACAAGGATGACTGGATCGGCACCGTGTTGCGCAGCAAGGACAGCGTGCGACCGTTGATCGTTTCGCCGGGCCATCGGGTCAGCTTGGTGACTGCACCGCAACTGGTGTCGCGTTACCTGACTCGTTACCGACTGCCAGAGCCGACACGTCTGGCCGACCGGCTGGCTTCGCGGCGCGGGCCTGGTATGCGCTGAAAGGTTCGCGTGTGCTTGGACCCCGGCTTGCATTTTTCGTGGAGTTCGGCATAATCCCGCAACTTTCTCGATGGGACCGCCTAGCTTGTCGAGGAAACAGGTGGGGATGCCTAGCCTGCCGAACCTTGTAAGTCCCGCCGTAGCGGACGCGCTGACCCGAGCCCCCGATAGCGTCTGTTTCCGGCTGCCTGACCTTGTCAGGAAAAGCACTATTCAGTATGATTCGCCGTCTTATTTTCAGGGCGGCCCCTGAGGCTTATAACGAATGAAAACTTATACTGCGAAACCGGAAACCGTTAAGCGCGACTGGTTTGTCGTCGACGCTGCCGGTCAGACCCTGGGTCGTCTGGCCACTGAAATCGCGAGTCGTCTGCGTGGCAAGCACAAGCCCGAGTACACTCCGCACGTCGATACCGGCGACTACATCGTCGTGATCAACGCCGAGCAAGTACGTGTTACCGGTGCTAAAACCACCGATAAGATCTACTACTCGCACTCCGGCTTCCCGGGTGGCATCAAAGAGATCAACTTCGAGAAGCTGATCGCCAAGGCTCCCGAGCGCGTGATCGAGACCGCGGTCAAAGGCATGCTGCCGAAGAACCCGCTGGGTCGCGACATGTATCGCAAACTGAAGGTGTATAAGGGGTCTGCGCATCCGCACACCGCTCAGCAGCCTCAAGAACTGAAGTTTTAACGGGATAGCTTATTATGTCGGCGACTCAAAATTACGGCACTGGCCGTCGTAAGACCGCTACCGCTCGCGTCTTTCTGCGTCCGGGTACTGGCAAGATTTCCATCAACAACCGCACCCTGGAGAACTTCTTCGGTCGCGAAACTGCCCGCATGGTGGTTCGTCAGCCGCTGGAGCTCACCGAGAACACTGAAAAGTTCGACGTGTACGTCACCGTTCTGGGTGGCGGCGTCACTGGCCAGGCCGGTGCAATCCGTCACGGTATTACCCGTGCGCTGATCTCCTACGACGAAACCCTGCGCAGCGCTCTGCGCAAGGCCGGTTTCGTGACTCGCGATGCTCGCGAAGTGGAGCGTAAGAAGATTGGTCTGCGTAAGGCGCGTAAGCGTCCTCAGTACTCCAAGCGTTAATCGACGCTGGTTTCAAAAAGCGCCCAGTTCCCCATGGAACTGGGCGTTTTTGTGTTAGCCAAGATTCTTGTGCGACAACATGCCACAGGCTTGAAAAGCCCGCGCCATAAGGCTTGCACCGACTTTGTATCAGGCTTTTGCCTTGTCATAAGTGGGGGTTTTCTTTACCATTTGGCGAATTTTTTTGCGCGGCTCGATTTTTACTTAGTAGAGGCCTGACCAACAGGCCACAAAGCTGATGGGAGACGACTGAATGAGCAATGACGGCGTGAATGCTGGCCGGCGTCGCTTCCTGGTTGCAGCTACCTCTGTGGTAGGTGCGGCAGGAGCGGTGGGTGCCGCGGTCCCGTTTGTGGGGTCCTGGTTCCCGAGCGCCAAGGCCAAGGCCGCAGGTGCACCGGTGAAGGTGAATATCAGCAAGATCGAACCGGGCCAGCAAATGGTGGCGGAATGGCGCGGTCAGCCGGTGTTCATCCTTCGTCGTACCGAAGAGATCCTGAACAATCTGGGCAATCTTGAAGGTGTAGTGGCCGATCCGGAGTCGCAAGCTTCCGATCAGCCAGACTATGTAGATGCCAAGACCCGTTCGATCAAGCCCGAGGTCCTGGTTCTGGTTGGCCTGTGCACCCACTTGGGTTGTGCGCCGTCCTTCCGTCCCGAGGTCGCTCCGGCGGACCTGGGCGCAGACTGGGTTGGCGGTTACTTCTGCCCCTGCCACGGTTCCAAATACGATCTCGCCGGCCGCGTCTACAAATCGCAGCCTGCCCCGTTGAACCTGCCGGTGCCGCCACATTCGTACGAGTCGGATGACGTGATCATCGTTGGCGTGGATCAGGAGAACGTCTGATGAGCAAATTCATGGAATGGGTCGATGCGCGCTTCCCCGCGACTAAGATGTGGGAAGACCATCTGTCCAAGTACTACGCCCCGAAGAACTTCAACTTCTTCTATTTCTTCGGCTCCCTGGCGCTGTTGATACTGGTCAACCAATTGCTGACCGGCATCTGGCTGACCATGAGCTACAACCCGAGCGCTGAAGGGGCCTTCGCCTCCGTCGAATACATCATGCGTGATGTCGAGTACGGCTGGATCCTGCGTTATCTGCACTCCACCGGCGCTTCGGCGTTCTTCGTGGTGGTCTATCTGCATATGTTCCGTGGACTGCTCTACGGTTCCTATCAGAAGCCGCGCGAGCTGGTGTGGATCTTCGGCATGCTGATCTATCTGGCGCTGATGGCCGAAGCCTTCATGGGCTACCTGCTGCCCTGGGGCCAGATGTCCTATTGGGGGGCTCAGGTAATCATTTCGCTGTTTGGTGCCATCCCGGTCATCGGGGCTGACCTGACCGAGTGGATCCGTGGCGATTACCTGATTTCCGGCATTACGCTGAACCGCTTCTTCGCGCTCCATGTCATCGCATTGCCGGTCGTCCTGCTGGGGCTGGTGGTGTTGCACATCCTGGCACTGCACGAAGTGGGTTCGAACAACCCGGACGGTGTCGACATCAAGAAAACCAAGGATGCCAATGGTATTCCGCTTGATGGCATTCCGTTCCATCCCTATTACACCGTCAAAGACATTGTCGGCGTCGTGGTCTTCTTGTTTGTGTTCTGCGCGGTTGTGTTCTTCTTCCCGGAAATGGGTGGTTATTTCCTCGAAAAACCCAACTTCGAAGAAGCCAACGCACTGAAGACGCCTGAGCACATTGCTCCTGTCTGGTACTTCACACCGTACTACGCGATTCTGCGTGCGGTTCCGGACAAGCTGTTTGGCGTTATTGCGATGGGCGCGGCTATCGCTGTGCTGTTTGTCCTGCCCTGGCTCGACCGTAGCCCGGTCAAGTCCATGCGCTACAAGGGTTGGATGAGCAAGATTTGGTTGGTCATCTTCTGCATCTCCTTTGTCATCCTGGGCGTACTGGGCGTTCTGTCGCCAACCCCGGGGCGTACGTTGCTGTCGCAGGTGTGCACCATTCTGTACTTCGCCTATTTCCTCCTGATGCCGTTCTACACCAGGATGGAAAAGACCAAACCGGTTCCGGAAAGGGTGACTGGCTGATGAAAAAGCTCTTTGCTGCATTGATTCTTTCTGTACTGCCTGTCGCCTCGTTCGCGGCTGCGGTCAACGTCCAGCTGGATAAAGTGGATATTGACCTGACCGACAAGGCGGCACTGCAGGATGGTCTGCGTACCTTCAGCAACTACTGCATGGGTTGCCATAGCGCTAAGTTTCAGCGCTATGAGCGGGTCGCCAATGACCTTGGCATCCCGGACGAAGTGATGATGGACAACATTGTGTTCTCCGACGCCAAGATTGGTGACCACATGAACATCGGCATGCAGCCGGCTGATGCCAAGGTATGGTTCGGCGCAGCGCCGCCGGATCTGACCCTGGTGGCTCGCGTGCGTGGTGAAGATTGGCTGTACAGCTACCTACGCAGCTTCTACGAAGATCCGAGCCGCCCGCTGGGCGCCAACAATACGGTATTCCCCAACGTGGGCATGCCTAACGTGATGGCGGACCTGCAGGGTCGTCAGGTCATCGGCTGCAAGCAGGTGCAAGTGGTCGAGGATGGTAAGAAAATCTACGATCCGCTGACGGGCACTCCGGTGACTCACGAAGCGTGCGATCAGCTGACTGTGCTGCCCAATACCGGGTCGCAAAGCGAGGCGGAGTTCGATGAGACGGTCAAGAATCTGGTGACCTTCCTGTCCTACTCGGCCAACCCGGTCAAGCTTGAAAGCCAACGCATCGGTACTTACGTACTGCTGTTCCTGGCATTCTTCTTCGTATTTGCCTATCTGCTCAAGCGCGAATACTGGAAGGACGTACACTGATCCTCGCCTGATCAGTCCAAAGCGCGCGCGCCCTATTTGGGTGCGCGCGCTTTGCTATTTCTGAAAAACCTAAAGGAGGGACGCTATGGCCGTGTTCAACAAGTTGGCCTGCTTTTCCGATCCCGCCGACCATTACTGCCATCGTGTGCGGCTGGTGCTGGCTGAAAAGAACGTAACAGCGGACATCATCGATACAGTAGGTGGGGAATGTCCGACCGATCTGAGTGACGTTAACCCTTACGGTAATGTACCGACTCTGGTCGATCGGGATTTGGCGCTTTTTGAGCCAACGGTGATTATGGAATATCTGGAGGAGCGTTATCCCCATCCGCCGTTGATGCCGGCCTACCCGCTGGCCCGCGCCAATACCCGATTGCTGATGTACCGTATCCAGCGTGACTGGTGCGTACTGGTCGATCAGATTCTCGATTCGCGCGCCAAGGAAGCGCAGAAAACCCAAGCCCGCAAGGCGCTGCGTGAGAGTTTGACTGGCGTGGCGCCGCTGTTCGAAAGCAAGGCTTTTTTCCTCAGTGACGATCTGTCGCTGGTGGATTGCTGCCTGCTGCCGATTCTCTGGCGTTTACCGCAGCTGGGGGTAGAATTGCCAGCCCCTGCCAAGCCGTTGCTCGACTACATGGAGCGGGCTTTTGCCCGTCCGGCCTTTCAGGCTAGCCTGTCCTCCGTTGAGCGCGACATGCGCTGAAGCACAATGAGGAGCCTTGCATGAACTCCAGTAGGCCTTATCTGATCCGGGCGTTGTACGAGTGGATCGTGGACAATGACTGCACGCCGCATTTTCTGGTGGATGTCGAGTATCCGCAGGTGCAGGTGCCAAGCGGTTATGCCAATGACGGTCAGATTGTGCTCAATGCGTCGCCCAGCGCGGTGCGCCACTTGCACATGGACAATCAAGCGGTGAGCTTTGAAAGCCGTTTTGGAGGCGTGCCGCACAGTCTGCATTTGCCTATTGGTTCGATCATGGCCATTTACGCACGGGAAAATGGCCAGGGAATGGTGTTCGAGCCGGAGCCGCCACAGGATGACTCCGATAGCATCGATGATATTGGCCCAGATGGAGATGAGGGGCCGGACCCCGAGCCGCCGCGACCGAGTGGTCGGCCCAGCTTGAAAGTGGTCAAGTAAGCTTCAGAACAAAGAAAGGGCGCCTATGGCGCCCTTTCTTGTTTGCGTATTTCTCGCGGCCTACTGGTCAGTCGGTATATTGAAACAGGCGCACGATACGCTGTACGCCGGACACCTTCTGGATCGCAGCCGTGGCCTGGTTGGCTTCTTCGCGCGTGACCAGGCCCAGCAGGTAAACGATGCCATTCTCGGTCACGACCTTGATGTCAGCGAACGGCACGCCAGTGCTAGCCAGCATCCGCGTCTTGATGCGCGTGGTCAGGAGTGCATCGTTGGTGCGCGCCATGCCCGACGAAGGTGCCTGTACCTGGATTTCGTTATGAACCTTCTTGACGCCGACAACGCGACGCGCAGCCACCTCGGCTTGATCGCGCAGCTCCGGGCGGGGCGTCTGACCAGCGAGCAGGATGACGCCGTTATAGCTGGTGACCACGATATGCGAGGTGGGCGAGGTCAAGTCAGCGTGGGCGGTCTGGATCTGGCCCGCGACCTTGGGCTCGAGGAATTGGTCGTCGATCTTATTGCCAATGCTGCGATTGCTGCAGCCGCCCAACAGCAGCGTCATGGCCAAAAAGGCCAGAATCAGCGGATTGCGTGTCATTCTTCACTCCCAAACAATTGACAGTCGATTTGGTCGCACAAGCAGTGAATCACCAAGAGGTGGACTTCCTGAATGCGCGCGGTGACTTTGGCGGGGACGCGGATTTCAACGTCTTCTGGCAGTAACAGCGAAGCCATGTCGCCGCCGTCGCGGCCGGTCAGGGCAACCACGGTCATTTCCCGGTCATGGGCCGCCTGAATGGCCTGGATGACGTTGGCCGAGTTGCCGCTGGTGGAAATGGCCAGCAGCACATCGCCAGGTTGACCGAGGGCGCGAATCTGCTTGGAGAAGATTTCGTTGTAGCTGTAGTCGTTGGCGATCGAGGTGATGGTCGAGCTGTCGGTGGTCAGGGCCATGGCCGGCAGGCTGGGACGCTCGCGCTCGAAACGGTTAAGCAGCTCGGAAGAGAAATGCTGTGCATCGCCCGCTGAGCCACCGTTCCCGCAGGAAAGAATCTTGCCCTCGTTGAGCAGGGCTTGAACCATGACTTGGCTGGCCTGCTCGATGTAGGGGATGAGAACTTCCTGCGCGCGTTGCTTGGTTTCGATGCTGGCCAGGAAGTGCTGGTGAATACGGGATTGCATGTCCATCGGATGGTGACCTTTACAAGGGCGGCGGTTCAGGTATCGAACGCGTTACGGATCCAGTTCAGGCGCTGGTCCGGGTTGCTGGCGCTGTTCATGGCAACCACATCGAAACGACACGGATGCGCAGCCCAGCGTTTTTCCTGCTGTAAAAAGTGTTCTGCGGCCAGACTCAGTTTGGCGCGCTTGCGAGCATCGATACTCTCCAGCGCACCACCCCAAGCGGCATGCAGACGGTAGCGTACTTCAACAAATACTACTGTATCGCCATCAAGCATGACCAGATCGAGTTCGCCGCGTCGGCAGCGCCAGTTCTGTTCAAGCAGACGCAGGCCATGCTGTTGCAAATGCTGACAGGCCAGAGCTTCGGCTTGCGGCCCGCTGAGCCTGACGTCGGTATTCATTAGAGGTTGTAATCCGGCAGGCGGCGTATGGTGCCGCCCTGAAATTCAGCCCAGGGCAATTCGCGCTCGATACGCTGCTGAGAATTCAGGCTCAGACGCCCCGAATAACCATCGATACGGGTCTCCGGCAAAGCCTTCAGTTGGGCCAGGCGTGGCGCCAGTAGGTACGCGTCGATACCCATGGCATAGAGACGCCCCAGGCTGCCGCCGGCTTGCGGCCATTGCTGGATGACTTGTTCGCGAAGGGGATTGTTTTCGTCGAGCAGCCAAGGTGTTTCGCAGAAACGAATGCCGCTCAAGTCACGGTATTGGGCGGGGTTGCTGTCGCCGGAATAGAGGTGCGATGTGGCGTAGACCGGCACATCCCCTGCGTATTGGAACGTCAGGGTGGGTTTGATTTGCTGGGCTTGCAAAGGCGTGGCGGCGAGGAAGATGAAGTCGACATCGGCACGACGCGCAGGCTCGGCGGCCAGTTCCACGCCCAGCGTTTGCTTGAGTCGTTGGGCACGGGCTTCGCTTTGGCGAAGTTGGAAAAGGTCGGCAATCTGGCCCGCCAACTGTACGGGCTGGTCGATGTGTTTGGCGTCCAGCAGAGTGCCGCCTTCGGCCTGCCAGCTCTGGTTGAAGGCGGCCAGTACGCGGTCGCCCCACTCGCCGCGCGGAACCAGGGCGACGGCGCGGCGCATGCCGTCGTTCCAGGCGCGCCGGGCGGCCGAGCGGGCTTCGTCCTCGGCGGCCAGGCCGAATTGGAACAGTTGTGCCGGGCTGCCTTCGCCCGCATCATCATAATTCAAGGCCAGGGTGAGGATCGGCAGCTGCGGCAAATCACCCAGTTGCTTGACAAGGGGCTTTTCCAGTGGGCCGACGACCAATTGTGCGCCATCTGCTTGGGCCTGACGGTAGAAGGCTTCCAGTGACTCTATTTGCGTACTGTCATACAGGACAATTTCAGGCGGATTGAATCCGGCTTGCTGGGCCTGGTAATGGGCAGACATAAAGCCGTCGCGTAGGGCTCGAGCCACGCTCGCCAGTTGGCCTTCCTGGGGCAGTAGCAAGGCAATCTTGCTTAAGGGCTGGCTGGGCAGGGCGCGTAATTTGCTCAAAGGCTCTGGCAGGCGAAGCGCTGCGGGGTGATCGGGGTTGGCGTTGCGCCAGTTGTCGATGGCGGCCTGCTGAAGTTCAAGGGTAATGGCGTCGCGTACGGCAACACCCAACGCAAGCCAGGCGCCCAGCTCGCCGTCGGCCGGGCTGGTTGCTTCATCGGTGGGCAGGCGGGCGATCAATGCCCAGATTGTCTCGTGATTGTCCTGAGCGGCGGCACCGGTCAGCTGCGGGGCGATCGATACGCGCTCGCGCACGGCGGGCAGCAGTTGATTGTCCGCCTCAAGCGCCTGGGCGCGGACCAGCCGCGTTCGCACCTGCTGTTCGGCAGGCAGTTCGCCCAGACGCTGCAGGCTGGGGTGCTCCAAGGCTTGCAGTGCGCTCTGCGGGCGGCTGCGCAACAGCGCCAACTCAGCCTGCAAGGTGCTGGCTAAAACCTGCTCGGCCGGGCTCAACTGATCCAGCGATACCTGTTGGAGGATTTGCCCGGCGCGCGCCGGGTTGTTCAAGGTAAATGCTTTGTCGGCAGCAGCCAGGCGTAATTGCGCGGCCAGGGCCGGCGGGCTTTGCTCTGCCTTTTGTAGCAATTGCTCAACGCTTGCCTGGGGCGTACGCGGCAATTCGCCCAGTGTGGACGTTGGGGTGCCGGAGCAGGCCGCCAAAAATCCGACGAGGCACAGAACGGAGAGCAGGCGAGCGATCATGGGAGTCTTCCCGTTGCACAGGCGAAAGGAACCCTGGATTGTACCCAAGCCTTGCCGGCTGTGCGATGCCGAAACGGTAAACGGGATACAATGGGTAAATTTGAAGGTTCTTGAGGTGTTTCGTGGCCGATTTCGGTGCTCAGAATGTGTCTGCAGGCACGCTTTACGTGGTGGCCACGCCCATCGGCAATCTGGAGGACATCAGTGCGCGAGCTTTGCGGGTGCTGACGGAAGTCTCGTTGATCGCGGCGGAAGATACCCGGCATTCGCAGCGGCTTTTGCAGCATTTCGGCATCAGTACGCCGCTGCAGGCCTGCCACGAGCATAACGAGCGTGACCAAGGCGGACGTTTTATCGCCCGCCTGTTGGCAGGTGATGACGTTGCGCTGATTTCGGACGCTGGTACGCCGCTGATCTCGGATCCGGGTTTCCATCTGGTGCGCCAGGCGCGCGTCGCAGGAGTGCGGGTGGTGCCTGTCCCAGGCGCGTGCGCCCTGGTTGCCGCGCTCTCCGCGGCTGGCCTGCCGTCGGACCGGTTTATTTTCGAGGGTTTCCTGCCTGCAAAAGCTACAGCCCGTTGTGCGCGTCTGGAATCGATCAAAGAGGAACCGCGCACGCTGATCTTTTATGAAGCGCCGCATCGCTTGCTGGAATCCTTGCGCGATATGGGAAAAATTTTCGGTGCCGATCGCCTGGCCGTGTTGGGGCGAGAGCTGACCAAGACCTTTGAGACACTCAAGGGATTGCCGTTGGGTGAGTTGAGTGACTGGGTCGCGGCGGATGCCAACCAGCAACGGGGTGAGTGTGTCCTGCTGGTCGCCGGCTGGCAGGCGCCTGAGGGTGAGAGCGCTGTCACGGCTGAGGCCTTGCGCGTCCTGGATCTGTTGTTGGAAGACCTGCCGGTCAAGCGAGCCGCTGCCGTGGCGGCAGAAATTACCGGTGCTCGCAAAAATGTGCTGTACCAGATCGCGCTGGAGCGCAAAGGCTGATTGGTCAGGATTCATGAAGATGGGACCGTTTTGTCTTGCAGCTTGCCGGTGGCGGCCCTATCCTTGCCGCCGGAGAGTCGATCGGACAGTCGCTGTTCTCTTTTGTTCGCAAAAGAGGAGGGAGGAAAGTCCGGGCTCCATAGGGCAGAGCGCCAGGTAACGCCTGGGAGGCGCGAGCCTACGGAAAGTGCCACAGAAAATAACCGCCTAAGCACGCAAGTGCCGGTAAGGGTGAAAAGGTGCGGTAAGAGCGCACCGCACGGCTGGCAACAGTCCGTGGCTAGGTAAACCCCGCTCGGAGCAAGACCAAATAGGGTTCCATTGGCGTGGCCCGCGCTGGAACCGGGTAGGTTGCTAAAGGCGTGCAGTGATGTACGTCGTAGAGGAATGACTGTCCTCGACAGAACCCGGCTTATAGATCGACTCTCTTCCTTTATTCCCCGCTTGTCTTGATGAAGTAAAAACAACTTCTCCTCACGTATTACGTTAACTCTCTGAGCCAGCTCTTTGATGCATTTCTCTTTCCGTCGCAATTGCTTGTTGCGCTTCGTCTCAAATCTGGCCATTCGTCGCTAAATCACGGTCCTGTAAGGGTTTTCCATTTGTGAGCAGCCTTGACGCTGAGGGACGCGCATTCCTATAGTGTGCCCAAGTGGTAGAAAGTGGCGGGAAGTGGGAATTAGGAATGTAACAGCCAGCCAAGCGGGGAAGTGCCAACGTGTTTCGCGGAGCCAATGCCGTCAGCCTTGATGCGAAAGGGCGACTCGCGATGCCGAGTCGGCACCGTGACGAGCTGCTCTCGCGTTGTGCCGGCCAGCTCATCGTCACCATTGATGCTCTTGATCCCTGCCTAAGCCTCTACCCCCTGCCTGAATGGGAACAGATCGAAACCAAGCTGCGTGCCTTGCCACCGTTGCGAGAGGAAAACCGCCGCTTGCAACGCTTGCTGATTGGCAATGCGGTCGATCTGGAGCTGGATGCCAGTGGGCGTCTGCTGATTCCGTCTCGCTTGCGCGAGTACGCCAAGCTCGACAAGCACGTCATGCTGGTTGGCCAATTGAACAAGTTTCAACTGTGGGATGAAGACGCCTGGACCTCCATTTCGATGGACGATCTTGAGGCTATTAAAGCGCCCGGCGGAATGCCGGAAGAATTGCTCGACCTGACCTTGTGATTATGACCAGCACCTTTCGCCACATCACCGTTTTGCTCGAAGAAGCCGTTGCCGCCCTCGCGATACAGCCTGACGGCTGCTACCTGGACGGCACCTTCGGGCGAGGCGGACACAGCCGCTTGATCCTGCAGCATCTCGGTGCGCGCGGGCAGTTGCTGGGGTTCGATAAAGACCCTCAAGCCATTGCCACAGGGCAAGCACTGGCGGCCGAAGATGGCCGCTTTGTAATTGTGCAGCGCAGTTTTGCGGAGTTGGGCCAGGAGATAACCGGCCGCGGCCTGGAAGGCAAGGTGAGCGGTGTGCTGCTCGATCTGGGGGTGTCTTCGCCGCAGCTTGACGATCCCGAGCGGGGCTTCAGCTTTCTTAATGATGGCCCGCTGGATATGCGCATGAATCCGGGGGTCGGCATGAGTGCCGCTGAATGGATTGCGAGCGCGACTGAAGATGAAATCGCCCGGGTCTTCAAGGAATACGGCGAGGAGCGTTTTGCCAAGCGCATGGCTCGTGCGGTGGTGCTGCGGCGTGCTGAGAAGCCTTTCACCCGTACCGCCGATCTGGCTGCGGTGCTCACCGAGGCCAATCCGGCATGGGAGAAGGGCAAGAACCCGGCCACCCGCGCCTTCCAGGGACTGCGCATCCATATCAATAATGAACTGGGCGATCTCGAGCGAGGCCTTGAAGCGGCTCTCGATGCGCTGGAGGTCGGTGGCCGGTTGGTGGTGATCAGCTTCCATTCCCTGGAAGACCGCATCGTCAAACAGTTCATGCGCCGTCAGGCCAAAGGCGAAGCCGATAACCTGCCGCGAGATCTGCCGATCATCCCCAAAGCATTTGAGCCTCGCCTGAAAGTGCTGGGCAAGCCGCACTATGCCTCCGAAGCCGAGCTCAAGGCCAACCCACGATCACGCAGCGCGGTCATGCGCGTGGCGGAGAAGGTGCGGTGAGCCATTTGGCCATTAGGTCAATACCCGGCGGCGGGCTGCTGCTGGTGGTTGTGTTTGTCGCTGTGCTGGCGTCGGCGATTGCGGTGACGTATTCCGCGCACCTGAGCCGACAATTGGTCAACGACTTGTACGGTGAGTTGCACGAGCGCGACAAGATACAAGCCGAGTGGGGACGCCTGGTGCTGGAGCAAAGCACTTGGATGGCGCATAACCGGATCGAGGCCTTGGCCAGCGAGCGGTTGAAAATGCGCATTCCCGAAGCGGCCGATGTCCGGCTGGTGACGCCATGAATTTCTTGAGGCGAGTATTCGAGCACGGCCGGTTCGGCTTTGTGCTGCTTTTGTTCGTCCTGATGGTCAGCATGCTGGGCTGGAAGATTGTTGACCTGCATGTGTTCGATCACGATTTTTTGCAGGGTCAGGGCGATGCACGCAGTGTGCGGCACATCCCGATCCCTGCGCACCGTGGGGTGATTACCGATCGCAACGGTGAGCCGCTGGCCGTAAGCACGCCGGTGACGGCCATATGGGGTAACGGACGCGAACTGCAGGCCGTGCGCGATCAATGGCCAGTGCTGGCCGAGGCGTTGGGGCAAAAACCCGGCAGGCTGAGCGAGCGACTGGAGCAGGCTGCTAACCGTGAATTTATCTACCTGGCCCGCGGCCTTACACCGGAGCATGGCCAGCAAGTACTCGACCTGAATGTTCCCGGTGTAAACGCCTTGGAAGAGTTTCGCCGCTTTTATCCGGCCGGCGAAGTGGCTGCTCATGTGGTCGGTTTCACCGATATCGACGACAAGGGGCGCGAGGGCATGGAGCTCGCCTTCGACCAGTGGCTGGCAGGGGTGCCAGGCGAACGTCAGGTACTAAAGGACCGCCGCGGTCGGGTGATCAAGGATGTCCAGGTGCTCAGCAATGCCAAGCCGGGTGGCGAGCTGGAACTGTCCATTGACTTGCGCTTGCAGTATCTGGCGCACCGCGAGTTGCGGAACTCCTTGCTGGAATTCGGCGCCAAGGCCGGCAGCCTGGTCATGATCGACGTGCGTACCGGTGAAATCCTCGCCATGGTCAATCAGCCCGTCTACAACCCCAACAACCGTCGTGTGCTGCAGCCGGGCGTCACCCGTAACCGGGCCATGATTGATGTCTTCGAGCCGGGTTCCACCGTAAAGCCTTTCACTATTGCCGCTGCGCTGGCCACAGGTAAATGGCGGCCGGAATCGGTGGTGGATACCACGCCGGGCTGGATGCGCATCGGCCGTTACACCATTCGCGACGTCTCCCGTGGCGGCCAGCTTGACCTCACCGGCATTCTCATGAAGTCCAGCAATATCGGCATCAGCAAGATTGCACTGGATATCGGCGCCGAGCCGCTCTATTCGATGATGCATTCCGCTGGCTTTGGGCAGTCCACCGGGCTGGGCTTTCCGGGTGAACGGGTCGGCGTGCTGCCCAATCATCGTGTCTGGAAAGAAGCGGAAATCGCTGCCCTGGGTTACGGCTACGGCTTGTCGGTGACTGCTGTGCAGCTTGCCCATGCCTTTGCGACACTGGGCAATGACGGTAAAAGCGTGCCGCTCTCATTGATTCGCCGCGACCGTGCCCAGGAAGGCCACCAGGTGATGGAGGCCGAAATAGCCCATCAGGTGCTGCGCATGCTGCGTGCCGTAGTCGAGGAGCCGGGCGGCGGTGGTTCGCGTGCCAAGGTGCCGGGCTATCACGTCGGCGGCAAAAGCGGCACCGCCAAGAAAGTTTCCACGTCTGGCGGTTATACCGATGACGCCTACCGCTCCTTTTTTGCCGGGCTGGCGCCGCTGAACAACCCGCGTATCGCCGCCGTGGTGGTGATCGATGAACCCAGCAAAGGTGGCTATTACGGCGGCCTGGTAGCCGCGCCGGTTTTCGGCCGGGTCATGGCTGGAGCCCTGCGTCTGATGAATATTGCCCCTGACAACCTGCCGGTTGAGACCAAGACCGCTGCCGTCGTCCCTGGAAAAGGAGGGCGCAGCTGATGCCCATGCCACTCAACCAACTGCTCGCCCAGGCCGATAACGCTGCGCTGGTGCGTGAACTGACCCTTGACAGTCGAAAAGTGCGGCCCGGAGACCTGTTCCTGGCCGTGCCCGGCGCCAGTCATGATGGGCGCGCGCACATCGCCGACGCCATCGCCCGCGGTGCCGTGGCTGTGGCCTATGAAGCCGAAGGAGCTCCACCGCTGCCGGACAGCCAGGCGACCTTGTTGCCGATCAAAGGGTTGAGCAAGCAGCTCTCGGCGATAGCCGGGCGTTTCTATGGTGAACCCAGTCGCGGTTTGCATCTGGTTGGGGTAACGGGTACCAACGGCAAGACCAGCGTCAGCCAATTGCTGGCCCAGGCACTGGATCGCCTCGGCGAACGCTGCGGCATTGTCGGCACCTTGGGCACGGGATTCCATGGCGCTCTGGAAAGCGGACGTCACACCACCCCCGATCCGCTCGCCGTACAGGCGACGTTGGCGCTGCTCAAGCATGCCGGAGCGCGTGCGGTGGCCATGGAAGTGTCGTCCCATGGTCTGGCTCAGGGCCGTGTCGCCGGGCTGGATTTCGATGTGGCGGTATTTACCAATCTGTCCCGCGACCACCTGGATTACCACGGTTCGATGGAAGCCTATGGCGCGGTCAAGGCCACGCTGTTCGCCTGGCCCCAATTGCGCTGCCGGGTCATCAACCTGGACGATCCGTTTGGCCGCCAGCTGGCCGGCCTAGAGGGTGCGCGACTGATCGATTACAGCATCAATGATGCTGCTGCCGATGTGCATTGCCGGCAGGTGCGCTTCGACGACCACGGCGTGCGCGCCGAGCTGATCACGCCGCAGGGGCAGGGGCTGTTGCGCAGCCCGCTGCTGGGGCGTTTTAACCTGAGCAACTTGCTGGCGGTGATCGGTGCTTTGCTGGGCATGGACTATTCGCTGGACGATGTCCTGCGTGTGCTGCCCGATCTGCAAGGTCCGTCGGGACGGATGCAACGCCTGGGGGGCGGCGCTGCGCCCTTGGTAGTGGTGGATTACGCCCACACCCCCGATGCCTTGGAAAAGGTTCTCGAAGCACTGCGCCCGCATGTGCGTGGCCGTTTGCTGTGCCTGTTTGGATGCGGCGGTGATCGGGACCGCGGCAAGCGCCCGCTGATGGCTGAAGTGGCCGAGCGGCATGCCGACGGCGTACTGGTCACTGATGACAACCCGCGCAGCGAAGATCCGCTGGAGATCCTTGCCGAGATTCGTGCCGGCTTCACCCGACCTGAAACGGTGCAGTTCATGTCCGGACGTGGCCAGGCGATTGCCTCGCTGATTGCCGGTGCCCGCGCAGATGACATTGTGCTGCTGGCCGGCAAGGGACACGAGGACTATCAGGAAATCAACGGCGTTCGTCAGCCTTTCTCAGACCTGGACGAAGCCAGCAAGGCACTGGCGGCCTGGGAGGTTGAGCATGCTTGATGCATTGCACCTCAGCGCCATCGCCGCCCCGCTGCAAGGTCGCCTGTCTGGCGGCGATGCCGTTTTTTCCTCGGTCAGTACCGACAGCCGCTCAATCGCGCCTGGACAACTGTTCGTTGCCCTGGTCGGGCCGAATTTCGATGGCCACGCTTATCTCGCTGATGTTGCTGCCAAGGGCGCGGTGGCGGCCCTGGTGTCGCGCGAAGTTGCAGGTGTCGATCTGCCGCAACTGGTGGTTGACGATACCCGTCTGGCGCTGGGACGCCTCGGTGCGCTGAACCGCCAGGCCTACCATGGCCCGCTGGCCGCCGTGACGGGTTCCAGTGGCAAGACCAGCATCAAGGAAATGCTCGCCAGCATCCTGCGTGCCGGCCTTCATGGTCCCGTTCTGGCCACGCGCGGCAACCTGAATAATGAGCTCGGTGTGCCGCTGACGCTGCTGGAGCTTATGCCTGAACATGTGGGTGCGGTGATTGAGCTGGGCGCTAATCATGTGGGTGAAATCGCCTACACCGTGAGTCTGGCACGCCCACAGGTAGCCATCATCAGCAACGCGGGCAATGCCCACGTGGGTGAATTTGGCGGCCCGGAGAAAATCGTCGAAGCCAAGGGCGAGATCATCGACGGTTTGCCCGCCGAGGGCGTGGCTGTGCTCAACCGCGACGATGCGGCATTCACCCTTTGGCAAACGCGAGCCGCAGGGCGGCCTGTGGTGAGCTTTGCCCTGCACGATACCCAGGCCGATTTCCATGCACGCGATGTGCAGCGCGACGCTCGCGGCTGCATGGCCTTTATTCTGTGTTCGCCGCTCGGCGAGTGGTCTGTCCAGCTCAATTTGCTAGGCACCCACAACGTTGCCAATGCCCTGGCCGCTGCCGCTGCGGCCCATGCCCTGGGGCTTTCGGGCGCAGCCATTCAGCATGGCCTGCAGGCCTTGCAGCCTATGCCAGGACGCGCCGCGGCGCAGCTGACGGACCGCGGTCTGAGAATTATTGATGACAGTTACAACGCCAATCCGCTCTCGATGTGTGCCGCGGTCGATATACTCGCGGCCTTCTCCGGGCGCACCGTTTTGGTGTTGGGGGACATGGGCGAGCTGGGCGATTGGGCCGAACAGGGCCACCGCCAGGTCGGTGCCTATGCGAGCGGCAAAGTCGATTGCCTGTATGCCGTTGGGCCGCTAATGACCCACGCGGTAGCAGCTTTTGGAAAAAATGCGAAACATTTTGCCGATCAAGCCGGTCTGATCGACGCCCTGCGTCACGAGCAGGGCGATACCACCATTCTGATCAAGGGCTCGCGAAGTTCGGCGATGGACAAGGTTGTCGCTGCGTTGTGCGGGTCCGCCGAGGAGAAACACTGATGCTTCTGCTGCTAGCAGAGTACCTGCAACAGTTCCATAAAGGCTTTGCGGTCTTTCAATACCTGACCCTGCGCGGCATCCTGGGCGTGCTGACCTCACTGATCCTGGCCCTATGGCTGGGGCCCTGGATGATTCGCACCCTGCAGACCCTGCAGATTGGCCAGTCGGTGCGCACCGATGGTCCGCAATCACACCTGTCCAAGAAGGGCACGCCCACCATGGGCGGCGCGCTGATCCTCTCGTCCATCGCCATCAGCACCCTGTTGTGGTCCGACCTGAGCAACCGCTACGTGTGGGTTGTGTTGGCCGTGACCCTGCTGTTCGGTGCGATCGGCTGGGTCGACGACTACCGCAAGGTGATCGAGAAGAATTCCCGTGGGTTGCCGAGCCGCTGGAAGTATTTCTGGCAGTCGGTGTTCGGTCTGGGCGCGGCGATTTTCCTGTTCATGACTGCGCAAAATCCGATTGAAACCACGTTGATCGTGCCCATGTTCAAGGACGCCGCCTTGCCGCTGGGCGCTGCCGGTTTCATCGTGCTGACTTACTTCGTCATTGTCGGTTCGAGCAATGCGGTGAACCTCACCGACGGTCTCGACGGTCTGGCGATTATGCCCACCGTGCTGGTGGGCGGCGCACTGGGCGTCTTCTGCTACCTGTCGGGTAACGTGCGCTTCGCCGAATACCTGTTGATTCCTTATGTTCCGGGCGCCGGCGAGCTGATCGTGTTTTGCAGCGCGCTGATTGGTGCCGGCCTGGGTTTCTTGTGGTTCAACACCTACCCGGCGCAAGTGTTCATGGGCGACGTCGGTGCGCTGGCCCTGGGTGCGGCGCTGGGCACCATCGCGGTGATTGTCCGCCAGGAAATCGTGCTGTTCATCATGGGCGGGGTGTTCGTCATGGAAACCCTCTCGGTGATAGTCCAGGTCGCCTCCTTCAAGTTGACCGGCAAGCGGGTGTTCCGCATGGCGCCAATTCACCACCACTTCGAACTCAAAGGCTGGCCCGAGCCGCGCGTCATCGTGCGCTTCTGGATCATCACGGTGATCCTCGTGCTGATCGGTCTCGCCACCTTGAAACTGCGTTGAGGCGAAAAATGACATGAGCCTGATCGCTTCTGACCAATTCCGCATCGTTGTCGGCCTCGGCAAGAGCGGCATGTCCCTGGTGCGCCATTTGGCGCGCCGGGGATTGTCGTTTGCGGTGGCTGACACGCGCGCCAATCCGCCTGAGCTGGCCACCCTGCAGCAGGAATTTCCCGACGTTGAAGTGCGCTGCGGCGCGCTGGATGTCGAGTTTCTTTGCCAGGCCGATGAGCTTCTGGTCAGTCCGGGCCTGGCTATTGCCTCCCCGGCGTTGCAGGCAGCGGCGCAGCGCGGGGTGAAGCTTTCCGGCGACATCGAGCTGTTCGCCCGCGAAGCCAAGGCGCCGATCATTGCCATCACCGGCTCCAACGCCAAGAGCACCGTGACCACCCTGGTGGGCGAAATGGCCGCGGCGGCCGGCAGGAAGGTCGCCATTGGCGGCAACCTGGGCACGCCGGCGCTGGATCTGTTGGCCGATGACGTTGAGCTGTATGTGATCGAGTTGTCCAGCTTCCAACTGGAAACCACCGAGCAGCTGAATGCCGAGGTGGCGACTTGCCTGAACGTCAGCGAAGACCACATGGACCGCTACACCGACCTGCAGGCCTACCACCTGGCCAAGCACCGCGTCTTTCGTGGCGCCCGGCAGGTGGTGATCAATCGCGATGATGCGCTGTCACGCCCGCTGGTGGCCGATCAGCTGCCGTGCTGGAGCTTTGGCCTGGGCAAGCCGGATTTCAAGGGCTTTGGTCTGACCGAGCTGCACGGCGAAAAATGGCTGACGTTCCAATTCGAGGCGCTGTTGCCGGTACGCGCGTTGAAAATGCGCGGCGCCCACAATCAAAGCAACGCGCTGGCTGCCCTGGCCCTCGGCCATGCCGTAGGGCTGCCGCTGGAGCCGATGCTGGCTACCCTGAAAACCTTTGCCGGCCTGCCGCATCGCTGCCAATGGGTGCGTGAATTGCGCGGCGTTCAGTATTACGACGACTCCAAGGCGACCAACGTCGGGGCTGCGTTGGCGGCGATCGAGGGTTTGGGCGCGGATATTGACGGCAAGCTGGTGCTAATTGCCGGTGGCGATGGCAAAGGGGCGGATTTCTCGCCGCTGCGCGTCCCAGTGGCCCGCTACTGCCGGGCGGTGGTGTTGCTCGGTCGCGATGCCGACCAGATTGCCGGCGCCCTGGGGGATGCCGTACCGCAGGCTAAGGTCGCAACCCTGGACGAGGCGGTGCAGCGCTGTGCCGAAATGGCTGAGCGCGGTGATGCCGTGCTGCTGTCGCCGGCGTGCGCCAGCCTCGACATGTTCAAGAACTTCGAAGAGCGTGGTCGCCTGTTCGCCCGTGCAGTGGAGGGCTTGCCACAATGATCGCCTTCCTGCGCCCGTACCCGTCGCCGTTGTTCAGTCGGCGCGGCCTCGACCTGGACCTCCCGCTGTTGCTGGGGTGCCTGGCGTTGCTCGGGCTGGGATTGGTGATGGTAGCGTCGGCGTCTTCGGAAGTGGCGGCCGCGCAACTGGGCGATCCGCTTTATCACATGACCCGCCAACTGGTGTACATGGTCATCGGCCTAGTGGCCTGTGCCGTGGTGCTGATGGTGCCCATGGCCACGTGGCAGCGCCTGGGCTGGATGTTGCTGGCCGCAGCCTTCGCCATGCTGGTCTTGGTGCTGCTGGTCGGACGCGAGGTCAACGGTTCGATTCGTTGGATCAGCTTGGGCATGATCAACGTGCAGCCCTCGGAAATCGCCAAGATCTTCGTGGTGATCTATCTGGCCGGGTACCTGGTGCGTCGCCAGGAAGAGGTACGCGAAAGCTGGATGGGCTTCCTCAAGCCGATTTTCGTGTTGATCCCCATGGCGGTGCTGTTGCTGCTAGAACCGGACTTCGGCGCCACCATCGTCTTGTTCGCCGCGGCGGCGGCCATGCTTTTCCTCGGCGGCGTGGGCCTGCTGCGCTTCGGGCTGTCGGCAGGGCTGGCAGTCGGTGCGTTGTACCTGCTGATCAAGACCCAGCCGTACCGCATGGCGCGTCTGACCACCTTTACCGATCCCTGGGCCGACCAATTCGGTGCGGGCTACCAATTGACCCAGGCGCTGATTGCCTTTGGCCGTGGCGAATGGTTTGGCGTCGGCCTGGGCAACAGCATTCAGAAGCAGTTCTACCTGCCCGAGGCGCACACCGATTTCGTTTTCGCCGTGTTGGCCGAGGAGCTGGGCATGGTGGGGGCCCTGATCACCTTGGCCTTGTTCGTGTTGATCAGCGTGCGCGCTCTGTACATCGGTCTATGGGCGCAAAAGGCCAAGCAGTTCTTCTCGGCGTATGTCGCCTATGGCCTGGCCTTTCTATGGATCGGCCAGTTTCTGATCAATATTGGCGTGAACGTCGGCTTGCTGCCGACCAAGGGCCTGACCTTGCCATTCCTGAGCTACGGCGGCAGTTCGCTGGTGATCTGCTGCGTAAGCCTGGGGTTGTTGTTGCGTATCGAGTGGGAACGACGTTCCCAGCTCGGCAACGAAAATTTTGAATTCAGCGAAACGGATTTTGCCGAGGAGGACGTGCGACATGCGCGGTAATGTCCTGATCATGGCGGGTGGCACAGGCGGCCACGTATTCCCGGCGTTGGCCTGCGCGCGCGAATTCCAGGCGCGTGGCTATCGTGTTCACTGGCTGGGTACTGCACGCGGCATTGAAAACCGCCTGGTTCCTGACGCCAATCTGCCCCTGCACCTGATTGAGGTCAGCGGCCTGCGTGGCAAGGGTCTGCTGGCGCTGCTCAAGGCGCCTGTGCAGTTGTTCAAGGCGCTGATGCAGGCCCGCGACCTGGTGCGCACGGTGCGTCCGGTGTGCGTGCTCGGCATGGGTGGTTATGTGACGGGACCCGGCGGGCTGGCGGCGCGCCTGTGCGGCGTGCCCCTGATCATCCATGAGCAGAACGCCGTGGCCGGTACTGCCAACCGCAGCCTGGCGTGGTTTGCCCAGCGCATTTGCGAAGCCTTCCCTAACACCTTTACACGCAGCGCCAAGCGCCGTACCACGGGTAATCCGGTGCGCAGTGAGTTGTTTCTCGACACCCCCCGCGCGCCACTGGCAGGGCGTCCGGCCAATCTACTGGTGTTGGGCGGCAGCCTGGGTGCCGAGCCCTTGAACAAGCTGGTGCCAGCGGCACTGTCGCACCTGCTCGAAGAGGAGCGTCCGGCCGTGGTGCATCAGACCGGTGCTCAGCATGCCGAAATCACCCAGCAGCGTTATGCCGAGGCCGGCCTCAAGGCCCATGTCGCGCCCTTCATCGATGACATGGCCGGGGCTTATGCCTGGGCCGACCTGGTGATCTGCCGCGCTGGCGCGCTGACTGTCAGCGAACTGGCCGCCGCCGGGCTGCCGGCTTTTCTGGTGCCGCTGCCCCATGCCATAGATGACCACCAGACGCGCAATGCCGAATTTCTGGCCCGGGAGGGCGCTGCCATCCTGTTGCCGCAAGCCACTACAGATGCGGCCGAGCTGGCTGCGCAGCTGAACGAGGTGCTGATGCAACCGCAACGACTCGAGGCCATGGGCGCCACCGCCCGCGATCTGGCTATGCCCGATGCCACCCGCCGGGTGGTGGATATTTGCCTGGAGGTGGCCCGTGGCTAAATCGCCCGCTGCTGCAAAGGCTGAAACCCGGCGCATGCGCCGTATCCGGCGTATCCACTTTGTCGGTATCGGCGGAGTCGGCATGTGTGGCATCGCCGAGGTGCTGCTCAACATGGGCTATGAAGTCTCCGGCTCGGATATCAAGGCCTCGCCGGTCACGACGCGGCTGGAAAGCTTCGGCGCCCATGTGTTTATCGGCCACCACGCGCATAACGTCGTAGAAGCCGACGTGCTGGTGATCTCCAGCGCCGTCAATGAGAGCAACCCGGAAGTCGCCCACGCCCTGGAGCGCCGGATCCCCGTGGTACCGCGGGCCGAGATGCTCGCCGAGCTGATGCGCTACCGGCACGGCATCGCCGTGGCCGGCACCCATGGCAAGACCACCACCACGAGCCTGCTGGCGTCGGTGTTTGCCGCCGCCGGCCTGGACCCCACCTTCGTCATCGGCGGTCGCCTGAATGCCGCCGGCACCAATGCGCAGTTGGGCGGCAGCCGTTTCCTGATCGCCGAGGCGGATGAGAGCGACGCCAGCTTCCTGCACCTGCAGCCGATGGTGTCGGTCGTGACCAATATCGACGCCGACCATATGAGTACCTACGAGGGTGACTTCAACAAGCTGAAGCGCACCTTTGTCGATTTTCTGCACAACCTGCCGTTCTACGGCCTGGCCGTGCTGTGTATCGATGACCCGGTGGTGCGCGACATTCTTCCGCAGATCGCCCGACCAACTCTGACCTATGGCTTTACCGAAGACGCCGATCTGCGCGCCGTGGGCGTCCGCCAAGAAGGCATGCGTACCCACTTCACCGTGCTGCGCCATGGTCATGAGCCGCTGCCGGTAACAGTCAACATGCCCGGCAATCACAACGTCCTCAACGCCCTGGCCACCATTGCCATCGCCACCGATGAAGGTATCGGCGACGAGGCTATTGTCCAGGGCCTGTCCGGGTTTCAGGGGGTCGGCCGGCGCTTCCAGGTGTATGGCGAGCTGCCGGTCGAGGATGGCAGCGTGATGCTGGTGGACGACTACGGGCATCACCCACGCGAAGTGGCAGCGGTGATCAAGGCCGTGCGCGGCGGCTGGCCGGAGCGCCGGCTGGTGATGGTCTATCAACCCCATCGTTTTTCCCGTACCCGCGATCTGTACGAGGATTTCGTGCAGGTGCTGGCCGAGAGCAATGTGTTGCTGCTGATGGAAGTCTTCCCGGCCGGCGAAGAGCCGATTCCCGGTGCCGACAGCCGCAATTTGTGCCACAGCATTCGCCAGCGCGGGCTGCTCGATCCGATTTACGTCGAGCGTGGCAGCGACCTCGCGCCTGTGCTCAAGCCGCTGCTGCGTGGCGGCGACATTCTGTTGTGCCAGGGCGCCGGTGACATCGGCGGGTTGGCGCCGCAACTGTTCAATCACCCGTTGTTTGCCGCAAGCGGCCAAGGAAGTGCGCAATGAGTGCCGCAGTGCAGTCCACTCTCGATCCGCAGGTGTTCGGTCGTGTTGCCGTGCTGTACGGCGGCAAGAGCGCTGAGCGTGACGTCTCCCTGAAATCGGGCACCGCGGTGCTCGCCGCCCTGCAGCAGGCTGGCGTGGATGCCTTCGGAATTGATGTCGGCGAGGACTTTCTGCAGCGTTTGGGCAGCGAGACGATCGACCGTGCCTTTATTGTGCTGCACGGTCGCGGCGGCGAAGACGGCAGCATGCAGGGCCTGCTGGAATGCCTGGACATTCCCTACACCGGCAGTGGCGTGCTGGCCTCGGCACTGGCCATGGACAAGCTGCGCACCAAGCAGGTGTGGCAGAGTCTGGGCCTACCGACGCCGCGCCATGCGGTGCTGCGCAGCGAGGATGACTGTCGTGCTGCCGCTGAGGAGCTGGGCTTCCCGCTGATCGTCAAGCCGGCCCATGAAGGTTCCAGCATCGGGATGGCCAAGGTGACGGATGTCGAGGGCCTCATTGGCGCCTGGCGCGCTGCCAGTGTGTATGACAGCCAGGTGCTGGTCGAACAATGGATCCAGGGTCCGGAGTTCACCATCGCCGTGTTGCGCGGCGAAGTCTTGCCGCCAATCGCGCTGGGCACCCCCAATATATTTTATGACTACGAAGCGAAATATATCTCCAACGACACCCAGTACCGCATCCCTTGCGGCCTCGATGCCGAAAAGGAAGCCGAGCTGCGCGAACTGACTACCGAGGCGTGTGCGGCGGTGGGCACTCAGGGCTGGGCCCGGGTCGATGTCATGCAGGATGCCGAGGGGAATTTCTGGCTGTTGGAAGTCAACACCGTACCGGGCATGACCGACCACAGCCTGGTGCCCATGGCCGCCCGGGCGGCAGGTCTCGACTTCCAGCAACTGGTCCTGGCCATCCTGGCCGACAGCTTGGAAGCAAGGGGCTGACATGGGCGCTTTCCAGCTTCGTCATCAGCCCCCCGCAACCGGCCGCAAGCCGGCCCCCCGAGGCGCCAGTCGCCCGGTGGCCCGCGAGCCGCTGCGGGCGCGTTTGCCGAAGCTGGCACCGCAAACCCTCAAGCGCCTCGGCTGGGTCCTGGTGCTGGCGGGATTGCTGTGGAGCGGCCATGAACTGGCCCCGCGCCTGTTGCCCTTTATCGACCAGCCGATTGCCAAGATCGGAATCAACGGGGAACTCAACTACACCAGCGCGCAGACCGTGGAGCAACGCATCGAGCCTTTTGTCGAGAGCAGTTTCTTCAGCCTGGACCTGGCAGGGATGCGCGCCGCCCTGGAAAGCATGCCGTGGATCGCCAGCGCGGACGTTCGGCGCATCTGGCCGGATCAGGTGCAGATCCAGTTGCATGAATACCTGCCGATCGCCCGCTGGGGCGAAGAGGCGCTGCTCAACAACCAGGGCGAGGCGTTCGTACCTCGTGAATTGAGCACTTATCACTACCTGCCGCAGTTGCACGGCCCGGAGCGGGCCAAGCAGCGGATCATGCAGCACTACCAGGTACTGAGCCAAATGCTGCGCCCGTTGGGGTTCAGCATCCGCCGCCTGGAATTGCGTGAGCGCGGCAGCTGGTTCGTGTCGCTGGGGTCGGGTGAGGCGGGGCAGTCCCTTGAGCTGCTGCTTGGACGCGACCATATCGTTGAAAAAATGCATCGCCTGGTGGCCATTTATGACAAGGCCCTGAAATCGCAGATAGCCAACATCGAGCGCATCGATCTGCGTTATGCCAACGGCCTGGCCGTGGCGTGGCGCGAGCCGGTGAGCGACACGGCCGCCTCCGGGCGAACCGTGAATTGAGGAGAAGACAGCAGATATGTCAACTGTGCAGAGCGGCAAGATGATCGTCGGCCTGGACATCGGCACCTCCAAGGTGGTGGCGTTGGTCGGTGAGGTCGGCGATGACGGCCAACTGGAGATCGTCGGGATCGGCTCGCACCCTTCCCGCGGCCTGAAAAAGGGTGTGGTGGTGAATATCGAGTCCACCGTGCAGTCCATCCAGCGAGCGGTGGAAGAAGCCCAGCAAATGGCGGGCTGCTACATCCACTCAGCATTTGTCGGCCTGGCCGGTAACCATATTCGCAGCCTGAACTCCCACGGCATCGTGGCCATTCGTGATCGCGAAGTCAGTACTGCGGACCTCGAGCGCGTGCTGGATGCCGCACAGGCCGTCGCCATTCCAGCCGACCAGCGCGTATTGCACACGCTGCCGCAGGATTACGTGATCGACAACCAGGAGGGTGTGCGCGAGCCGTTGGGCATGTCCGGCGTACGCCTGGAGGCCAAGGTGCATGTGGTCACCTGTGCGGTGAATTCCGCGCAGAACATCGAAAAATGCGTGCGTCGTTGCGGCCTGGAAGTCGACGACATCATCCTCGAACAACTGGCCTCGGCCTATGCGGTGCTCACTGAGGATGAAAAAGAGCTGGGCGTGTGCCTGGTGGACATTGGCGGCGGCACTACCGACATCGCGATTTTCACTGAAGGGGCGATTCGCCACACCGCCGTAATTCCCATTGCTGGCGACCAGGTCACAAACGACATCGCCATGGCCTTGCGCACACCGACGCAGTATGCCGAAGAGATCAAGATTCGATATGCTTGCGCGCTTGCCAATCTGGCGGGCGCCGGGGAAACCATCAAGGTGCCCAGTGTCGGCGATCGACCGCCGCGGGAATTGTCCCGTCAGGCATTGGCAGAAGTGGTCGAGCCGCGCTACGACGAACTTTTCACGCTGATTCAGGCCGAACTGCGGCGTAGTGGCTATGAGGACATGATCCCGGCAGGCATCGTCCTCACCGGTGGGACCGCGAAAATGGAAGGCGCAGTCGATCTGGCCGAAGAAATCTTTCACATGCCGGTACGTCTAGGCGTGCCACATAGCGTCAAGGGACTGGCCAACGTGGTGCGCAACCCCATTTATTCAACGGGCGTGGGCCTACTGCTCTACGGGCTGAAGAAGCAGGCCGACGGCTTCATCATGCCCAGCCCCGGTACGTTTGGCGAAGACGCCAGGATACCTGTTCTGGAGCGGATGAAGCGGTGGTTCCAGGGCAACTTCTGACAAGCAGTAGCAGTAAGGTAAAACGAGAAGAGAGAGGAGAGGGAATCATGTTCGAGCTCGTAGATAACGTTACGCAAAACGCGGTCATCAAGGTGATCGGCGTCGGTGGCGGTGGTGGTAATGCCGTCAATCACATGGTCCGCAGCAACATCGAAGGCGTCGAGTTCATCTGCGCCAACACCGATGCCCAGGCGTTGAAAAACATTGGTGCGCGCACCGTGTTGCAACTGGGCCGCAGCGTGACCAAGGGCCTGGGTGCAGGAACCAATCCGGAGATCGGTCGCCAGGCGGCACTCGAAGACCGTGAGCGCGTGGCCGAAGTACTGCAGGGCGCGGACATGGTGTTCATCACCACAGGCATGGGTGGCGGTACCGGTACCGGTGCGGCGCCGATCATTGCGCAGGTGGCCAAGGAAATGGGCATCCTGACCGTTGCGGTGGTGACCCGTCCATTCCCCTTCGAAGGCAAGAAGCGCATGCTGGTGGCCGATGAAGGCATTCGCCAGTTGGCCGAATGCGTCGACTCGCTGATCACTATCCCCAACGAAAAATTGCTGACCATTCTCGGCAAGGACGCAACCCTGCTGTCCGCCTTCGCCAAGGCTGACGACGTGCTGTGCGGTGCGGTACGCGGTATCTCCGACATCATGCTGCGTGAAGGCCTGATGAACGTCGACTTTGCCGACGTGAAAACCGTGATGGCGGAAATGGGCATGGCGATGATGGGCACCGGCAGTGCCAGCGGCCCGAATCGTGCCCGTGAGGCTACCGAGGCGGCGATCCGCAATCCGCTGCTGGAAGACGTCAATCTGCAGGGCGCTCGCGGCATTCTGGTCAACATCACGGCGGGTCTGGACCTGTCCCTGGGCGAATACGCCACCGTGGGCGAGATCGTCAACGCCTTTGCATCCGACAATGCCACCGTTAAGGTGGGGGCGGTGGTCGATCCGGATCTGCGCGATGAGTTGCATGTGACCGTGGTCGCCACAGGGCTTGGCCCGGCCAAAGCCGAGAAGCCTGTCAAGGTGATCGATAACACGCTGCAGACCAACGCTACCGCAGCCACCACACCGGTCGCCGCGACTCAGCGGGGCGAGCCGGCGGCTGTTAACTATCGGGATCTGGAGCGGCCTACGGTCATGCGTAATCAGGGGCAGGCCTCCATGGCGCCCAAGCATAATCCGCAGGAAGATCTGGATTACCTGGATATTCCAGCATTCCTTCGTCGTCAGGCCGATTGACGGAGCTTATCAGGATGATTTGCGTGTTCGGTATTCAGCAAAGGCCGGGTCTGCTATGATTTCGGCCTTTGTTGACAAGAAACGCATTCGCGCATAAAGCAGCCACTGTCATGATCAAACAACGCACTCTAAAGAACATTATCCGCGCCACTGGCGTGGGCTTGCATTCTGGGGAAAAGGTATACCTGACCCTGAAGCCTGCACCCGTGGACACCGGCATTGTGTTCCGCCGCGTCGACCTCGATCCCGTCGTGGAAATCTGCGCACGGGCTGAAAACGTCGGCGAAACCACCATGTCCACCACGCTTTATAACGGCGATGTCAAGGTAGACACCGTGGAACACCTGCTCTCGGCGATGGCCGGACTGGGCATCGACAATGCTTATGTCGAACTGTCCGCCTCGGAAGTGCCGATCATGGATGGCAGTGCGGGACCCTTCGTCTTCCTGATTCAATCTGCTGGCCTGCAAGAGCAGGACGCACACAAGAAGTTCATTCGCATCAAGCGCGAGATCACCGTGCAAGACGGCGACAAGCGTGCGACCTTCGTGCCTTTCGAGGGCTTCAAGGTCAGTTTCGAAATCGATTTCGACCATCCGGTTTTTCGTGGACGCACCCAGACGGCAAGCGTGGACTTCTCCAGCACGTCGTTTGTCAAGGAAGTCAGCCGTGCGCGGACCTTTGGGTTCATGCGTGATATTGAATTCTTGCGCTCTCACAACCTGGCTCTGGGCGGCAGCGTCGAGAACGCCATCGTGGTCGATGAGAACCGCGTCCTTAATGAGGACGGTTTGCGCTACGAGGATGAATTCGTCAAACACAAGATACTGGATGCCATTGGTGACCTTTATCTGCTGGGCAACAGCCTGATTGGCGAGTTCCGTGGCTACAAGTCCGGCCATGCCTTGAACAACCAACTGTTACGTGAGCTGATCGCGCAAAAGGACGCTTGGGAAGTCGTAACCTTCGATGATACGAAGGATGCCCCCATTTCTTATATGCGTCCGGCTGCTGCTGTCTGATTCACCGAACTCTTCTCTTCTCTTTTCTTTTTTCAGGCCACCTTTGGGTGGCCTTTTTTTTGCCTGCAGCCTCGCCCACATCGGCATGTGGCGTGGACGAAGCATCTTGGTGCCTCGTAATGCAGTGCTCCGCCTGTTTCGGCGTGTGCTCATCTTTGCCTCCCAACAGGGCCTCGTTGCCCAGGCGATGCCGCCTATAAACGAGGTCCAGCCGATGACTGCGCTTCGGCGCCGCTGGGCTGCCCATGAGGCAACAATGGGCCGCTAATTGCCGCAAGCGGTGAGACATTGCCTCCTGCAGCCATGCGACAGACGGTAGCGCCAACTGAAATGCCTAATTGCCACCATGGTCTTTTTCTTGCATGATCGTATTGTGCTATCACGGCCGGTCGGGTTTTTTGACACGACTTGCCAGGCGTTCCAAGGCCTCTCGCAATTTTGGGTCATCGATAGCTGCTGCGGTTTCCTGAATGTTGCGTGCGGCAAAAGGAGTCAGTTCCGGTGTGTGACTGGGAGCACGGTTCGAGGTGTGAGGTGGTTGCACCTTGAACAGGATTCTCGTTAGGTTCGCGAACTCTTCGCACGCCTGCAATTGGCGCAGCAATCGGCGTTGTTGATAACGCAAGCGAGTGGCCCAGTGGCCGTCGGTGACGATCAGCAACAGGCAGCCCTCTCGCCAAGAAGCAACACGGCAATGTTCGCGGGCTGCGGGTTGTAATTGGCTTTCCAGGAGACGCTGAAGGATGGAGAGCCGTTGGGCCTCGCCAAACAGCGCTTTCAAGGGTTTCGCTTCGCGCAGGAGTGCAGCGGGAGCCCGGGCCGGTAAGGGACGAAAAGTCATGGCAGGACGCCTGATGTTGACAAAGGCGCATGGTAACAAAGCCAGGCAGCCGTATGCGTTACCAGGGGGATATATGCAAGTCATTCTACTCAGCCGGAGCCAGGGCGCGGCGCGCTCGTTCAGTCTCGATTCTCGAGTGCTCGCGGCGGGTATAACCACGTTGGCGATTGTGGTGCTGGCATCCGGCATCGCGCTGGGGGGGTACTTGCAGCCTTTTTTCAGTGACAAGGCGGCCAAGGTTGAGGCTAACCTTCAGCAGCAGCACGCTACCTTGAGCGAAGCGCGACGTGACGCACAACGTCAGTTAGATGCCTTTGGCGTCCATATTGCCGAGCTGCAGGCGCGCCTGACGCGGCTTGATGCGCTTGGCGAACGCTTGACAGAGCTGGCCAAGCTGGACGCACGCGAGTTTGATTTCTCTCTTAATGTAGGGCAAGGCGGTCCTGAAGAACTGATTGATAGCGCTGCATTCGCGCCGCCACCCTTCCTGCAGACGCTAGATGAATTGCTGGAGCGACTGGATAGCCGCGAACAGCAACTTGAAGTGCTTGAAGATGTGCTGGCTGAGCGCCGCTTGAGTGAAGCGGGCAGCGTTTCCGGGCGTCCGGTACGCCAAGGGTATTTGTCCTCTCCCTTCGGGCGTCGCACGGACCCGTTCAACGGTACGCCCCGTATGCACAAGGGGGTCGACTTTGCGGCCCGCGAAGGCACCGAGGTCGTCGCGGTCGCGGCAGGAGTCGTGACGTGGTCGGGCCGCAAGAGTGGTTATGGCACCACAGTGGAAATCAGTCACGGCGATGGCTACAAGACGCTTTATGCCCACAATAGGGAAAACCTCGTGCAGTTAGGTGAGTTGGTCAAGCGTGGCCAGGCCATCGCCAGAGTGGGCAGCTCCGGACGTTCCACAGGGCCTCATGTGCACTTCGAGGTCATCAAGAATGGCCGTCAGGTCAACCCGTACAGCTTTATCGCCAACGCGAAAAGTGCCAAGTAAGCGCTGATAAGGGCGCTTTCTTGATCTTCGTTTCCGGGTAGAATGCTGTCTTTCGTGTGCGATCAACAGGTCGCGCGGGCGGCTGTCTGGTCGTCCTCCATTCCTATGTGTGGAAGAACTAGTCGATATGTTTGCGCCTTTGTTGAGAAAACTCTTTGGAAGCAAGAACGAACGGGAAGTCAAACGCATGCTCAAGACGGTGCAGGCCGTCAATGCGCTCGAAGAGCAGATGCTGGCACTGTCTGATGAGCAATTGCGGGACAAGACCCTAGAGTTTCGAGCCCGGCTCGGCAAAGGCGAAACCCTTGATCAGTTGTTACCCGAAGCCTTCGCCGTGGCACGCGAGGCGGGCAAGCGGGTCATGGGTATGCGCCACTTCGATGTCCAGCTGATTGGCGGCATGACGCTGCACGATGGCAAGATTGCCGAAATGCGCACCGGCGAGGGCAAGACCCTGGTCGGCACCCTGGCGGTGTACCTCAATGCACTGGAAGGCAAAGGCGTGCATGTGGTTACGGTCAACGATTACCTGGCCCGCCGCGATGCCAACTGGATGCGTCCGCTGTATGAATTCCTCGGCCTGAGCGTGGGAATCGTCACTCCCTTCCTGCCGCCGGAAGAAAAGCGCGCTGCATATGCCGCCGATATTACTTACGGCACCAACAACGAATTCGGTTTCGACTACCTGCGCGACAACATGGCGTTTAGCCTGGAAGAAAAATTCCAGCGCGAACTGAATTTCGCCGTGATCGACGAAGTCGACTCTATTCTGATCGACGAGGCGCGTACTCCGTTGATCATCTCCGGCCAGGCCGAGGACAGTTCCAAGCTGTATCAGCAGATCAACCAGCTGATCCCGCGTCTCAAACGCCAGGTCGAGGAAGTCGAAGGGCAGGAAACGCGAGTTATCCAGGAAGGTCACTACAGCATCGACGAGAAGACCCGCCAGGTCGAACTCAATGAAGCTGGCCATCAGTTTGTCGAAGAACTGCTCAGCCAGGTCGGCTTGCTGGGCGAAGGGGAAAGCCTCTATTCGGCGCATAACCTGTCGCTGCTGACCCATGTCTATTCCGGCCTGCGCGCTCACAAGCTGTTCAATCGCAACGTCGAATACATCGTGCAGAACGATCAGGTCCTGCTGATCGACGAACACACCGGTCGTACCATGCCAGGGCGTCGCCTATCCGAGGGTCTGCATCAGGCCATCGAGGCAAAAGAAGGTCTGCCGATTCAGGCGGAGAGCCAGACCCTGGCCTCGACTACCTTCCAGAATTACTTCCGCCTCTACAAGAAGCTGGCCGGCATGACCGGCACGGCCGATACCGAAGCGTTCGAGTTCCAGCAGATCTATGGCCTGGAAGTGGTGGTGATCCCCACCAACAAACCAGTGGCGCGCAAGGACTTCAATGACCTGGTCTATCTCACCCAGGAAGAGAAATTCCAGGCCATCATCGCCGACATCCAGGAATGCCAGGCTCAGGGCCGCCCGGTGCTGGTGGGTACGGCCTCGATCGAAAGCTCCGAGTACGTCTCTCAGCTGCTCAATCAGGCCGGCATTCAGCACAACGTGCTTAACGCCAAGTTCCACGAAAAAGAAGCCGAGATCGTCGCCCAGGCGGGCCGGCCGGGTGGCCTGACCATTGCGACCAACATGGCCGGCCGGGGTACCGACATCGTGCTGGGCGGCAACTGGGAAGTTGAAGTCGCCGCGCTAGAGCTAGCCAGCCAAGTACCGCCGACCGCAGAACAGATTGCGCAGATCAAGGCTGACTGGCAGAAGCGCCACCAGCAGGTGATCGAATCCGGCGGTTTGCATGTGATTGCGTGCGAGCGACACGAATCGCGGCGCATCGACAATCAGCTGCGTGGTCGTTCCGGACGCCAGGGTGACCCAGGTTCCAGCCGTTTCTACCTGTCGCTGGAAGACAGCCTGATGCGCATCTTCGCCTCCGACCGCGTGAAGAACTTCATGAAGGCGCTGGGCATGCAGTCCGGTGAGGCCATTGAGCATCGCATGGTCACCAACGCCATTGAAAAGGCCCAGCGCAAGGTCGAGGGCCGGAACTTCGATATTCGTAAGCAATTGCTGGAATTCGATGACGTAGCCAACGAGCAGCGCAAAGTGATCTACCACATGCGCAACAGCCTGCTGGCCGCCGCCGATGTGGGGGACACCATCAGTGAATTCCGCGATGAGGTGCTGGACAGTGCCATTAACCAGCACATGCCGCCGCAATCGCTGCCCGAACAATGGAATATCAAGGGTCTGGAATCCACGCTGAAAAGCGACTTCGCCTTGGATCTGCCGTTGCAGGAGTGGCTCGACGAAGACGACAAGCTCTACGAAGACACGCTGCGTGAGAGGATCCGCGAGGCGCTGTTGGCCGCTTATGCGCAGAAGGAAGAACTGGCTGGTGCCGAGACGATGCGCACCTTCGAGAAGCAGATCCTGCTGCGTGTGGTCGACGATCTATGGAAGGATCACCTGTCCACCATGGACCACTTGCGTCACGGGATTCACTTGCGCGGTTATGCGCAAAAGAACCCCAAGCAGGAATACAAGCGCGAGTCCTTCAACCTGTTCCAGGAACTGCTGGACACCATTCGCCGCGACACCATTCGTGTTCTGTCGCACGTTCAGGTGCGCCGCGAAGACCCGGCCGAGGAAGAGGCGCGTCTGCGTCGCGAAGCCGAAGCGCTGGCCCAGCGCATGCAGTTTGAGCATGCCGCTGCCCCGGGACTGGAACCCGAGCGACCGGAACCGGTCCCAGCTCAGGCGCCTGCCGTGACAACCGTGCGGACCGAGCCGAAGATCGGCCGGAACGAGCCATGCCCCTGTGGTTCCGGTAAGAAGTACAAGCACTGCCACGGGCAGGTTAGCTAACGCCACCTCGTTCATTGCTGATCAGCGCCGCGACCGGATCTTCCGCTCGCGGCGTTTTTCCTTACACTGCAACGCCGTTACGGCGACTTTCACTTTCTGATTTAGGAGCGCTTCCATGGCTGTTGGTCTTGGCCCTCTGCCCACCCTGCATCCGGTTCCCGGTTTTGAACTCGGCATCGCCTCTGCTGGCATCAAGCGCGTCGGACGCAAGGACGTGGTGGTGATGCGCTGTGCGGAAGGTTCGCGCGTAGCCGGGGTGTTCACCTTGAATGCCTTCTGCGCCGCGCCAGTGATACTCGCCAAGCAGCGTGCCCAGGGTGAGGTGCGTTATCTGCTGACCAATACCGGCAACGCCAATGCGGGAACCGGCGAGCCGGGCCTGCGCGCCGCCGAGCGCACCTGCGCCAAGCTGGCGGAGCTGACTGGTGTGGCCGCCAGCGCCGTGCTGCCTTATTCCACGGGCGTGATCGGTGAGCCGCTGCCGGTAGAGAAAATCGAAGCTGCGCTGCCCGCGGCCCTGGCCGATCTGGCCGAGGATCATTGGGCCCAGGCTGCTGAGGGCATCATGACCACCGACACCCTGCCCAAGGGTGCCAGCCGCCAGTTCCAGCATGACGGCGTGACCGTCACCGTCACCGGCATTTCCAAGGGTGCCGGGATGATCCGGCCGAACATGGCCACCATGCTCGGTTACATCGCCACCGACGCCAAGGTTGCCCGTGATGTGCTGCAGGATCTGGTGCGCGATGCGGCGAACAAATCCTTCAACCGCATCACCATTGATGGCGACACCTCGACCAACGATTGCTGCATGCTGATCGCCACTGGCAAGGCTAACCTGCCGGAAATCACCGCGGCCAGCGGCGAGCTGTTCGCCAAGCTCAAGCAAGCGGTGTTTGAGGTGTTCATGGAAGTCGCCCAGTCCATCGTGCGTGACGGCGAAGGCGCGACCAAATTCGTCACCGTGCAGGTCAACGGCGGTGGCACCCATCAGGAATGCCTGGATGTCGGCTACGCCGTGGCCCATTCGCCCCTGATCAAGACCGCGCTGTTCGCGTCCGACCCCAACTGGGGACGCATTCTCGCGGCTGTCGGCCGCGCCGGTGTGCCCCAGCTGGACGTGGGCAAGATTGATGTCTACCTCGGCGAGGTTTGCATCGCCAGTCAAGGCGGTCGCGCCTCGACCTACACTGAGGAGCAGGGCGCAGCAGTCATGGCACAAGCCGAAATCACCATTCGGATCGAGTTGGGCCGTGGCGCGTGCAGTGAGACCATCTGGACGACCGACCTGTCCCATGAATACGTGAAGATCAACGCGGAATACCGCACCTGATCGGCTGGCCGCAGGCTGCACGTTCGCCGGGTGGGTAGGCGCGTTACGGAACCTGTTGGACGGCTCCGTCACCCATCCACCTTGCAATACCTGGCAGCTTGCGGAGGCTGTTATGTCCCTGACTCTGATAATCGGCAACAAGAACTACTCCTCCTGGTCGCTGCGGGCCGCGCTGGTCTTGGCGCTGACCGGCGTGCGGTACCAGGAACGGCGCATTGTCCTCGGCCAGCCTGAAACCCAGGCGCGGCTGCGGGAGTTCTCGCCCAGCGGCAAGGTCCCCGTACTGTTTACCGAGCTGGGCCCGGTGTGGGACTCTCTAGCGATTGCCGAATACCTGGCCGAGCGATTTCCCGAGGCCCATTTGTGGCCGCGCGGCGAGTATGGCCGGGCTCTGGCGCGTTCGATGTGCGCGGAAATGCACAGTGGCTTCGTGGCGCTGCGTACCCATCTGCCTATGGACCTCAAGCGCCAGGTCGAGCTGACTGATCTGCCCAGCGACGCCCGGGTTGATATCGAACGCATGTGCGCCTTGTGGCTGAGTTGCCGACAACGGTTTGGCGCCGACGGCCCCTTTCTCTTTGGCCATGCAAGCATTGCCGATGCGTTTTTTGCCCCTGTGGCCGCGCGCTTTCACAGCTACGCAGTCGAGCTGCCCCCCGTAGCGGCAGACTATGTGGCGATTATTTATCAGTGGCCGGCTTTCCAGCGCTGGTACCGGGCGGCCCTGCAGGAAACGGAGACCTTGGAATGAAACGTGTACATGTGGCCGCGGCGGTGATTCGTGGCGGCGACGGCCGCGTGCTGCTCGCCCGGCGCCCGGATGACAAGCATCAGGGTGGCTTGTGGGAGTTTCCGGGCGGCAAGGTGGAAGAGGGCGAGCCTGTCTTCGAGGCGCTGGCCCGCGAGCTGCACGAAGAGTTGGGGATTGTCGTGCGCGCGGCACAACCGCTGATTCAGATTCCCCACGATTATCCTGACAAGCACGTCCTGCTGGATGTCTGGGAGGTCACGGCTTTTGACGGCCAGCCCCATGGTGCCGAAGGTCAGCCGCTGGCCTGGGTGGCGCCCCGGCAACTGTCGGAGTACGAGTTTCCCGCAGCCAATGCGCCCATCGTTGCCGCCGCGCGGTTGCCGGAGCATTACCTGATCACGCCGGAGGGCCTGTCGGCGCAGGAATTGCTCACGGGGCTGAAACGGGCGCTGGAGCGTGGTGTACGGCTGATTCAACTGCGCGCACCGGCCATGTTTGATGCGCAGTACCGGGACTTGGCCGTGGATGCGGTTGGGCTGTGCGCCGGGCGTGCGCAACTGATGCTCAAGGGACCGCTGGAATGGTTGGGGGATTTTCCATCCGCAGGCTGGCACCTGAGCAGCCAGCAGCTACGCCGCTACGTTGAGCATGGACGGCCCTTCCCACCGGAGCGCTGGCTAGCGGCGTCCTGTCACAACGCTGAAGAACTGGTCATGGCCGAGCAGATGGGCGTGGACTTCGTCACGCTGTCTCCCGTGCTGCCTACCGAGACTCATCCCGAGGCTGCGCCATTGGGCTGGGAACATGCTCGAGAGCTGACCCAGGGCTGCACGCGACCGGTGTTTTTTCTCGGCGGGCTGGCGCCGGACGGTGTGATGCGAGCCAGGGAATGTGGGGCGCAGGGCATCGCTGCGATCCGAGGGCTTTGGCCGCAGGGCTAGCGGGTAGGCTGACCCCTTCTCAGTTCCGCCGCGCAACTCATCGTGAAACTGCCCAGCGCCGCTTGGCGGTTCTTTCTTATGGGGAAACGGGTGCCTGCAGAGCCTGCCTTGACAACAAGCAGGTGCTCTGAACAAAGCTGGCCCAAATATTGTATGAGGCGTCCTGCAGACGTTGATAGCGGAGCAATGCCAATTTTATGGCTTTGTTCGTGATGCGCGTGTGCATCCTGCCGGTCTGCCAACCAGTGCATGACCAGGCGCTAAGTGAGCCCTCCTGCTGTGCGTGTGGGTTCTGTAGTTGGCCAATCGTGGATTCATCATGCAATTTATCCAATCCAAGCGGCTTGTGACGAGCCTGAGCATTCTCGGTCTGATCGGTGTGTTCGCATTTGCCTGGTTCGACAAGCCCGGCGTCGAGCTGGCAGGTTTTGCGGTTGCGCAGGCAGCACTTCCCGCTGATTCAGCTCAGGTACCGGTCTACACCAGCCGTTTCGCATCATCGGACCTGGATGATTTCGTGCATTCCTCAGCTGTCGCCGCACTGCCTGACGGTGGTTTGATGTCGGTCTGGTTTGCCGGCACTCGCGAAGGCGCCGCCGACGTGCAGATTCGAGGGGCGCGCTACGATGCGCAGACCGGGGAGTGGGGCGAGGAAATGGTCCTGGCTACCCGTGAATCGACCCGTGATGGAATCCAGAAATACATCCGCAAACTGGGCAACCCCGTCATTGTCATGACGCCTGACAATCGCCTGTGGCTGTTTTATGTCTCGGTATCGCTGGGCGGCTGGGCTGGCAGCGCGATCAACGCCACTTACTCGGACGACCTGGGCACCAACTGGTCGACGCCGCGCCAACTGGTTACCTCACCCTTCCTGAACATCAGCACGCTGGTGCGCAGCGCGCCGGTGGTGCATGCCGATGGCTCGATCGGTCTGCCGGTCTATCATGAATTTCTTGGCAAGTTTTCCGAATACCTGTACCTGGATCGCGATGGCCAGGTGATCGACAAATTCCGCATCAGTCACGGCACGGATAATTTGCAGCCGACCGTGGTGCCGCTGGATGAGCAACGCGCGGTGGCGATGTTGCGCTATGCGGGCAAGGGAGAACGTCACGTACTGGCCAGCCGCACCGAGGATGGCGGTCGCACGTGGAGCGAGCCGCAGGCGCTGCAGCCGCAAAACCCGAACTCCTCCTTGGCGGCGGTGGGCACGTCAGGCCATGGTCTGCTGGTGGCCCTGAACGACCTGAGCAATGGTCGGTTCCGTCTGAGTTTGTATGGCACTGATGCAGACATGAGCCAATGGCGTCCGGTCGTCGAGCTGGATCAGTCGCCGGACCCGCAGGGCAATCCCTTTGCCGAGGCGGAATACCGCAACCTGATCAGTGAAGAGTTCATGCGCTCCAGTGGCGAGCGCCGCCAGGGCCTGCTGCCGGCCTTCATGTCCAATATCGATCAGCGCAACTGCAAGCGTGGCGAGTGCGATTTCGAATACGAATACCCCTATTTCATTCGCGGATCGAACGGGTTTTATCACGTGGTCTATTCGTGGAATAACACTTTCATCAAACACGTCAGTTTCAACGATGCTTGGCTTGAGGAACGTCTGTAATGCTTGATTTATGGCATATCCATCTCAGTTTTGCCCTGGTGGCGTTCCTGCTGCTGCCCACGGGTAAATTGTCGTTGCGCACTCAATGCATTGTGCTGGCCGGTCTGCTGCTGATCAGCTATGTGCCGGTGGACGATCTGCCACTGGCCATTTACCTGCGCACGCTTGCCCATGATGTGTCGATCGTTACCCTGCTGGGATTGGGTTGGGTCACCCTGGTGCGCTTGGGCTGTGTCGAACGCCTGGCAAGCCCGCAGCGCTGGCAGCTCATCGTGCTGTTTGGGGTGATGGGGTTAGTGCTTTATCCCGCCACATTGGGAATGACACCTTTCGATCCGTATCGCCTCGGGTACAATCCGCGCGCAATGATTGTGGTGATTGGAGCGCTGGCCCTGCTGATGCTGTACTGGCGCAACGGGCTGGCGGTGGCGATGCTCGCGCTGGCCACGCTGGGCTTCAGCCTGGAGCTGATCTCGTCGGATAACTATTGGGATTACCTGCTCGATCCGTTTGTCGCGATGTACTGCTGGGGTGCGCTGTTTGTCGGCGCTGTCCGGCTGTGCTTGCCGCGACGCGCCAACGTCCTGGCGGACTGAATCACCCGAGCAAAGCTGCGGTTCTGCGTTTTTGCGCAGGACCGCATTGTCATTTGTGGAAAGGCCCCTCCGGCTTTGGAACGTACATTACCAGCATTGTTAGCGAGCCACGAGCTGCCGGCGGCGTGCCTGGAATAAGAGGTGGAATGATGGATTGGCTGCAATCGCGCCGTTTGCACTATGTAGTCGGCGCAGTCGCGCTGCTGTTCGCGCTGTTCGCCGCGTTGCGGTTAATGTTCTTCTTTGGCTTTTCCGGGCTCGACAGCAGCGCCCTGAGCGGTGTTGAAGCCGTACCCGAAACCCTAAGCATCGGCCTGCGTTTCGACCTGCGCCTGGCGATCCTGGTGCTGCTGCCGGTCGCCGTCCTGGCCTGGCTGCCCCGCTGGAACCTGACCCGCGTAACGGTGCTGCGCTGGGTCGCTCGTGCTTATCTGGCCTTGGCGCTGGCCGCGCTGCTGATGATCTATATCATCGACTTTGGCCACTACGCCTACTTGGGTGTGCGCATCAATGCCACGGTGTTCCGCTTCCTGGAGGATGCGCAGATTTCCACCGACATGGTCTGGCAGACTTATCCGGTCGTGTGGATCACCCTGGGCTGGCTGCTGACCAGTGCACTGGCCTGGTTCGCCCTGGTGCGTCTGGAACGCATCACCCTGGATCGCCCCGCCAAGCGTCTGAAGAGATGGTCGCTGGTCTGGGGCAGCGTTGTGATGGTGCTGGTACTGTTTTTCGCGTTGCTCGGGCGTATCTCGGGTGTGAACCTGGAAAACCCGGTGCCGCTGCGCTGGAGCGATGCATTCTTCTCCGGCGACAACCAGGTGTCCGCCCTGGGCCTGAACCCCGTTCTGTTCCTGTATGACACCTCTCGTGTGTCACGCACGCCTTATGAGGAAGACGTGGTGCGCCAGTACTACCCGGCCATCAGTCACTACCTGGGTGTGCAGAAACCGGATGCCCAAGCGCTGAATTTCCAGCGTACGCAGGCACCGCAGCCTTATCAATTGCAGGCTGAGCGTCGACCGAATGTGGTCTTCGTCATGCTCGAATCCCTGGGTACCAGCGCAGTCGGTGCCTACGGCAATCCCCTGAACCCGACGCCGAATATTGATCGCCTGGCCAAGGAGAGTTGGTTCTTCGAAAATTTCTACGTGCCGGTGACTGGCACGGCCAAAACCGTGTGGGCGAGCATTACCGGGATTCCCGATGTATCCCGCGAGCAAACCGCTACCCGCAACCCGTTGATCACCAATCAGCACACCCTGATCAATGCGTTGGAAGGCTACGAGAAGTTTTACCTGATCGGTGGCAACTCCGGTTGGGCAAACATGAATGCCCTGGTTCGTCAAAGCATTGACGATGTGCAGCTGTATGAAGAGCGCCATTGGCAATCGCCACTGGTGGATGTCTGGGGAATTTCCGACCTCGACCTGTTCAAGGAGAGCGACACGATCTTGCAGGCGGTTGCCGACGACACGCCGTTCTTCGCTTATATTCAGACCGCCGGCAACCATCGTCCTTTTACCATTCCCAAGAACAATGACGGCTTCCAGGTCAGCGAGCTCACTCAAGACGAGGTTCGTGAGTACGGTTCGGTCACCAAGGCTCAATATGAAGCCGTGCGGCTGCTCGACTTCAACATTGGTCGACTGATGGAAATCGCCAAGGCCGGGGGCTGGTACGACGACACCATCTTTGTCATGTTCGGCGACCACAACACGCGCATCACCCAGTTGCCGCACATGCCGCCAGCCTTCGAAAAACTGGGGCTGGAAAGCAACCATGTACCGTTGTTGATTCACGGGCCGAAATGGCTGCAACCCAAGACGTTTGACGAAGCTGTCGGCCTGGCTGACCTACTGCCGACCGTTGCCGGCCTGCTGGGCTTCGAGTTCCAGAACGGCACCCTGGGCCGTGATATCCAGCAGCCCGCCCCAGAAGGCGAGCGGGTGGTGCCCCTGGTGTTGCTCGAAGGCACCTTCCCAATCATTGGCGGGGTCACCAAGGATTTCCTGGTGCAGATGAACCATGACGGCAGTAAGCCGACCATGCACGATCTCGCCTCGCAAATGCCTCTGGATAATGTCGCCGACGAGCATCCGGAAGAGTTCCAGCGGCTGTTGGAACTGACCCACGGCTTGCATGAAGCGGCGCGCTTAATGATGTATCAGAACGTACGCTGACGGCAGCTGACTAACCCAAGCCTCGCGCAGGCGAGGCTGACGGGCCGCGCAAGGGTCCCTGTCTATCGCAAAGCGTTGCGCTTGCCCGCAACGCTTTTTTTATGCCTGCTATTCAGGCTTGGCCGCAGCCTTCCACAGCACCTCGGCGACCTGCTGGCGAAGAGCAATCACGCGTGCGGCGACGAATAACAGGTCAGACATGCGATTCAGATACGCGAGCAGCACCGGGCGCAGCGTTTCGCTGGCGTTGAGGTGCTGGCAGCGCCGTTCGGCTGTGCGCGCGACGCTGCGGCACAGGTGGGCCTGTGCGATCAGCCGCGAGCCACCGGGCAGGATGAATTCCTTGAGCGGGCCGACTTCGTCATTCCAACAGTCGATGACGTCTTCCAGGCGGGCAATTTCACGCTCATCCACGGCCTGGTACTCCGGCATCGCCAGCTCTCCGCCCAGGTCAAACAGGCGATGTTGGCAGGGAAGCAGCACGTCGCTGACTTCGGCAAGGCCAGGCCAGCGAGCCTGCTGTTCGGCCAGATCGGCAAGCAGTAGGCCGAGCTGGCAGTTGAGGGTATCAACCTCGCCCATCGCCTCGACGCGCGGATGATCCTTGCCAACCCGGCGGCCATCGGCCAGGCCGGTCTCGCCGCTGTCGCCGGTACGGGTGTAAATCTTGGATAAACGGTATCCCATGGGGTTTAAAGTCCTGAACTGAGAGGTTCGGCCAGTGGCAGACGCAGTGTGAATGTCGTGCCCTGACCCGGTTTGGAACTGACTTCCATCTGGCCTTTGTGGTTGTTGGTAATGATGAAGTACGAAACTGACAGGCCGAGCCCTGTGCCCTGACCTACTTCCTTGGTGGTGAAGAAAGGCTCGAAGATACGCTTGCGCACGGCCTCATGCATGCCCACGCCATTGTCTGTCACCTGAATTTCCGCCCAGGGTGGAGTGTACCGGGTACGCAGGGTGATTTGTCCCGGCGGCCCGCCTTCGCGATGGTGGATAGCCTGGGCGGCGTTTTTCAACAGGTTGAGCAGCACCTGTTCCAGTTCATTGGCGATGCAGGGCACCGTCTCCAGCTGTGGGTCGAATTTTCGCTGGATGAGCAGCGATTTGAAGTCGAATCCCTCACTGAGATCGAAATCATTGCCGGCGATTTCCACTGCTTGATCGATCAACTGGGCGAGATTGCAGGGCGCCAACACACGGTCACTGCGCCGGCTGAAGTTGAGCATGTGGGAGACGATGCGCGCCGCACGTGTGCCTGCGCTCTGAATGCCATCGAGCAGGTGTGGAATTTCCCGAGCGCTCAGGTAATGACTGATGCGCTCCAGGCTGACTCCGCTTTCCAGTGCCTGTTGGCGGTTCTTCTCCAGGTCGGGCGACAGGCGTCGGCGAATGTTCTGCACGTTGTGCAGGATGGCGCCCAGCGGGTTATTGATTTCATGGGCCATGCCGGCGGCCAGGCTGCCCACCGAGAGCATTTTTTCCGACTGCACCATGGCGTCTTCCAAGGCCAACCGCTCGGTGATGTCGTCGATACGGATCACCACGCCGCGCCCGACCTTGCCGCTCAGCGGGTAAAAGGTCAGCGTGTAGTGGCGTAGCTCGCCATGGCGCGGCAAGGAAACCCGTTCGATGCGTTCGACCTTGCGCCGTTCCGCCGTCTCGCGCAACTGGGCGAGAAACGGCTTGAGCAGCGGGAAGGCCAGCAGCACCGGCTGGTTCAAGGCCTGCTCCAGGTCGGTGCCGGACAGTTGGCTGGCTTCGTGATTCCACTGGGTGACATACAGCTGATCATCAAGGGCGATAAGGGCCGAAGGCATCGAGTCGATGATGCTGTTCAGGTAATTTTGAAAGCCGGTGAGCTGTTTTTCGATCTTGCCGCGTACCTGCACTTCGAGCTCTAGCTGGCGGTTGGAGTGCCGGGTTTCCTCGGTCAGTGAGCTGGCATGGTCGAAGGCATTCTGCGCTTCGTCGCGCGCCCGCTTGAGTTGCTGCTCGCGAGACTGCATGCGCGACAGCATGGTGTTGAACGCCTCGGCCAGGCTGCCGATTTCATCCTGGTTGCCGGGTGCGGCACGTAAGGCATAGTTCTCCTCGCGGGTGACCTGACGTGTCAATTCCTCCAGGCGCCGGATAGGCTCGGTCACCAGGCGGCGAATCTCGCGCACCACCACCAGCCAGAGCAGGATGCTGAGCAGCAGGATTGCCAGGCTGGCACTCAGCGTGCCGGTATAGAACGCGCCCGGCAGTTCGCTGGAGGCGACCAGCAACAGATGGCCCGGCGGCCCCTCGGCTTGCGGCAACTCGATCAACAGGTTGGTGCGAAATTCGGTCAGGCGCCACAGCTCCAGGCGCTCCAGATGTGCGGGCAGATCAAGCTGCTCGCCCCGCTGAAGCTGTGCCAGGTTACGGCCTTGCGGGTCATACAGCGCCGCTGCCCGCAAGGGTTCATAAGGTTGCAACCGCTCCAGCAGGGCGTGGGCATGGGCGGGCGAACTCAGTGCCTGGCGGCTCAGCGCGGGACTGGCGATCAGTTGGCCGAGAGCCTGCATCGCTTGAGGCGTAACGCTCTGCTGGGAAATCCAGTAGGCGGCGCTGATAAAGGTCAGGTTAGCCGCAAGCAACACCGCGCTGAGCAACACCAGCAAGGCGACGAGCAGTTTCTGCCCGACCGGGAGATTGTCCAGGCGCCGACGCAGGGACATGAGAACTTCGCAGAATGGCTTGAAGGTTCCGGCAGGGTAGCCGGGCTTCAGGCGGTGGGCAATCCGCGAGCGCGCAGATGGCCGAGCAGGCGCTGCTGCAGGTCGTTCAGGTAGGGCAGCACCAAGCCCAGGCGCCGCGCCGCGGTGCAGGCATAGCCGAGCAAATAGGCGATTTCCGTACGACGCCCGCCAGCAACGTCCTGATGCATTGAGGAGTAATTGGCGGCGGTGGCCTGAATGACCTTGAGCACTTCCTCGTGCAGGCCCACGGCAGCCTCGGCATGACCCTGAGTGCGTAGCAGCAGGTCCAATTCAGCGCACAACGCTTTGACCTCGGCGCCATGCTCGGCCAGCTCGCCGTTACGGCAGTCGAGCAGGACGGTGAGCGGATTGATTGCACAATTCAGCGCCAGCTTGCGCCACAGGCGCGCCTGGATGTCGTGGGTCCACTGATGGGGAATGCCGGCGCTGGCCAGCTCACTCAGCCAGGCCGGTGGAGTGGGGTTATCGGGGTCGCCGAGCCAGGTTTGGCCTTGTCCGGCGAACACCACGCGAAAATCACCGTCGCGGTAGGCGCCCTCGGTGCTCGAAGCCCGAATGCAGCGAGCGTGGGGAACATGGGCGGCGACCGCGTCTTGGCTGCCCAGACCATTTTGCAGCAGGATCAGCTCGGCACCTGCCGCCAGGCGCGGCGCCACGGCCTGGATAGCGGAAAGGGCGTCATAAGCCTTGCAGGCCAGCAGCAGGCGGCTGATCGGCTCGCAAGCCTCGAGGCTTTGTGCCGGCAATGCAATGTGCTGGCTGTGTCCTGCTTCGACCAGCGTCAGGCCGCCGACGGCCTCATAGGCAGCCAGCCGCTGGGCATTGCGCAGCAGCAGGGTAACGGGGAAGCCGGCGCGGGCCAGACGGGTTGCCCAGAGGGTGCCCAGGCTGCCGGCGCCCAGAATGTGCCAAGTCATCAAGTAGTGCCTTTCATGCAAAGTGATGCGAGAAGGGGCGACGATAGCGCTTCAGGGCGTCAGGGGAAATGACGCGTATCAGCGAGCGGTCAGATGCTGCACCGCGATGCGCCCGCCGGCATGGGCCTGAGGTAAATGTTGCGCAGCCTGTGTCATCAGGTCTTCGGGGGTTTGCGGCAGCGCCTCGGCGTCCAGTCCGACGAGGCTGATCACGGCGTTGAGTTCCACCAGGCCTTCGCGTGTCTTGAACGGTTGCTGGCTGAAACCTTTGGCCAGACGGGTAAAGCTGTTGGCACGGCATTCGTTCAGCTCGCTGAGCAGAGCGATCAAGGCGAAGTGCTGATCGTCCAGGCGTACCAGGACGTCCAGAGGACGAACCAGCAATTGCAGACGTCGGGCGATGCCCGACAGCAACTCCTGGTGGAAAGCATCGCCATGACGCGTGCGCAGCTCCAGCAGTTTGGGCAGGCCAATCAACACATAGCACAGCGCGCCGCCGCGCGAGTCGATCTGGCGCAGGCTGTCGGCGAGTTTCTGGCGCAGGTAGCGAAGATTGCCCAGCCCGGTCAGCGGGTCCACCAGGTTGCGTTGTTCCAGGCAGGCAATGCTCTGGGTCAGCAGGCGGTTCTCCTGCAACAGGCGGTGAAGGGTATTGCACAGCCGGTCGCCGGCATAAATGCGCGGCACCAGTTGCTCACTGAGCTGAGTCTTGCTGATGAAATCATCGACACCGTGGTCGAAGGCTTCGCCCAGGGCGTTATCGCCTTCCTTGCCGGTGAGCAGCATGATGTAGGTGTAGTGATCGGACATCTCGTCGAGCTGGCGTACCCGGGCAGTCAATTCCAGGCCGTCAATGTCCGGCATCAGCCAATCGGCGAGCAGCACACCGGTCGGGCGTTCCTCGATCTGCTGCAGCGCCTGCTCGGCACTGCTGGCAAAGCGCACGTCCTGGTAACCGGCCTGGGACAGGGTGCGGCCGATCATGGCGCTGGAGAACTTGGCGTCATCCACCACCAGAATGCTGAGCTGGGGATTGGGCATGGGCAGGGCTCTGAAAAGGGGCGTGGCAAGGCACCGGGTGCGTATAATGACTGCCTCTTCTCAACCGTCAAGCTGGGTGCGCTCCGTTCCGTGAAGCCGGTCGCGCCAACTTTTGGAGGATTCTCATGCCATCGTTCGACGTAGTGTCCGAGCTGGACAAACATGAACTGACCAACGCTGTGGACAACGCTATCAAAGAGCTCGATCGTCGCTTCGATCTCAAAGGCAAATGCAGCATCGAAAGCAAGGACAAGGCACTGACGTTGACCGCCGAAGCCGAGTTCATGCTCGAGCAGATGCTTGACATCGTGCGCAGCAGCCTGATCAAGCGCAAGATCGACTGCCAATGCATGGACACTGAGGAGCCCTACGCTTCAGGCAAGGTGATGAAGCAGGAGGTGACGTTCCGCGAAGGTATCGACAAGGAGTTGGCCAAGAAGATCGTCGCCCACATCAAGGAGCTCAAGCTCAAGGTGCAGCCCGCCATTCAAGGCGAGCAGGTGCGCATTACCGGCAAGAAGCGTGACGATCTGCAGGAGGCCATCGCCGCCCTGCGTGCCAAAGAGTTCGGCATGCCGCTGCAGTACAACAACTTCCGCGATTGATCCTGCTGCGCGGTTGAAATTTCAAAGGCCAGTTCCGTAAGGGGCTGGCCTTTGTTTTTTTGGGGGGGGCGGGTTACGTCAGGGTGTGCGGGATTCGCTAAGCGCGTCCTCGGAGGGCTGTTGGCGCTCGCGCCCCCACTGCAGGCCGATCAGAACCAATGTGGGGATGCCGAGCAGGGCGGTCAGCACGAAGAATTCCTTGTAGCCGAGCATTTCCACCAGCGCTCCAGAGTAGCCGCCAATCAGCCGTGGCAACAGCAGCATGATTGAGCTGAGCAGAGCGTATTGTGTGGCCGAGAATTTCAGATTGGTCAGGCTCGACAGGTAGGCGACGAAGGCCGCGGTGGCCAGGCCGCCGCTGAAGTTGTCGCAGCTGATGGTCACCACCAGCATTTGCAGATTGGCTCCCAGGCTGCTCAGCACGGCGAACATCAGGTTGGTGACCGCAGCGGCCACTCCGCCGATGAATAGAATCGGCATGATGCCGAAACGCACGATCAACAGGCCGCCGGCTCCGGCACCCAGCAGGGTCATGATCAGGCCGAACAGCTTGCTGACACTGGCGATCTCGTCCTTGGTGAAGCCCAAGTCAATGTAGAAGACGTTGGCCATCACGCCCATTACCGTGTCGGAGAGCCGGTAGGTGGCGATCAGGCCGAGCATCAGCAACGCCTGCCAGCGATAGCGGGTGATGAAGTCGTTCACCGGGGTCAGCACCGGCGCTAGGCTGCGGCGACCCAGGGTAGACAGGCACAGGGCGGTGAGAATGCCGTAGAGCAGGGCGCGCAGGAAGGCGCGGTCTTCGGTGATCAGCTCGCTCGGGTTGTCGCCAAGCAGGGTTTGGAAGCCCGTGTTGTAGAGCTGGGTGAACAGGGCCGGCACGGACACCAGCAGCACGATCAGCACCATTACGGACAGCAACTGGCGCCTAAACCCGTAACGCTCGGTAGTCTGCTGCACTTGCGGAGTCAGCGGAGGTTCGCGCATCCAGATGCTGGTGATCAGGCCCGGCAGCATCAATAGCGCAAACAGCAGGTACGTGCTGCTCCAGGCGCTGAACTGATAGTCGCCGCCGGTGGAGCCAAACCAGCTGGCGAAATACAGAGCACCGGCCGTGGCGAGCAGGGCGGCGACGCGATAACCCGCCATGTAGCTGGCGGCCAGCGCAGCCTGACGGCTGCCATCGGCGATTTCCAGGCGGTAGGCATCCACGGCGATGTCCTGGGTGGCCGAGGCGAACGCCACCAGCACGGCCAGGGCGATCAGCCAGGGCAACTGGTGCTGGGGGTCGAAGAACGCCATGCCGACCAGCCCGAGGGTAACCAGCAGTTGCGACAGAATCAGCCAGGAACGTCGTCGGCCAAGGCGGCCGAGCACGGGCAGGCGCCATTGATCGAGCATGGGCGCCCACACCCATTTGAAGGCATAGGCCAGGCCGATCAGGCTGGCAAAACCGATGGTTTGCAGCGAGACGCCGGCTTCACGCAGCCACACCGACAGGGTGGCGAACACCAGCATGTACGGCAGCCCGGCAGCAAAACCGAGCAAAAGCAGGGCCAGTGTGGCCGGGCTGGCATAGGCGTTAAGGGCGTCGCGCCAGGAGCGTTTGGGCATGGAGGTCCGAACAGGAACAGACAAAGTTCTGCACTCTAACCGTAGATATCCGTTGGATGCCAGCCGTAACGCTGCATATCGACTCGATCGCCAGCCAGAATCAGACCTTCGGTACGCAGCCGAGCCCGCTGCTCGGCACCCGCCGGCGTTGCGGCTGGCAGGCTGAGACGCCCGCTGGCCGCGAGTACCCGATGCCAGGGCAGGCGGCTGTCATCCGGTAGCTGAGAAAGCGTACGACCCACCCAGCGCGCGGCGCGCCCCAGCCCTGCCAGATGCGCCAGGTGGCCATAGCTCACCACCTTGCCGTACGGCACCTGTGCGAGCACCAGGTACACCGCTTCGCGTCGGGCCTGGGGACTGTTCAGAGGATCAAAGCTGGGCATAGCAACCTGCGGGGCCATGGGAAGAAAAAATAATAGAGCGCGTGGATTAGCTCCGATTTATGAACTTATGGGTACGTTCATCGGTCCGCTTCTCCCCGAGCGGCTTATTCACGGATAATGCTCGGCTTTGTTTCGCCAGTCGACGGTTGGAAGTATTCATGTTGTCCCGTTCCCTGTTGTGTTCTTTGTTGCTATTTACTCTTGTCCCGGCCAGCGCTGATACCCTCTGGCTGAAGAATGGCGACCGGCTGACCGGCACTATCAAGGCCTTTGATGGCAGCAAGCTGGTTATTTACACCAGTTTTGGTGGTGAGCTCGCCGTGGACTGGTCGTCTATCGCCACCCTGGAAAGTACGCGGCCGCTATTGGTCAAGCAGGATGAATATTACGGCGAAATAGCCAAGTCCCTCGATCCCGCTGAGGATGGCTATGTCACCCTGGTCAATGGCAGCCAGCCGCGGACAGTGGAGCTCAGCAGTGTCCGGCAAATCGTCAAGCCAAAACCTTTGCTCACTGACCTCAGTTGGAGCGGGACGCTTGATGTGGCATTGAATTATAAAGACGCCGACAGCGAGACCGAGGATCATCATGTCAGCCTCGACACTAAATCCCGCCATGGCCGCTGGCGTCACAACACCACGGGCAAGTACAACCGTGAATTAAGTAATGACGTCGAGACTGAGGACAACTACCAGCTGGGTTACGCCCTCGACCACTTCATTGATGACAAGTGGTTCTGGCAGGGTCGCTTCGACTACAAACGCGACAATATCCAGGATCTGCGCCGCCAGCGTTCCCTGGGTAGCGGTCCCGGTTACCAGTTCTGGGACAACGAACTGGGCAGTTTTTCCCTGGCCTCACTGGCCAACCGCAGCGACTACACCTATGTCCACGGCGAGGACCGTTTCCATGCGGTGAGCCTGTACTGGAATTACAACCGCTACCTGCTGGGCAAACGCTTCGAGCTGTACAGCAAGGGAGAGGTCGGCAAGCCGCTGAATAACGTTGCCGATTACTCGCTGGATGGCGAAGCCGGGGTCCGTTACAAGGTCACCGACTGGGCTTGGCTGAACATGCGCGCCGAGCGGGATCTGATCAAGGGTGCTGAAAACAAACAGCTGGACGAGACCCGGTATCTGCTCGGCTTTGGCGTAGGCTGGTAAGCCGGCACTAGCGCCCTAACCGGCGCAGTTCATCAGACTCCACCACACGCACCCCCTGCCCATCCTCCAGGGCCAGGCGCCACAGGGCATGGGCCAGGCGGTTTGCTTCGATGCCGCGCCATTTGCCAGGCAGCAATTGTGCAAACGGCGCGGCGAGCCGCTCGCCCAGGCGAAAGTCACTGCGCTCGCCAAGCAGCAGCGACGGTCGGGCCAGGGTGAGCTGCGGCCACGCCTGGGCCCTGAGGGCCTCTTCCATTTCACCCTTGATACGGTTGTAAAACACAGTCGCCTGCGGATCGGCGCCCAGGGCGCTGACCACCAGCAAATGACGTGCACCCAATTCGCGGGCGCGCTGGGCAAAGGCGACCACCAAATCGAGATCGACGGCGCGAAAACCACTCTGCGTGCCGGCCTTCTTGATCGTCGTGCCCAGGCAGCAGAACGCGGTGTCGATGGGCCCAGTCAGCTGCGGCAGCAGTTCGCTCAATTCACCGACCGGATTGTCCAGGCGCGAGTGTTCCGCCAAGGCGCGGCGGCTCGGCGCCAGCACACGCTCCACAGTAGGTTCGTCGAGCAACCGGTCGAGCAGGTGTTCGCCTGTGAGTCCGGTGGCTCCGGCCAACAGAATGTGGCGTGGCGTGTCCATGCGTATCTCCTTGGGATTTCAAGGTGGGCGATTAGTGGCCGCCGTGTCGATAGTGCTGCCAGTGTGTCAGTACCGCGGGTGGCGCCCACAGTTGGGGGTGCGAAGGCTCGAAGCCGTCTGCGAGCTCGCGTGCGGCAACGCTTTTTCGGGCCTGCTCGAACGCCAGGGCCAGGTCATCGGTCTGCTGCAGCGCTTCGGAAAACAGGGCGCGGCCGAAATAGGTGAAGTCATTTTCTTCAGAACAACCAAACGATACCCGGTCGGCGCGGGCGGCGGTCATCACCAGGGTCTTGTCGTCCTTGAGCGGCGCAATGAAACCGCCGGAATAACAGGCGGAAATCACCACCACCTTGTGTCGGTCGGCCAACGGCCGCAGCAGGGACGCCAATTCGCTGGCCGGCAGGTCGAGCAATTGCAGGCGCGGCATATCCAGGTGCAATGCGTGGTCCGGGGAGCCGTGGCTGGTCAGGTAGAGGAACAGCAGGTCTTCCGGGCCGCTGCGCTGTGCAATCGTTTCCAGGGCGCGCTTGAGATTTTCGCGGGTGGCCAAGGGGCGGTCGGCCAGATGGTCACGATGATTGGTCAGCACAATTTGCCCATGGGCCGCGAAGCGTTCGCGCAACAGCGTGGAGACATAGTCGGCCTCGCGCATGAACACGCTTTGCTTGCCGTCGCCGGCCAGGGTCAGGCTGTACAACTCAACGGCTGGGGTGGACGCGGGCAGGCTGGCAAGGGCGTTATCAAATAACCGGCCCTGTTCGAGCAGTGCCAGTTCCATCGGGTCGCTCAGTCGCTGGCCTGCGTCATCCAGAACACGTACGCCCTCTTGCCAGATGCCGCTCAGTTGACTGCCGTCGGGGCGGGTCAGGGTGCCGGGGCCCTGGTAACGCCAGCGGTGGAATTCGCCCAGAAAATGACTGCCGTCGGCGCCACGATACTCACCTGGACCGCTGAGTGCACCGTCGCGAAACTGGCCGCTCCAGGTCTCGCCCTCGCCATTGCTGAAGACGCCATCGCCCTGGAAACGCTCCTCGACGAAGGCACCGATATACAGCGTGCCGTCGATGCCCTGGAACTGTCCTTCGCCCTCCAATAGGCCGTGCTCGAAGACACCGCTGTAACGATTGCCCTCAGCATCCACCAACACACCCGTGCCGCTCATTTCGCCGTCGCTGAAATAACCCTGGTAATGGCTGCCGTCTGCCCACTCCAAATTACCGAGACCGTGGTAGCGGTCGTTGAGAAACTCACCGCGGTAATGAGCATCGGCCAATTCGAGCACGCCGCTACCTTGCAGGCGCCCATGAGCAAATTCACCCTGGTACAGGCTGCCGTTGCTGTAGGTCAACTCTCCCATGCCATGGAACTGGCCTTGGTGGAAATTGCCGACATAACGATCGCCGCTTACGCCTTGCCAGGTTCCAGCACCGTGAAACAGGCCGTCTTTGAATTCACCCTCATAAAAGCTGCCGTTGGCGTAATCGAGGCGGCCCTGGCCCTGCAAGCGCCCATCGACCAGCGCACCGCGATAGCGCCCGCCATCGGGCAGCAACGCCGTGGAGGAAGTCGTCGGCGCGCTGTCGCCACAGGCGACCAGCAGCGAGGCAAGAGCAAAGCACAACGGTACGCGCATGGTCGCAGGTCCATTAACCGAGTGAGGCGGAGTGCAGTATGCCGCAAAGTGGGGCGGCCAGAGCAGACCGGTGAGAGCGCACACGTGCCTGGCGGGAGGCATATAATGCCGGGTTGTCCCCCCGTCGGAGGTAATTGATGTTGTTACGTGGCTTGACCTGGCTAATCCTGTTTCAATTGCTCGGGACGGCGCTCAATGTGTTGTTTCTCCCCATCCTGCCAGGGCCGATCATCGGCCTGTTGTTACTGTTCATTGCGCTCATCTGGCGCGGTGAAATCAGTGAGTCGCTGAACAGCGCCTCGATGACGCTGCTGAATTACCTGCCGTTACTGCTGATTCCGCCAGCGGTGGGGGTGATGGTTTATGTCGATGCCATTGCCGCCGACCTGTGGGCGATAGTCGGTGCGCTGGTGCTGTCGCTGGTGGTTTCCCTGGGCTTCACGGGTTGGCTGATGCAAAGACTCATCGACCGCCAAGCCCGCCGGAGCACTGACCCATGAGCCTCGATTACCACGCTGCCTGGCAGGCCGTCATCCACCATCCGCTGTTCGGTCTGGGCATTACCCTGGCCGTTTATCAGTTGGCGCTGGCCGGCTATGAGCGGACCCGCTCGGTGCTGTTTCAACCGGTGCTTTTTTCCATGGTGGTCGTCATCGGCGTGTTGCTGGCCTGCGGGCTGGCCTATGACGAGTATCGCGACAGCGTGTTGCCGCTGACTCTATTGCTGGGGCCGGCCACGGTCGCGCTGGCGGTGCCGCTGTTTCTCAATATGCGGCGGATTCGCCAGCTGTTCTGGCCGATCGTGCTGACCCTGTCGATTGCGGGCGTATTCGCTACCCTGACGGGAGTGCTGGTGGCCTGGCTGCTGGGCGCCGAACCGTTGATGCTGATGACCCTGGCGCCCAAATCGGTCACCTCGCCGATTGCCATGCTGGTGGCCGAGCAGATCGGCGGCGTGGCGGCCCTGGCCGCCGTGTTCGTGATGATCACCGGCGTGCTCGGCGCGATTAGTGGTCCGAGCATATTGCGCAGGCTGCGTGTTACCCACCCGGCGGCACAAGGGATGGCGCTTGGCTTGACCGCGCACGCCGTGGGTACTTCGCGGGCCCTGCAGGACAGTACGGAAAGCGGCGCGTTCGCCGCGTTGGCGATGAGCCTGATGGGCGTGACCACCGCGGTGATCCTGCCGCTGGTGGTGGCGCTGATTGCTTGAGGAGACGCCCATGAAGCTGCCCTTGTTTCCCCTGGATACCGTGCTGTTCCCCGGTTGCATCCTCGATCTGCAGCTGTTCGAGGCGCGTTACTTGGACATGCTCAGTGCCTGCATGAAGCGTGGCGAAGGGTTTGGTGTGGTCACTCTGATCGAAGGCGAGGAGGTCGGCGCGGCGCCGAGCTCGTTTTCCGGTGTTGGCTGCGAAGCGCTGATCCGTGACTGGCAACAGCAGCCCAATGGCTTGCTGGGTATCCGCGTCGAAGGCGGTCGGCGTTTCAACGTGGAGGATGCCGAGGTGCAGCACGATCAGTTGACGGTCGCCGAGGCCCATTGGTTGGCGGAGGGTCAGGACATGCCATTGACCGATGAGCACGCCGACTTGCTCGGTCTGCTCACGGCACTGGGCGAACATCCGCTGGTTTCCTCGCTGGAGATGGGCGATATGCCGAGCGGTGTTCAAGCTCTGGTCAGCCGCCTGGCCTACCTGCTGCCATTCAGTCGCGCGCAGAAGCTGAGCCTGCTCGAGTGTGAGGATGTCGCCGAACGCCTGAAGCGTCTCAATAGCTGGCTGGAAGATTTGCAGCGTTAGGGGCTATTCCCGCTCGCAGCGAAGCGGGAAGTGCTGACCCTGTTGAGGTGGTCTCAGCGGTAGCGGTACGACTCCAGGGCCGCAGGCAATTCCCAGGTGGCGATGCCGCCCAGCAGCGCCAGGCAAGCGGGCAGAATAATCCACCAGGCCTTGGACGGCAGAGCGGGCAGTGGAGAATGCCATTGCGCCAGGCTGAGACTCGCGGCGCACACCGTGGCGGCCAGTAGCGCCCCAGCGAGTACGTCGCTGGGCCAGTGTACGCCCAGGTATACGCGCGACAGGGCAATCAGCGTGGCCGGCAGAATGGTCAGCAGCAGCCAGCTCAGGTGCAGGCGCGGGGGTTGTCCACGTCCGGCCAGAATGCCCAGGCTCAGGAAGAAGGCGAAGGCGGCCGAGCTGTGGCCACTGGGAAAGCTGAAGGTAGCCAGCGGTTCGAGCAGTACATCTGGACGCACCCGAGCAAATAGTGCCTTGAGCAAACCGTTGCACAGCGCGGTGCCCAGCAGGGTTCCGAGCGTGAAGACGAAGGCTCGCCATTGCTTGAGCATGGCCAGCAGCGCGCACAACAGCACGCCGCAATACAGCTGGGTGCTGAAGTCGCCCAGGCGCGTGACTAGTACCATAACGCGATCGAGGCCAACGCTGCGCTCGGCTTGAATCACTTCCAGCAGCCCCTTGTCGAAGGCATCCAGAGATGGCCAGCCGAGGAACAGCGCCAGCAGGGCCAGCGCACATAACGTGGCGGTCAAGGGCGTAGCCAGGCGCTTGCGGCGCAGGCTCAGTTGCAGACTGATGATCAGCACCAGGCTCAGTCCGGCGGTGACCACGCCTGCCGATGACCAGAAACCTTCTGGCAGCGGCAGGCGCAGGGCAGCCCCGGTGGCCCAGCCCGGCACCAGGTAGGCAATCACCCAGCCGGCGGCGGCCAGCATGCTAACCAGGCAGAAACGCATGAATGGCATGTCGAGCATGCCGGCAATCATCGGCAGCATCGGGCGCAGCGGCCCGATGAAGCGGCCGAGCAGCAGACTGACCGTGCCGTAGCGCTCGAAATACAGCTCCGCGCCGACCATCCATTCCGGGTGATGACGCAGGCCGGGCAGGCGCCGGATGTTCTGGTGAAAGCGTCGGCCCAGTCCGTAGGAGAGCAGGTCGCCGAGCAGGCCGCCCAGGTAGCCGAGCAGCAGGGTTTCCCACAGGCTCAGCACGCCGCTGCCGGCCAAGACCGCGACGGCGAACATCAAGACCGTGCCGGGCACCAGAATGCCGGCAATGGCCAGGCATTCGACACAGGCAATGATGAAAATGGCCAGTCCCAGCCATTGCGGATTGCTGCCCAGCCAGAGGTTGATGCTGTCGAACCAGGGTCCCATGGATGCAGCTCCCATTGCGAAGGCGCGAAGCATAGCAATCCGGGTGGGGGACAGTGCAGGGGCAAATTGCTTTCCCCCGCGAAAAAGCGCGGTCGACCCTGGACATGAAGCGAACGGCAAGCGACTCGCGACGACCCCGCCGGAGCTCTGTGGGGCGGATGTCGCTTTCACATCTACCCATTCCGTTCGGTGGACAATGGAAACACGTTATCCCCCGGAGGTTGGCCGTGCTCGTGAAATTCCTCTGGAAGCCGCTTCAGGCGATGCGGAACGCCTTGGCCGCGTCTTGCAGGCGATCGGCCAGGTTCAGCAAATCTGCCCCTTGCTGGCGCGCTTCAGCGATACGGATGAGGTTGGTGTGGCCGAGCTGGTTCAGTTGTTCGCTATGGTCGTGAATATGGCTCACGGCGCCGGACTGGTCCGCGGTCGCTGCGGCAATTCGCTGGGCCGTCTGCGCGATGCTCTGAATGCTCTGCACCACTTCATGCAACGCCCCATCCGCCGCTTCGGCTTGGGCGGCGCTGCGTTCGGCCTGCTCAACCTGGTTGTGCATGGCACGCAGTGAATCTGCAGCGGCCCGCTGCAGCTGCAGGATGCGTTGCTGAATCTGCTCAGTGGCTTCGCCGCTGCGTTGCGCCAGGGTGCGCACTTCAGCGGCTACCACCGCAAAACCGCGCCCGCTGTCCCCTGCACGGGCTGCTTCGATGGCGGCGTTGAGGGCCAGCAAGTTGGTCTGCTCGGCAATATCGCGGATCACCGTCAGCACCTGTTCGATGCTGGAGCTTTCCGCCGCCAGTTGTTCAATGCCGCGCGCGTTGCCGCGCACCGCGTCTACCAGGCTGCGTAATTCGACCAGGCTGCTGTCGATTACCTGTTGCCCTTCCCGTACCGCCTGACCCGCTGCCTGGGTGGCGTCAGCTGCCTGATCGGCGTCGCTGGCCATCTGTTGAATGGTGTGCTCCAGCGAGCCCAGCGCTTCGCTTACCTGAGCATCGCCTTCGACCTGTTGCTCGGCGCTTTGGTGCAGCGCTTGGCTCAACGTGGCCAGGGCCTGGCTGCTTTCGCCTACCTGGCCTGCGTGTTGGCGCAGGCTGCCGACCAGTCCCGCCAAGTAGTCGCGCAGCCGGTTCAGCGAGGCGGCAATGTGCTGGATCTCATGCAGCCTGGAGCGCAGCATCATGGGGCGAGTGAAATCGCCTTTGGCCCAGGCTTCCAGTGCCGGGACGAGACGGCCAAGGGTTTGGGTCAAATGCTGCTGCAAGGCGTAGACCAGCAACGCAGCCAGCAGAATCAAGCCAATGGCCAATCCCTGCAGCAGGGCGACTTCGCTCTGAATGCGTCCATGTTCATCGCGCACGGTGGGCTCGAGTGTGGCCACTGCGTTCTGCAGGTTGGCAACGAGTTCCAGGGTTCGGGTGTGCAATTCGCCGCGCTGACGAATCAGCGCGCGCGTGCTATGCAGTTCCGCCGGATAGCGTGCAATCAGACTACTCAGCTCGCGCTTGAGGGCAATGCCTTGGTCTTCGCCGGAGCCCTCATTCTCGTCGGCGCTGGACAAGTCCAGCAACGCGGCGAAATGGTTGGCCGCCGACGGGCTTTGATCGTAGACGCCGAGCAGCGGTAGTTGTTGCAGCTGCTCGGCCCGCTGGGCGAGGTTGCCGAGCGCCTGTTCCACGCTCGCAGCTAGATCATCGCGGCCACTGCTCACCAGGTTGGCGCGTGCCTGGCTGAGGCGTTGCAGCTGCAACGCTGCCTCCAGCAGTGTGGCGTGATAGCGCATCGAGTCGAGCCCATCGGCGGCGTCTGCATAGTGGGCCAGTTGCGCCAAGGTAGCGTTGAGTTCGCGTTCGGCCTGCACCAGCAGACCTTGGGGATCGCCGGCCAGCTTGCCGGCTGCCAGCAGGTCTTCGGCGGTATACCGACGCAGTTCGGCGAAGCTCGGCCGCAAGGTTGCGGTCAATGCGGGAGGCAATTGTTCAAGACTGGCTGCGAGGTCGTCCAACGCTTGCAGTGCGGTGGCATGACGCACGGCATCACCCGTGTCGAGATAGCTGTGCACCTGACGGGTCAGGTGCTGGAGCTGCTGGGACAGCCCCAGGTACTGCCCCATCAGCACATAGGGGCGCTCCAAGGCACGCTGCGACCACCAGAGTGTTGCACCCAAAGTCAGGCAGACGCCCAGCAGCAAGCAGGTAATCAAGGGAGACAGCAACTTCAGGCGCATCCGCAACCTCGGCTGGGTTTTGAACTGTAATGCCCTGAAGTTATTGCATTTTTATGACGTTATCGTGAAACCCGCCGACAGGAGGGGGCCAAACAGGCGGACCTGATTACGGCCGCCACGCTTGGCCTGATACAGCGCCTCGTCGGCCTGTTGGCCGAGCGTCGCCGTGTCCTGATCGCTCAGCTCCGCGATACCGCAGCTGAAGGTACAGCTCAGGTCATCGGGCTGGGCCGGATGGCGCAATTCGGCGAAGCGCTGGCGAATGCTGTCGAGCACCTTGGCGGCGGCGGTGGCGGTGGTATCCGGCAGGATCACCGCAAATTCTTCGCCACCGTAGCGGCCGATCAGGTCGGTCTTGCGCAGGCGTTGCTTGAGGAACAGTGACAGGCTTTTGATCACGCGGTCGCCCATGGGATGACCATGCTGATCGTTGACCTGCTTGAAATGATCGATGTCGATCATTGCAAAGGACAACGGCCTGCCGTCGCGGCGGGCACGCACGCCGGCATCTTCGAGCAGCTGCAGGATATGCGTGTGGTTGTACAGGCCGGTCAGGCTGTCGCGCACCATGTGGGCTTTCAGGTTGCGGGCGCGCTGAGCACGGTTGCGCACCGTGGCAATCAGGTGATGGGGCGGGGTCGGCTTGGTGAGGAAATCGTCGCCACCTTCATTCATCGCATCGAGCTGTTTGTCCAGGTCGCTTTCGGCCGACAGGTAGATGATGGGCACGCTGACGTAGCGTTCATCCTGGCGGATCAGCCGGGCCAGCTCGGGGCCGGTACAGTCGGGCATGTAGAGGTCGAGGATAATCAGGTCGGGTTGGAATTCGGCAAGGATTTCCAGGGCATCGATCGGTTCATTGAGCGCGCGAGTGATGATTCCTGCGCTGTTGAGGATGCGCTCGGTATGCGTGGCCTGGGCACGCGAGTCGTCGATCACCAGGGCACGGTAGGGTTCCTGGTGGGCGCTGTGGGTGAGCGTTTCGATTTTTTCTAATAAGCAGGAGGCATCCAGGTTGCCGCTGAGCAGAGCCACGCCCCCGGCGCGTACAGCGGCCAGGCGGGTTGGCGCATCGGTTTCGCCTGGGTTGAAGAACAGCACCGGTAACTTGTCGCTGCGCGCCTGCTGGAGCTGCTGGATCAGGTGCAGGCCTTGGCGGGGCCCGGCAAAGTCGAAGTCCATGACGATAGCCGCCGGGTGGCGCTCGCGCAGTGCGGTGTGGAAATGTTCGGGGGTAGTCAGCGAGTGCGCCACCATGCCGAAAAACTCCAATTGACGAACCAGGCGTGAAGCCCATTCCTGATCCAGCAGCGCCAGGTAAATCGGCTTGCGCAACGAAGGCAGAAAAACCTGCTTGTCGTCGCCATAGCGCAGCCCGGTGCAAGCCAGGCGCTGCAGCAACTGATCAAGATCGCTGATCAGGTCACTGTCGAGTCGGCCCTGGTTGGCTTCGGCTCGCTCCACGCAGTGCTGGATGCCCCGCGCCAGTTCCACATGCTCGACTTGTCCAAAGCGTTCGGCTTGGCGCATCAGCAGCAGGTTGGCTTCGGCAAGCGAAGCCAGATCTGCAGGGTTCCAGTCGCCGCGTTGCAAACGCTGCCAGAATTCCAGGACCTGACGGGCCTGGTGGATCACGCGTTGGGCAAAATGCTGTTTGAGACGCAGGCTGGGTTCATGTTCGCTCATGGTGCGCGACTCTTGTTGATTAGAGGCACAGGCTATCCGTTCCGGGCGGCGGCGATAAGCCACATTTGAGCACGCTGCGTAGCAGCTCTCACAACGTCGCGCCGGCAAGCTGCCGGCCTTCCCTATATAGTGGGTACCGGATCTCAAAACATGCTGGCGCGCAACCCGCTGGATGGGTCACGGTCGAATCCCTGCACTGAAATAAACTGGAAGGACACTGCCATGTTGGACTGGAAGAACCGCGGCGGCGGCTCAAACGACTCTGTAAACGCTACCGGCGCGACGGCCAAGGAACGCAGCTGGCTGGGGCGTGGCCTACTCATCGTCATCGCTGTGCTCCTGCTGGTCAGTTGGGTCGTCGGCTGGTACTGGAGCCGCGAGCCCGCGCCTTTCGCGGTGCAACAGCACACCCAGGCCGCAGCGCAGCAGGCCCAGCGTCAATTGGTGATTGGTTACACCACGGTGGAAACCCTCAAACAGGTGGCGCGCACGCTGCTCGACAAGCCGGGCGGCTACCTGAGCAATGACATCGCCCCGCCGGGTTTGTGGCTGGACAACATGCCCAGCTGGGAATATGGCGCGCTGGTGCAGGTGCGCGACCTGGCGCGGGCGTTGCGCAAGGACTTTGCCCGCTCGCAGTCGCAGTCCACCGAGGACCCTGACCTGGCCAAGGCCGAGCCGCTGTTCAACTTCGACAACAACAGTTGGGCACTGCCGCCGTCGGAAGGCGAATACCGCCAGGGTATCCGCGCGCTGGATCGCTATCTGGCGCGGCTCTCCGATCCGGCCCAGACCCATGCACTTTTTTATACCCGCGCCGACAACCTCAACAACTGGCTGGGTGATGTCGCCACTCGCCTCGGTTCACTGTCCCAACGCCTGTCTGCGAGCATTGGTCGGGTACGCCTTAACGCCGATCTGGAAAACACCGGCGCCGGCCAGTCGCTGCAGCTCAGCGAAGACATTGTGGAAACGCCCTGGTTGAAGATCGACGACGTGTTCTACGAAGCGCGCGGTCAGGCGTGGGCGCTGTCACACCTGCTGCGCGCCATCGAAGTGGATTTCGCCGACGTGTTGGCCAAGAAGAACGCGACCATCAGTGTGCGGCAGATCATTCGTGAGCTCGAAGCCGCTCAGGAAACCATCTGGAGTCCGATGGTGCTCAACGGCAGCGGCTATGGCGTGCTGGCCAACCACTCGTTGGTCATGGCCAACTACATCTCACGAGCCAATGCCGCAGTCATCGATCTGCGCCAATTGCTTAGTCAGGGGTAACGATGTCGATTAGCGCAGCCGAACAGGCGCACCGGGCGGCGTCGGATGTCGAATCCGTCGCCTGGGTCGACGAGCAGGACCGGTTGCTGGGTTGCCTGCCGCGCGCCGAATTACGCGCGCGGGGCCTGATTGGGCGCTGCACGTTCATTCTGCTGTTCAATTCGGCCGGTGAGCTCTGCGTGCATCGGCGGGCCCTGAGTAAAGCGCTGTATCCAGGCTACTGGGACGTGGCCGCCGGTGGCATGGTGGATGCCGGAGAAGACTATGCCCAGGCCGCGGCCCGTGAGCTTGAAGAAGAGCTGGGCATAGCCGGGGTCGAGCTGCGGGCCCATGGTCGTTTTTTCCACGACACACCGGGCAATCGCCTGTGGGGCGCAGTGTATTCGACGGTTTCCGACGCCGCGCTGCACCTGCAAGCCGAAGAAGTACTGGAAGCGGTCTTTCAGCCCGTAGATCAAGTGTTGGCGAGCATTCCAGGGCAGTCTTTCTGCCCGGACTCGCTGCAGGCGCTGCGCCTGTATCTGGATTCCCTTTCGTAAGCTGGCCGCGCCCCCGTCGTCTGGCTGGATACGCAAGGCACGGCGGCCGCCCATCGGCTCGGCAGCGGCGCGCCAGAAAGACACCCCACTGGCGGGGTGCTCATCCAGCTGTGGTGAACTCGCCTATCTTTTTGAATCGAGCGACGCCGCCTTACAACTCGGCGCCGTCGTCGCCTGTGCACCGATGGGGGCAGGGCGTGTTTGTCGTTACACTGCGCGCCCCGTGCTCTTGCGAGGACTTAGTAATGTCCAAGAAAACCTCTTCCTTCGCCGCTTTGGGCGGTTTGGTTTATTCCACCGATGCCGGCCGGCATTGTCCCGATTGTGGCCAGCCGCAGGCCGCTTGCATCTGCTCGCAGAGCCAGATTCCCGCGGGCGACGGTATTGCCCGTGTCCGCCGCGAAACCAAGGGTCGCGGCGGCAAGACGGTCACCACCATCACGGGCGTGCCCCTGGCCGAACCGGAGCTCAAGGAGCTGGCCAGCGCGCTGAAGAAACGCTGCGGCTGCGGTGGCGGTCTCAAGGAGGGCGTAATTGAAATCCAGGGTGAGCATGTCGACTTGCTGCTGGACGAACTGATCAAGCGTGGCTTCAAGGCCAAGAAATCCGGCGGTTGAGCGCCGGTTAAAAAAAGCGGCAGCGGATAGTTTGCCCACCCTTCCCATTCCCGTATTGAGCTGTCAGGCTCTGGGCGACTTTGAGGTTTGCTGGAGAAAACAATGGCTCGACGTACACGCAAGGACGATGGCAGCAGCTGGACCGTAGCGGACAGCCGCAGTGTCTATGGCATTCGTCACTGGGGCGCAGGCTATTTTGCGATCAATGATGCCGGGCGGGTGGAAGTTAACCCACGCCCCGGCCTCGGCAAGCCCATCGATGTCTTCGAGCAGGTGCAGCAATTGCGCGGCAGTGGTTTGTCGCTGCCGTTATTGCTGCGTTTTCCCGACATTCTTCAGGACCGCGTGCGCCAACTGACCGGCGCTTTTGACGCGCATATCGAGCGGCTCGACTACCAGAACCGCTACAGCGCGCTATACCCGATCAAGGTTAACCAACAGGAAGCGGTGGTGGAAAACATCATCGCCACCGAAAACGTCGCCATTGGTCTGGAGGCCGGTTCCAAGCCTGAGCTGATGGCGGTGCTGGCGCTGGCGCCCAAGGGCGGCACCATCGTCTGCAACGGCTACAAGGACCGCGAGTTCATCCGCTTGGCGCTGATCGGCCAGAAGCTGGGTCACAACGTGTTTATTGTGATCGAGAAGGAATCCGAGGTTGCGCTGGTCATCGAGGAGGCAGCCGAACTCAAGGTCGCTCCGCAGATCGGCTTGCGCGTGCGCCTGTCTTCGCTGTCCTCGTCGAAGTGGGCCGACACGGGCGGTGAGAAATCCAAGTTCGGTCTGTCTGCCGCGCAGTTGCTGACAGTAATCGAACGCTTTCGCGCCGCCGGGCTGGATCAGGGCGTGCGTCTGCTGCATTTCCACATGGGCTCGCAGATCGCCAATATCGCCGATTACCGCCAGGGTTTTCGTGAAGCGATCCGTTATTACGGTGAGCTGCGCGCGCTGGGACTGCCGGTCGATCACATCGACGTCGGCGGCGGCCTGGGCGTGGACTACGACGGCACCCACTCGCGCAACGCCAGTTCGATCAACTACGACATCGATGACTACGCCGCCACCGTGGTCGGCATGCTCAAGGGCTTCTGCGACCTGCAGGACCTGCCGCATCCGCATATCTTTTCTGAAAGCGGCCGGGCGATGACTGCCCATCACGCGGTGCTGGTGGTGCAGGTGACCGATGTCGAGCGCCACAACGATGAAACGCCCGTCATCGACGCCGAGGTGGAGCATCCTGAGACGCTGCAGGAGTTGATCGGGTTGCTGGGTGACACCGACCCGGAAATGGTCGCCGAGACGTACTGGCGAGCCACGCATTTTATTGGCGAGGTATCGAGCCAGTATTCCGCCGGCAAGCTCAGCCTGCCGCAGAAGGCCCTGGCCGAGCAGTGCTACTTCGCCATCTGCCGGCGCCTGTACAATCAGCTCAAGGCCCGCCAACGTTCGCACCGCGCGGTGCTCGATGAGCTCAACGACAAGCTGGCAGACAAATACATCTGTAACTTCTCGGTGTTCCAGAGCCTGCCGGACACCTGGGCAATCGACCAAATCCTGCCGATCACGCCGTTGCATCGCCACGATGAAGAGCCGCTGCGCCGCGCCGTGCTGCAGGACCTGACCTGCGACTCGGACGGCAAGATCAAGCACTACGTAGACGAACAGAGCATCGAAACCAGCCTGCCGGTGCATGAGGTACGCCCCGGCGAGGATTACCTGCTCGGTGTGTTCCTGGTCGGGGCCTACCAGGAAATTCTCGGCGACATGCACAACCTGTTCGGCGACACCGACTCGGTGAATGTCTATCAGCGTCCCGATGGCAGCGTTTACCACGCCGGCATCGAAACCCACGACACCATTGAGGACATGCTGCGCTACGTGCACCTGTCGCCGGAAGAACTGATGACCTTCTACCGCGACAAAGTGGCCAGCGCCACGCTCACTGCCCGCGAACGCACCCAGTTCCTCGATGCGCTGCGCCTGGGCCTGACGCGGTCGTCGTACCTGTCCACGTGATTACCCAACCGTAGGGCGGTCGCGCCGCTCTACGGTTGCGGTGTCGGCGCAAACCAGCGGTCATGGCGCGCAAGTCGCCAACCCATAGTAGCCAGACAAAGGCCGCGGATGCCCATGAAGGTCAGGAACGCCAGCCACAGACCATGATTGCCCATGGGGCGCAACGCCAGCCCCAAGGGCAGACTCAGGGCCACGGCGATGAGCATGGCATTGCGCATTTCGCGGGCTCGCGTGGCACCGATGAACAGGCCATCGAGCAGGTAGCTCCAGACCGCAATCAGCGGCAGCAGAGCCAGATACGGCAGGTACCTATGGGCCACCGCGCGCACCTCGGCAATATCGCTCTGCAGATTGACGAACACCTCGCCACCACTGAAAAACAACAGGGCAAAGAGCAGGCTGGCCAGCAGCGACCAACCCCCGCTGATCACCAAGGCGCGGCGCAAGGCAAGCCGGTCGCGAGCACCGATGGCGTGCCCGCACAACGCCTCGACTGCATGGGCCAGGCCATCCAATGCGTAGGCGGTGACCAGCAGCCCATTAAGCAGCAAGGCATTGGCCGCCACCGTGGCGTCGCCCAGGCGTGCGCCTTGCACAGTGAACAGAAAGAACACGCCTTGTAGCGCCAGGCTGCGGATAAAAATGTCCCGATTCACCGCCAGCAGCGGGCGCCAGTTACGCCAGCGGCGCAGTGCGTGAACGTCCAGCCGGCCCGTTTGCTGACGCAGGGCCAGGCGCGTCAGCAGCAGGCCGAGCAAAACCCCGCTCCATTCGGCGAGCACCGCCGCCCAGGCAGCACCGGCCACGCCCCACTCGAGGCCAAGCACAAACCACAACGACAAGACAATATTGGTGATGTTTGTGGTGAGCAGCACGGCCAGAGGTGCGCGGGCATTCTGCGAGCCGAGGAACCAGCCGACCAGCGCATAGTTGGCCAGGGCGGCGGGCAAGCCGAGCAGGCGGATATGGAAGAATTCGCGCGTCAGGTCGTGCAGCTCGGCTGAGGGGTTCATCAGCCCGAGGGCAGAGGTGCTCAGCGGTACCGCCAAGCTGCCTAGCAGCAACGCCAGTAGCACAGCCAGCACCAGGCCCTGTAGCAACACCTGTCGCAAGGCGCCGCCATCTTCACGCCCACTGGCCTGGGCGGCAAAGCCTGTGGTACCCATGCGCAAAAAACCCAGGGTGCCGACGATCATCACATACAGAGTACTGCCCACCGCTACCGCGCCGAGTTGGTGGGCGTGGGGCAAATGGCCGGCCACGGCCGTGTCGACCAGTGCTACCAGCGGCACCGACAGATTGGACAGGATCATGGGAACGGCCAACGCCCAGACCCGGCGATGGGTCGGAGCATGGCGCCAGGCATTCAACATCACGGACATAAGGCACTCCACAGCGACCGCCGACTATAACGGTTGCAGGCACAGCGGACATGCACAGCGGAACTGAAAGTCCCGGTTAGCGTTCTGAACGCTGCTAGTCTGAGCAGGCTTGGGGCAATAAATGCCCTTGGGCAAGCCACACTCCTTTTCCGCAATCCAGAGGTCCAGAGCTTCGCATCTGGGCCTATCGGTGTGTCTGAAAGGGCGTGGGAACCCCTGCCAGGATGGCGGAGAAGAACGATAAGGAGATCGGCAATGAAGCGCTGGCAATGTCGCCGGCTGGGTACCGGACTGTGGATGATCGTGCTGGTTGGGTTGGCCTGGTCAATGTGGACTTATCGCCTGGATGCATTGGGTGTGTTGGGCGCCGCTTTACCAGAGTGCTTCGACGAGAGCGCGAGCCCAGCAACGGCAGAGCCGTATGAGACCTTCGAGCAAGGCATACGCCGCCAGTACGATGGGGCGGGGCGCTTGCTGCGTGAGTTTCAGGTTGATGCCGCCGGCAATCTGCAAGGGGACCTGCGCGAGTTCTACAGCACTGGCACGGTGCGTTACCAGATGGCCCACGTGGATGGGCGCCGGATGGGCCTGGAAAAATTTTATCGCACGGACGGAGGTCTGAGCCGGATTGCCTGGATTGATGCCAATGGCCGCGAACGGGCTGCGGCGAGTTTTCTTGCCGACGGTCAGTTGAGCAACCTGCAGTGCGGCCATCGACCCTTGCTGGAGGAGTTGGATCGGCAGTGGTGCGGATTTGCCGGGCAACCCAGCGAAGTGGTGCTGCACGGAGAACATGGGCCGGTGAGGCAGGAAAGCTGGCTGCTCGGTGAGCTGCAACGTCGCGACGAGCTGGACGAATGGGGGCGTTTGCGCAGCTCCTTTCGGCTGATCAATGACGAACAGCTTACGGTGCGTTATTTCCCCAATGGTCAGTTAAAAGCGGAAAGTACGTTTCGTGGACGAGGCCGGAACCAGGCCGAAGGTCTGCGCGAAGGACGGGAGCGAGAATGGGCAGAAAATGGCCAGCTCGTGCAGGAAACTGTCTGGAAGCAAGGGCATATCACTCACAGTACTCAGTGGTATCCCAACGGAGAGCTAAAGGAACGCCGCTTTGTGAAACCTGGCACCGAGGCGACGTCGCAGCCGGTGCTGCGGGTCGAGCACTACTGGGAAAACGGCAAGCTCAGCTACCGCGGCGCCCAGAGAGGAGGCGTTGGCGTGGGCAGCCACAAGCGTTTTGACGAGCAGGGACGTTTGCGACTGGAAATTCGCCTGGATCCCAATGGCACGCCGTTACTGCGCATCGAGTATGACCCCCAGACCGGCGCCGTGCTGCAGTCCGAACATCTGCAGCCAAAGCAAGGCGGGACCTCCGACACTGCTGCGCCACATGGGCGAGGCTATTTCTGAGGCGCGTATTGAGCACCGCAACCGATTGGCGCGTCTCAGCGCTGGGCCGGTGCAGGCCAATCGAGTATGCCCGAGTCACTGAAACGCGCCGAGCCGAGCATGCTGCCGCCGAGCTTGCCGCGGATCACATAGGGCACGCCCTGGCCGGGCTGATAGCCTGCCAGCCCCCAGGTCTGACGCAGGGCCGAAAAGGCGGAAATGGTCACCGGGACTTCGATCAGTGTTTCGCCGAAACCGGCCACCCTGCCACGCTGATCGCTCACCCCGCTGGCCAGGGGCTGACCGTTGATATCCAGCTCCAGTGCCACGCCCTGAAAGTCGATGCTGGTGTCATTGGGGTTCTGCACGCGCAATTTCACCTTGAAGCGCATTTCCAGACCTTGCCCCGGTAAAGGTTCCAGGCCGGCCAGGTCGATCTTCAACGGGTCGCGAGGCGCCAGGCTGGCGCAAGCGGCAAGCGTAGCCAGCAACAAGGTGCTGATCAGCAAACGCGAGATTCGGGACAGCGAACGACTGGGCATTGAGGGCTTCCGCTACGGCTATGGGAGAGGTTCGACCTTTAAGATGTTGCTTTGCTCCCGAAGATCGGCGCCGAGTGTAGCGCACGGCAGGTCGTGCGTTCTGGGCAATCACGGCTTATACCGGATCACCTCGCCGGCACAGATGAATGGCCGCATCAGGTAGAGTGGCGACCGTTACATTCTCACGCGCCTGGTCAATCGAGTCGGTATAATCCGGCGCCGCCTTCTTTTGGCGATCCTGTTTTGCTGCAAACCCAACCGTCTGAGTTTAGTGCGTGCCAAGCCGCTCCGACATGCTCGGATGGTCGACCTTTGTATAGCTGTCAAAAAACTGGGTAACCCTAGAATACGGTGAGCGATTAAAAAGCGGACGTTAAGCGCGGCATGATTCCTTGTGAGGTTCTGTAGGTTGGGTGGTAGCGACATGGCGTTAGCCTCCCACGCTTGAAGTCCTGACACACTCGAACCGTCAGGGCGCTATGTGATGCGCTGCAGATCCTCATAGGCGAGCATTAATTCAGAGGTGGATTTCATGACAACGGATCTAAAAAAGTACATTCGCAATGCTGCTTTCCTGGACAAGGTTGTATCGGCAGAAGAAGCAGCATCGTGGATCGAAGACGGCATGACGCTGGGTATGAGTGGTTTCACTCTGTTTGGTGAACCGAAGGAATTCCCTCGGGCACTGTCCGAGCGTGGCCAGAAAGAGAAGTTCAAGGTCAACCTGTTCACCGGCGCTTCCATGGGCCCGGCCGCCGACCAGTCCATGGCTGAGGCGGGCATCATCAACAAGCGCATTCCTTATCAGGGCAACCCGGTACAGCGCAAAAAGATCAACGCCGGCGAAGTGCTGTACATCGACCAGCACCTGTCGCACATGGCTGAACTGATCCGCCAGGGCGTCCTGCCGCAAGTCGACTACGCCATCATTGAAGCCGCTGCTATCACCGAAGACGGTCAGATCATTCCGACCGGTTCCGTAGGCAACTCGCCGATTTTCGTACAAACCGCCAAACACGTGATCATCGAGCTGAACACGTCTGCTCCGCGTGAGTACGAAGGCATGCACGATATCTACGTGCCGGGCGCCGCCGGTGAGAATTCGCGTAAAGATATTCCTGTGTACGACATCAGCACCCGAATCGGCACCGTGGGCATTCCGGTCGATCCGGCCAAGGTGCGCGGTATCGTACTGTCCAGCCAGCCGGATATCCCTTCGCCACTGTTCGAGCCGAACGAAGACACCCAGCAAATCGCTGACAACCTGCTCGACTTCCTGCGCGCCGAAGTCAAGGCAGGTCGCCTGACCAACAGCCTGGCTCCGCTGCAGTCCGGTGTGGGTTCCGTAGCCAACGCCGTGCTGAACGGCATGCGCACCTCCGAGTTCAAGGACCTGGTGGTTGCTTCGGAAGTACTGCAGGACGGCGTCTTCGACCTGATCGACGCAGGTGTGGTCAAGTTTGCTGCGGGCACCGCGTTCTCGCTGTCCAAGAAGCGCGTCGAGAACCTGGCTTCCGACATGGCCAAGTACGCCGGCAAGGTGGTGTTCCGTCCGCAGGAAATCTCCAACCACCCGGAAGTGATCCGTCGCCTGGGTATCATTTCTTTCAACACCGCACTGGAAGTGGACATCTACGGCAACGTGAACTCCACCCATGTCAGCGGCACTCACATGATGAACGGCATCGGCGGCTCGGGTGACTTCGCCCGTAACGCGCGTATCAGCATCTTCGTGACCACCTCCACCGCGAAGAACGGCAACGTTTCCTCGATCGTGCCGTTCGTGACCCACGTCGACCACACCAACCATGATGTCGACTGCATCATCACCGAACAGGGTTTTGCGGACCTGCGTGGTCTGGCCCCAGTTGAGGCGGCCGAGCGCATCATCAACAACTGCATGCACCCTGATTACAAGCATCAGGCAATGGCTTACCTCGAAGAGGCGAAGGCCCGCGGCGGCCATACCCCGCACGTGCTGGAAAAGGCTTTCTCCTGGCACACCAACCTGGCCGAACACGGCACCATGCAACTGAAGAAGTAATCGACACGCACCACCTAAAATCCGATGTCGGGTATCCGGCATCGGATTTTTTGTTTTTGACGTTCACACTCGGCCGGGCTCGAGCGAGTTGGCGCGCCGTCAGGGCACAGTCATTTTTGCCACTGATCAGATTGGCGAGGGCGTCCTGCTCACCCCGTACCTCAGCGCAGCCCTTTTCCAGAGCGTGATGGCCAGTGCGCAAGGTGCGCCACACGCAAATCGCCGCGGCTTCTGAACAAGACATCCCGCTGGAAAACCGGATAATGGCGGCCAATTCGTCCTGCTCGTCATTCTGGTAAACCACATGGAAATCAAGGTCAACTTTCTCGACAACCTTCGGCTTGAGGCCAAGTTCGATGATTTCACGGTGGTGGCTGATCAACCTATCCGTTACAAGGGCGATGGCTCCGCGCCGGGCCCGTTCGATTACTTTCTAGCCTCCTCGGCCTTGTGTGCGGCCTACTTTGTAAAGCTGTACTGCCAGACGCGGAACATCCCCACCGAAAATATCCGCCTTTCGCAAAACAACATTGTCGATCCGGAAAACCGCTACAACCAGATCTTCAAGATCCAGGTCGAGTTGCCGGCGGACATCTCTGAAAAAGACCGCCAGGGCATCCTGCGTTCTATCGACCGTTGTACGGTAAAGAAGGTGGTGCAAACCGGGCCTGAGTTCATCATCGAAGAGGTGGAGAATCTCGACTCCGACGCCCAGGCGTTGCTGATGGTAAATCCGGATTCCGAGACGAGCACCTATATCGCGGGCAAGGATCTGCCGCTGGAGCAAACCATCGCCACCATGTCCGGCATTCTGGCGGACCTGGGCATGAAGATTGAGATCGCCTCGTGGCGCAATATCGTGCCCAATGTCTGGTCGCTGCATGTTCGCGATGCGCACTCGCCGATGTGCTTTACCAATGGCAAGGGCGCGACCAAGGAAGCCGCATTGGCATCGTCGCTGGGCGAGTTCATCGAACGCCTGAACTGCAATTTCTTCTACAACGACCAGTTCTGGGGCGAAGACATCGCCAATGCGGCGTTTGTGCATTATCCGGAAGAGCGCTGGTTCAAGCCGGGTCGTAACGATGCGCTACCGGCTGAAATTCTCGACGCCCACTGCCTGGCGATTTACAACCCGGATGGCGAATTGCGTGGCTCGCACCTGTACGACACCAACTCGGGCAACGTGGAGCGTGGCATTTGCGCGCTGCCCTATGTGCGCAAGTCGGATGGCAAGGTGGTGTATTTCCCGACCAACCTGATCGAAAACCTGTACCTGAGCAACGGCATGAGTGCCGGTAATACCCTGGCCGAAGCGCAGGTGCAGTGCCTGTCGGAAATTTTCGAGCGCGCGGTAAAGCGCGAGATTATCGAAGGTGAGATCGCACTGCCCGATGTGCCGGACGCGGTATTGGCAAAGTACCCTGGCATTCTGGCCGGCATCCAGGGGCTGGAAGAGCAGGGCTTTCCGGTGCTGGTGAAGGATGCGTCGCTGGGCGGACAATTCCCGGTGATGTGCGTCACCCTGATGAACCCGCGTACCGGCGGCGTGTTTGCCTCGTTCGGCGCACACCCCAGCTTGGCAGTGGCGCTGGAGCGCAGTCTGACGGAGTTGCTGCAAGGCCGCAGTTTCGAAGGCCTCAACGATTTACCGCAGCCGACTTTCGAAAGTCACGCGGTGACGGAGCCGAACAACTCTGTTGAGCATTTCATCGATTCCAGCGGCGTCGTCTCGTGGCGCTTTTTCAGTGCCAAGGCTGATTACGAGTTCGTCGAGTGGGACTTCTCTGGCCAGGGTACTGACTCCAATGCCGAAGAAGCCGCGACCTTGTTCGGCATCCTCGAAGACATGGGCAAAGAAGTGTACATGGCGGTGTATGAGCACCTGGGCGCAACCGCCTGCCGCATGTTGGTGCCGGGTTATTCCGAAGTTTATCCAGTGGATGACCTCATTTGGGATAACACCAACAAGGCTCTGTTCTTCCGCGAGGACATCCTCAACTTGCATCGCCTGGACGACGACGAGCTGCAAGCGCTGGTTGAGCGGCTGGAAGAAAGCGAACTGGATGATTACACCGACATCAGTACCCTCATCGGCATTGAATTTGATGACAACACGGACTGGGGTCAGTTGACGATTCTCGAATTGAAGCTGCTGATCTACGTTGCCTTGCAGCGCTTCGACGAGGCGAAGGAGCTGGTGGAAACCTTCCTGCAGTACAACGACAACACCGTCGAGCGTGGCTTGTTCTACCAGGCCCTGAACGTGGTGCTGGAAGTGGTGTTGGACGACGAGCTGGAAATGGCCGATTACGAAGCCAACTTCCGCCGCATGTTCGGCAGCGCCCGCATGGACGCCGCGCTGGGGTCCGTTGAGGGCAGCGTACGCTTCTTCGGCCTGACGCCGACGAGCATGAAACTTGAAGGCCTCGACAGGCACTTGCGGCTTATCGACAGCTTTAAAAAGCTGCATAAGGCGCGGGCGAATGTGTCGGCTCTAACCCATTAAGCGCGCTGACAAGAAAAGCACCTTCGGGTGCTTTTTTTGTTGCTGGCTTTCTGTCGACCGCAACCTCGCTGAATTCAGCGAGTTTCGGTCGATTTCTGCGGTTAAGAGCGTGTGGCCTGCTTCGTTTAGCCTTGGGCAACCCTGGAATAAGGGTTTGAAAGAGAGCTCCGTGCGGACCCACACCCTTGGCCTTGAAAATTTGGATTCGGTTTCATACTCCTAAATCTGTCCTCTTCCGGGTTTCCTTACCGTTGGTCTCCTTTTCAGTTGCTTTTCCGTTAGCGCATTCATGGGGTGGCACGCTCAGTCGACATAAGCATTAAGTATCATTGCAGTGTACGAAACACTGAGAGTGCAGCGGAGTGAAGGCTTGAAAGGCAAAGCGGGATTTTTAACAGGCTCCATACTGCTTCTTGCGCTGATGCCCATGTGGGCCTTCGTTCTGAATGAGATCAAGCATGAACGCGCCTCGACCGAAAGCGCTGCGCGAAATGATGCGATGAACCTGGCGACAGCCTTTGAAGCGCATGTGCACAGCGTGATCAGGCTGATGGATATCATTTTGTTGGATATGCGCGAGGACGTGCTTGAGCATTCCGACTTTCACAGCTATGTCAGGGGAGAGGTGGAGCCCTACGGCAGCTTCGTTGCGCAGTTTGCCGTGATTAACAAGGAAGGTCGGTTGATGTATTCCAATCTCGCTCCGGAAGCCGAGCCAGTGGATCTGAGCGACCGTGAACACTTCCGTATTCACCGTGACAACCCCGACGTCGACCGTTTGTTCATCAGCAAGCCGGTGCTGGGTCGGGTATCGCAACAGTGGACGATTCAGTTCACCCGCCCCATTCTCCAGAACGGCCAATTTGCCGGTGTACTGGTGCATTCCGTGCCCACCAGTTTCTTTGCCGACTACTACGAGCAAATCGATGTTGGGCCAAACGGCAGCATTGTGTTGCTTGGCACTGACCGCAGCGTGCGCGCCATCGCCTCCGGCTCGCCCATCATCGAGCGTTACGGTCAATTCAAGGTGCCCCAGAGCAAACCCTACTTTGACGCGAGCAGCCCCGAGCGTGGCTATTTCGAGGGCGTAAGCAGCCTTGACGGCGAGTACCACCTTGGTGCTTATCGGCGCCTCAACGAGTATGGCGTCGTGGTGGTTGTGCTGTTGGCTCCTAAGGATTTCTTGGCGGCCTACCGGGAGCGCAGGGAATTGCTGATCATCTCGGCGGGCGTCATTTCGGTGCTGCTGTTCGCTGCGGGGATTTTGATCTTCGTGCTGAGTCGTCGGTATTTTCAAAACACCGCCAGCCTTCGCCAGGCCCATGATCAGCTGTCCCAGTTTGCCAATACTGACGCGCTGACCGGCGTGAGCAGCCGCCGCTCATTCCTCCACAGGCTTGAAGCAGAACTCGCTCGGACTGGTCGTCATGGTGATTGTCTGAGCCTGCTGATGTTGGATATCGACCATTTCAAACGCGTCAACGACTGTTATGGGCACCCCATCGGCGACGCGGTGCTCAAGCAATTCACCACCATCTGCACCCGCATGCTTCGCTCGCGTGACCTTTTTGGCCGGCTCGGCGGCGAGGAGTTTGCCATCGCCTTACCGCACACGGACGCCGAAGGCGCACGCTGCGTCGCCGAGAAAATTCGCCTTGCCATCGCTCAGGCACCGATCATGACTCCAGGCGGGACCATTCCCATCACCGTCAGCATGGGTTTGGCGTGCACGCACGTAGATCGTATTGATGTCGATCAGCTAATCGCCAAAGCCGACGGCGCGCTTTACGCAGCCAAGCACGAGGGTCGCAATCAAGTACGTGTTGCGGGTGAGCAGCAGGGTCAGTTTTAGATTGCCCTGCTGTCTCAGCCGCAAAACGGGTCGACTCAGCGTTTGATCAGAGAAATCTTCGTGCCTTCGATGCTGACTCCTGCCATCAGCCCTTGCTGGTCGAAGATGAACGCATAGGCATCATCCTTCAGTGTCGTACTCGACAGGTTCTTCGCGACGCCTTCGTCAACCACAACCACGGTCGGCCCTACACCGATTTCCCAGCCTTTGCTTTCGCGCACGTAGTTCAGAGCTTTGTCGGTCATTAGGAACACGGCATAACCGTAAGACTGGGCACCGGCCTGCAGGCCCCAGGATCCTGATACGGAGTTGTAGTAAGCATCCACGGTTGAGCCGCGCATCAACACGCCTTCGCCATAACTACCTCCGAACACCAGCCCTGCCTTGACGATATTCGGGAAGACCAGAACGGCCTTGGCGTTGCTCGAAATGGTCTCGGCAAAGGGGTGGGTCTTATAGAGTATTTCCAGGGCCTGCCGGGCGTCGGCATCCAGGTCTTCGGCAGTTGCGGCGCTTGCGTTGTTAAGCAGGCTCGCTAATGCCAGCCAGAAGGTCGCGAGAATGATTGCGAAATAGAACCTCAGGGGGTGGGTCATTTTCATGCTCCTCTCTACGGTAAAGCATCGATGAGTCCCGCCGAGCGGGTGCATGATCCGGAAGCAAATGCCGCCCGGTCGACCGCGCGCGTATGAGGCTGAACTAACCTTTTGGCGGTCTGCAGAACGGATAGTTCCGGTGGTCGCTATGCAGCGATGATCCCGTCGCCGGCCGGCCAAGGCAGCTTTAGAGCCGTTCAACATCTACGCCCATGCGGGGACTGCATGTCCGAATCCAGGGTTACGCGTCATACGCCTGTCGGTCGATTAGCTTCAGTGCTGGGTGCGCAGGTATTGATCGTCACGTTAGCCCTATCACCAGGCGAAATGGTTCTAGGTGAGACCTGCATTGCCGGCGGCGATGATGTCGAAGGCTCTGCCGAAAGGGCAGGTCCTGCCATCGTCACAGGCAATTCGGCTGAACAAGAGAGTGCACAGTTGCTCACAGCCGCGCGGTTGATCATCCCGGTTATGGATGTCCTGCGCGTGAGTCTTCGGGATTCCTTCCACGAATGCCGCGGCGAGCGCCGACACGAAGGTATTGATATTGCGGCTGCTCTGCGAACCCCAATCATCGCCGCCGGCGATGGAACTGTAGCCAAGCTATTTAATAGCGTGGCTGGCGGGCTCACGGTCTACCAGTTCGATCTCGACGAGACATTTGTTTACTACTACGCACACCTGGACGCATTCGCTCCCGGGCTAAGAGAGGGCGCGGCGCTGAAGCGCGGGGACCTGCTCGGGTATGTGGGGGTGACAGGCAACGCTGCGGCGGATGCGCCGCATCTGCATTTTGAGATTCTACGGTTGGGACCCGACAAGAAGTGGTGGGAAGGCGAGGCGGTGAATCCATACCCATTCCTCAATAATGCGGAGCGCTGACCGGTGGGATGGGTGCTGGGGGTATGAGTAAGAAAAAGCCTTGTGGCCGGCTTGGTTTAGGTCATAACCGCTCTGGAATAAGGGTTTTGAAGGGACTTCGTGCTGACCCGCACTTTGACTTGGTTGGCCTCTGATCTCCCAAGACTGGCTGCTATCGGCCCAAAAAAAGCGGCCTGTTCCGCAGTGGCTTATCAGACCACCTATTGAAGCCTTGATACGTCTCCAAAATAGGTGCGATCCGCAGCCCAACTCTAAGCGCGCCGCTCTCTCGCCTCGATCATGAGTTAAATTTGTCTTAATAACCAATTAAATGAGATTGCCTCATTTGTCATCAGTGGTGAAAATTCCCCCAGACAAAGCCCCCATTGATGGCCTCGGTACAAAAGTCTTTAGCCACAAGACCGATGCCAACAGTTAGGATTAATTTTAAGCATCAGAGCGACTGGACATATGAGCGCCGATTTCAAGTTCTCCGTTTACAGCATTGGTTTTGATGAGCACTACGTGCCGGCCGAGAACACTCGTCTGACCACCAACTTCGCCAATTTGGCCCGAGGTGAGCGCCGCCAGGAGAATCTGCGCAACACCCTGAAGATGATCAACAACCGCTTCAACACGCTGGCGTATTGGGACAATCCTACTGGCGACCGCTACTCGGTCGAGCTGGAGATCATCTCGGCTGCCATCGAGCTCGACGGGCAGGGCGCGGATCAGTCCCTGCCGCTGATCGAGGTGCTCAAGACCAACATCATCGATCATCACAAGAACGAGAAGATCGACGGCGTGGTCGGCAACAGTTTCTCCTCCTATGTGCGCGACTACGACTTCAGCGTGCTGCTGCTCGAACACAACAAGAACCAGCCCGGCTTTAGCACCCCCGAGGGCTTTGGTGAGCTGCACGGCAAACTGTTCAAGAGCTTCGTTAGCTCAAGCGCCTACCGCGAGAACTTTAAAAAGCAGCCGCTAATTTGCCTGAGTGTCTCCAGCACCAAGACCTACCAGCGCACTGAAAACCAGCACCCGGTCCTGGGCTATGAGTACCTGCAGGACGAGTACTCACTGACCGATGAGTACTTCGACAAGATGGGCTTGGCTGTGCGCTACTTCATGCCGGCCAACAGCGTGGCGCCCTTGGCGTTCTACTTCTCCGGCGACCTGCTGGCCGATTACAGCGACCTCGAGCTGATCGGCACCATCAGCACGATGGATACTTTCCAGAAGATCTACCGTCCCGAAATCTACAACGCCAACTCGCCGGCCGGCAAACACTACCAGCCCAGCCTGAGCCATGAGGACTACTCGCTGACGCGCATTGTGTATGACCGCGAAGAGCGCAGCCGTCTGGCCATTGAGCAGGGACAATTTGTCGAAGAGAAGCTCATCAAGCCCTACCAGTCGACGCTGGAGCAGTGGGTCAAGCGTTTCGCCGCCTGATTTTTGTTGAAGGAATTACCCTTGTGAAAAAGTTACTACCGACCTCCACCGCTGGCAGTCTGCCGAAACCGTCCTGGCTGGCAGAGCCTGAAACGCTCTGGTCGCCTTGGAAACTGGAGGGCGAGGCCTTGTCGGAGGCCAAGCAGGATGCCCTGCGCGTGTCCCTGCAAGAGCAGCTGCATGCGGGCATTGATATCGTCAGCGACGGCGAACAAACCCGCCAGCACTTCGTTACCACCTTCATCGAGCACCTGGAAGGCGTCGACTTTACCAAGCGAGAGACGGTCCGCATCCGCAACCGCTATGACGCCAATGTGCCGAGCGTGGTAGGCGATGTATCGCGTTCAAAGCCGGTATTTGTCGAAGATGCCAAGTTCCTGCGCGGCCAGACTACCCAGCCGATCAAGTGGGCGCTGCCCGGCCCGATGACCATGATCGACACCCTGTACGACGGTCATTACAAGAGCCGTGAAAAGCTGGCCTGGGAATTTGCCAAGATCCTCAACCAGGAGGCCAAGGAGCTGGAGGCTGCCGGCGTCGACATCATCCAGTTTGATGAGCCTGCCTTCAACGTGTTCTTCGATGAGGTCAACGACTGGGGCGTAGCCACCCTGGAGCGCGCGCTGGAAGGGCTCAAGTGCGAAACAGCGGTGCACATCTGCTACGGCTACGGCATCAAGGCCAACACCGACTGGAAGAAGACCCTGGGCAATGAATGGCGTCAGTACGAAGAGGCCTTTCCAAAGTTGCGGAAGTCCAAGCTCGACATCATCTCGCTGGAGTGCCAGAACTCCCGCGTGCCGATGGACCTGATCGAGCTGATTCGCGGCAAGAAGGTCATGGTCGGCGCCATTGATGTGGCCACCGACAGCATCGAAACCCCTGAGCAAGTGGCCGACACGCTGCGCAAGGCACTACAGTTCGTGGATGCCGACAAGCTCTATCCCTCGACCAACTGTGGCATGGCACCATTGTCGCGCCGCGTGGCCCGCGGCAAACTGCACGCACTTAATGCCGGTGCCGAGATCGTGCGCCGCGAGCTGTTGGGCTAAGCCTGCACGCTCTGGCTCACAACACCTGTGCGCCCCGTAAGCGGTGCGCGCAGATGTTTTTATGGCGTTCGAGCTCCTACGTTTCCCCTCTGTATGTGCTGTGGCTTTGCCCAGGCACTCCTGTTTCGCCTCTGTAGCTAGGATCAGTAATGTCTCTCGGCAGCCCAGTCATCGAACCTTTGAGCTTTCGCAAAGCGCTCGGGCACTTCGCATCAGGAATCACCGTGATCACCTCGGACGCCGGTGATGAGCCGGTGGGCTTTACCTGCCAGTCGTTCTACAGCGTCTCGGTCAATCCGCCGCTGGTTTCATTCAGCGTGATGGCCACGTCATCGAGCTACCCGAAAATCCGCCAGGCTGGTCGCTTTGCCGTCAACATCCTGTCCGATGAGCAAACCACGATTTCCAATCAGTTCGCCCAGCGCGGCGCAGACAAATGGCAGGGCATCGACCGGCAAACCTCGCCCTTGGGCAATCCGCTGATTGGCGGCTGCCTGAACTGGTTGGATTGCGAAATTCGCGCCGAGTACGAGGCGGGGGATCACGTGATCGTCGTGGGAGAGGTGAAGGCGCTGAATGTGCATGAGTCTTCTGAGTATTGCCCCTTGCTGTATTTCAAGGGGCAATACTGCACGCTCGATAAGCCCAGCCACTGCTAAAGCGCCCTCGGGTCGATTCTGTTAAAAAAGTCCCGTTGCGATATTTTCCTAAGAAAGAGCGTGAGCGACGTTGAAATCTAAATCACTCAGCGGACGTAACTGTCTTGGTTTTTGCGTAGCAACACTTAAACCAGATGTTTTTCGAGCGTCTGAATAGCCGCGCTCTCAGAAACTGACTTTTTCAACAGAATCGGTCGATAGCGGCCTGTCCGTCTGCTCGATTTGAAAGCGCCGTAAGCGGCCTAGAACACGTTTCGAGGCCGCTTCCGAGAGGAGCGTTAGCCATCAAGCACTGATCAGGGCTTGGCTAGATAACCGGGCAGTTCCTCTATCCGCTTAATCCAACCTTCAATGTGGCTGTACGGTCTTAGATCCACATCGCCTTCCGGGGCTAGCGCGACGTAAGGGTAGACCGCGCAATCCGCAATCGGGGGCCGACCAATCGCAAGCCAGTCATTTCGCTCTAGGTGTTTTCGGTCGATGGGGTTTAGCAGAGGCTGAAGTTATGCCGCGCTGGGCAGGCGAAAAGCAGATACAACGACTAAGGCCACCTTCGGGTGGCCTTTTAGCGTTTGGGGGTAATACTTCTCTGCTCAGGTGGGCGTGTTGCTGGTGGCGCGAGCCGCAGGGAGGTGTGAAGTGAACAAGCTATCAATTGTGGGTGCCGGTTTGGTGGGTGAGGCGGCGGCTCTGATCATTGCCCGGGAAGAGCTTTGTCGTGAACTGATGTTGATTGATGTGCAGGGTGAATTGGCACAGGGCAAGGCGCTGGATGTCTGGCAGGCGGCAGTTGAGTCAGGTTCTGATACCAGGGTTTACGGCGGGTCCAACGCCGAAATGCTGCAGGATTCTGACCTGGTGGTCATTACGGCGGGTGTGCCTCGCAAGCCTGGGCAGTCGCGCCAGGATGTGTTGAGTATCAATCTGCCAATTCTCGATGCCATCATGCGGGATATTAATCTTCATGCTCCGGAGGCGACGGTGTTGGTGGTGTCGAACCCGGTCGACGTGCTGACTTATCGGGCCTGGTGTCTTAGTGGGAAAGGACGCGACAGGGTGTTCGGTCAGGCAGGGGTGCTGGATACGGCGCGCATGAAGTGTTTCATTGCCGAGGAGACAGGGTTTTCTGCTCGGGATATCACGGCGTTGGTGCTGGGAGGGCACGGCGATAGCATGGTGCCGCTGATGCGATACTGCGCGGTCGGTTCGGTGCCGCTGTCTCACTTCCTGTCCAGTCAGCTGATTGAGCGGATTGTGGAGCGCACACGTCAGGGGGGCGGCGAAATTCTGGGATTGAAGAAGGTGGGGAGCGCCTGCGATGCGCCGGGCGTGGCCATTGCGCAGATGGTGGATGCTATCGCCCATGGGCGAAACCGCATTTTGCCGGCGGTCGCGATTCTTGAGGGCGAGTACGGGCGAACAGGGATTGCCATGGGTGTTCCCTGTGTACTGGCAGACAAGGGGATTGCGCGCGTGATCGAGTTGCCTCTGGATGCACAGGAGCAGGTGATGTTCGACCACTCTGCAGATCATGTGGTGCGTGATATTGCTGAAATGAATGCATTGTGAGCGGGGATGCGAGGGGGCTTCGGGGCGCAACGAGATTCGTCTCCCGGGAAGAAGAGTTACTGAGGTCTAGCCGAAGCGCCCAAACGGACCCCAGTAAACAGCACGAAGACCGCAGCCAGGGCTATCACCCCGCCGATTTGCTCGGCCACTCGCATGGCGATGGGCGAGGTCACTGATTTCGGCGCCGGGTCATCAGCATCATGCGCTCAACGCTAAAGGCCCAAGCCAGCGCCACGCCCAGCGCGGTGGCAAAGGCGCCGGTCACGATCAGAGTGGATAGCGTCGGCAAGAGGCTGCGAAGAAGCATATCAACGGGGCGTAGAGACCGCGGATGTAGGAATTAACTGCTCGGCTACAACGCTGAGATTGTTTAGCAGGTCTGCGGAATCCTTCTCGATCCGCTTGTGCAAAAAGATGCGGTTGGCCAGGCGACCGAATAGGTGAGAGAAACGGTACTCCAGCGTGCGAGTGAATCGAGTTTTCGTCGAAATCGTACTGCATTCGTAGGTCAAGAACATGACCAGGCCGTATCTACCGCGCGCCCGCGCTTTCCAGCGCTGTCCTGGCACGTATTCGATGACATCCCAGAGCAGATGGCCGGCGCGCCCGCCTGTGTATGCAAAATGGGCTCCGGCACAGAGGACACCGCTAGGGCCTTTGATGGACACCGGATAGGGATGCCATTCGTGCCAACGCGTCGGAACGGCCAGATAGCTCAGCACCCGCTCTTGCGAACGGTTGATATCGATATGGTGCTGCATGGAGGTCATGTTGTGGTCTTCTTCGTGCCCCTCTTTTTCCCAGTAGAGCGTCCCGTATATCCAGTCCCAGAGTGGAAACACGATGTTGAAATTGAATGTGTGCATCAAGTCGCGAGCGTGGTGCAGTTCGTGTAACCGACGCATGTGGCGGATCCACGGCAGCTTCGAGACGGGGTGTTGTTCTGGAAGGTGTTCGCAGGCATGCAATGCTTCGTAGGCGAGATAGCCGAGCAGCAGCGTTCCGCTAAAAAGGGCTGCCACATTGGTATTCCAATGGCCCAGCACCCAATAGCTCGCCAGGGTGAGCGCTGCAAACACGACTATCAGCCAGGCCGGAAACAAAATCACCCGCCAATCTCTGGCCCCTTCATAGCTCATCTGTCCGTAGGTGAAGAAGCTGTGGTGATCGCCGGTATGGCGTTGATAAAACATCTTGCTGAAACGACGTTTGACGTGGCCCAGATTTTTATGAATTTTGTACTCGCCCCAGTTTTGAAGCAGTAGTGCCGCCGGCACCGCCAGCCACTCCCAGGACTTGACGCCCTCGGTCCGACTCCAGAGAAATGCGATGCAAAGCGCGCCGAACAGAAAAACAAAGCCGCCATGCAGCCAGGCGCTGTAGCGGGGGTTGATGCTCGCGCGATACCGCGCACGAAAGCCGGTCGTATCGAACTGCATATCCGTACCCATCCAGTCGAGGAATTGACAGGACAATATTGCGGGAAGCATTATTTTTCTAATGGATATTAAGAAAGAGCTTTATTCGTGATTACGAATTTGCGTCAGATCGATTTGAACCTGCTCCTGGTGTTCGACGCACTGATGCAGGAGCAGAACCTTTCCCGAGCTGCCGTGCGGTTGCACCTAAGCCAATCAACCGTTAGCAACGCCCTGGCTCGCTTGCGCATTCAGCTCGGCGAGCCGCTGTTCCAACGCACCTCACGAGGGATGGTGCCCACCCCGCAGGCGCAGGCCATCTATGGGCCGGTTCGCCAAGCGTTGCATTTGCTGCGTATCGGACTGGGGCCGCAGGAAGAGATTGATGTCGAAAGCGATTTAACCTTTCGGGTGTCGATGAATGACTATGCGCAGGCGGTGTTTCTGCCAGGTGTGCTTTCGAGGTTGCATGCCGTAGCGCCGCGGTTGGTGCTTTCTGTGCACTCGGACGATGCGGACATTTTGGTCAA